>NZ_JBHUEO010000005.1:0-330658 GCF_042680885.1 Siminovitchia sediminis | reverse complement strand
GATTTTGTATGGAGCAACTTTATCACCGCCATATTTTGTTATTTTTATTTTAACAAATTAAAACGGTGAAAGAACAAATATTATAAATAATTAAAAAGGCTGTCGAGGGTTTCTCGACAGCCTGAGAGAGGAAACCTCCTCTCTATTTCATCATTCATTATTAGTTAGAGCTGTTATTTTCAACAAGTTTGACCATTACACTGGCAATTGCCTGCTGTTCTTCTTCAGAAGCAACAGACCATAAATCAGCAAGCACCCGCTCTTGCTCGTTTTTCGGATCTACCTGCTGTGCAAGATAATCACCGACTTGATGGGCCATTTGATTAATGATATCCTGCGACATGCCTTGCTGTTGAGCCTGGTCCAAACGATCACCAAGAAAGTTTTTCCATTGCTCCCAGTTATCAAGTACTGACATGATAGTATGCCTCCTTCACATTTTCTTACAATTTTATTATCTGCATGAATGAAGGGAATATGCATATTATTTTTCAGGTTTACATTTCATATATTATGTATACCATCCCCCATTAACAGCAATCACTTGTCCCGTAATATAGGCTGCTTTTGGAGACATTAAAAAGGATACCGTGTCAGCAATTTCTTCAGGAGCTGCCAGCCGGCCCAGAGGGATTTCATCTTGCAGCTGTTCCAGCTCTTCTTCCGTGAACCGGTTCAGCATTCCCGTTTCCACAGCGCCGGGTGCCACACAGTTTACCCTGACCCCTGAACCGGCCACCTCTTTGCTTAATGCTTTTGTAAAAGAAATTTGAGCCCCTTTCACAGTGGAATAGATCACTTCACAGGCAGCACCGGTCTGTCCCCAAACAGAACTGATCATTATAATATGAGACCTGGGATTCCTCATTAGCTTGGGGAGCAGGTTTCTGACCAAGATCAGCGGGCTTTTCACATGCAGCTGAATGGCGGTCTCCATCGTTTCATCTTCCAAATCCGAGAAGAGCCCAAAAGGTGCATTACCGCTCGAATAAACTATGGCATCCAGTTGAAAGATGTTTTGAAGCAGTTGTCTGCACCCGTCCTCAACCGATAAATCAGCCTGAATGGGGATCACTTCGATCGGATATCCTTTTAACTCATTCATCAGCTCTGAAATTCTTTTGCCGTTGGAATGGTAATGTAAATAAAGATTCCAATTTTCTTTTGCCAAAATCTTTGCTGTCGCTGCACCTATTCCTCCACTTGCTCCGGTAATTAATGCAAAACGTTTCATACTCATTTTTCCTCTTTCCCATAAAAAAATCCCGGCAAATAGGCCGGGTTTTACTATTTCTTTGGCACCACTTGACAAACAGACATTCGTTCCTCGGAAAAAAACTGATGCGCCGCTGACTTTATATCAGTAAATGCAATATTTTCAATGACCGGCACAACATCAAATAAGTTCATATCATTTAATTTATACCGGGTAAACTGATTTGCAATAAATTCAGGGGAATTAAACGCCCTTAAAAAGTTTCCAATTCGCTTTTTTTTGGCTCGTTCAAGCTCTTCTTCACTCAATTGTTCTTCGGTATTCAATACCATGTTCTGCAGGCGCTCTGCAAGGAGATCCGGCTCACTTGTATCACTGCCCATTACAGCGAATCCAAAACCTTCTTCCTGTGTATAATCAAATTGAAAAGTTTCATCGATCAGACCTTCCTTATACAGCTTTTCGTAATTTGTTGAACTTTTGCCAAAGAGGATATCGAGCAATATTTGAATGGTCAATTCTTTTCTTAACATGTCCTCCCCAGTACCCTCAAAATGAGGAGCTTTTACGCCGACCATACACTTTGGCGTTTGCACATCCATGAGAATGACTTGCTTTTTCTTTGCAGCATTCTCGGGCTCCTCTTCAAAATGCCTGGTTATTTGAGGTGCAGGATCAAATTTTCTGCTCTTTTGATCTTCCTTGACAAACTCTATGATTTTATCGGGGTCGACGGGTCCTGTAACAAAAAATATCATATTGCTTGGATGGTAGAACGTATTGTAGCAAAGATAGAGCAGATCGGCTGTAATATGCGAAATAGACTCAATGGTCCCGGCAATATCAATTTTTACCGGATGGCGATGGAACAGATTTTCAATCAGCCCAAAATACAGTCTCCAATCCGGATTATCATCATACATGGTGATCTCCTGCCCGATAATTCCTTTTTCTTTCTCTACGGTCTGCTCCGTAAAATAGGGCTCTTGAACCATCTGTATCAGTGTACTTAAATTCTGTTCAACATTGGAGGTACTGGAGAACAAATAAGCCGTTCTTGTAAATGATGTAAATGCATTGGCAGAGGCCCCCTGTTTGCTGAACAATTGAAAGACATCCCCGTCTTTTTTCTCAAACATTTTATGTTCAAGAAAATGGGCAATTCCATCAGGAACTGTATGGAGTTCCGTATCATGTAAAGGAATAAAGGTATTATCTACAGAGCCATATTTTGTTGTAAAAGTGGCGTATGTCTTGTTAAACCCTTTCTTTGGCAATACATATACTTGCAGTCCATTCGGCAATGTTTCATGATAAACCGTTTCTTTTAATTGGTCGAAGTATATAGTGTTCATGATTGGGGCCCCTCCTTTACTCCGGTTAAAAAGTATATGGTGTCCAGTTCAATTTTACGGGCTGCCTCCATGATTTGGTCTTTTGTTATGTTTGCAATCGCACTTTGCCATTCTTCCAGGGTGATATTTTGGTCTGCCACGACATTATGATAAAGCAGCTCTGTCAACCCCCGTGTTGTATCGATGGTTTCCAGGAATTGATTTTGAATGACTGCTTTTGTCTGTTCAATTTCCTGATCAGAGAAATCACCGTTCTTCATGGCTTCCATCTGCTCTTTAATAATACGGACCGCCTGATCGTAATTTTTATTATCTATACCTGACATGACCATCAGTAACCCTTTATGGCTTTCAAGCCGGCTTGCTGCATAATAGGCAAGATTCGCTTTTTCCCGTACGTTAATAAACAGTTTGGAATGTGGAAATCCTCCAAAAAGCCCATTTAGGACCTGTAAAGAAAAATAATCCGGGTCGCCATAAAAAATATTTGTTCGATAACCGATGTTTAACTTACCCTGCTTTAAATCTTGCCTTTCAATAATCTCTTTTGTTTCCGATGATTCTGCTCTCATTTGTTTTGATACTTGTTGAGGTGTACGGTTTTTCAATTCTATGGTTTGGCAATACCTTTCGACTTCGGCTGAATCAACATCACCGATTATATATAAGTCCATCTCATCTTCCTGCAGCGCCTGCTCATAATACGAGTAAAGAGAAGCCGGAGTGATGTCGCCTACCTGGTCATACTCTCCGTGAACATATAAAGCATATGGTTCACCTTTGCACATTTCCTCTGTCACACGATGAGTTGCATAGCGCATCTTATCATCATATACAGATTGAATCCGCTGTTTTAATGATCTTTTTTCCTGTTCAACAGTCTCTTTGTCGAATGCGCCGTTATCTGCATGAGGATCGAGCAGAACTTCCTTAAGCAGATGGAACGCCTTTTCAAGCAAAGGAGTGGAATCTTTTAGAAAAGCTTCATTGGCTATCTCGATCGTGATCGTAATAATATGATAGTCCCCTTTTTTACTGAGATCCGTCTGAAGGGCAGCACCGTATAAATGATCCAGATAAGTGCGCAGCTTGGCCGTTGATGGATGTTTTTTTGTACTGCTCTGTAACACGTGAGGGAGCAGAGCTCTGTAGGTGACAGTTTCTTTTTTTAGCGGTGCTTTCATTTTCCATATCAACGTATTTGTTTTATATTTATCCGTTTGTATCATGTGCAGGGTATACCCTTGCATAGGTAAAGTTTTCTCATAAAGCAGCGGCATCTTTTACGCCTCCTTTTTCTTAAAGCCAGTTTACCGGCTATCATTATCGTATGTCCAATCTTATCATTATATACAACGGTCCCTACCGTTATTCCAATCTATGAGGTTTGTTCTTCGGTTCGAGAAATTAACACCGTCCTTGGTTTGCTGCCTTCGTAAGGACCCACGACTCCACGTGCTTCCATTTCATCAATCAGCCTCGCCGCCCTTGTATACCCAATTCTGAATCGTCTTTGCAGCATAGAAACGGATGCCGTCTGCATTTCCACGATCAGCTGTACGGCCTCCTCATACAGTTCGTCCTCGACATCGGAAGTGGTTTCCGGAATATCATCAGGGATCATATCCTCCTGATATTGTGCTTTTTGCTGGGAAATGACAAACTGAACGACATCTTCCACTTCCTGGTCTGACAAAAACGCACCTTGTATACGGACGGGCTTGGACGCACCTACAGGCAGAAACAGCATATCACCTCTTCCGAGTAGTTTCTCAGCTCCTCCACTGTCCAGGATTGTTCTGGAATCTGTTTGAGATGATACTGCAAAGGCAATTCGCGAAGGAATATTCGCTTTGATCACACCTGTGATGACATCCACGGAAGGCCGTTGAGTCGCAATGATCAAATGAATGCCTGCAGCCCGTGCCATTTGTGCCAGTCTTGTAATTGCGTCTTCGACATCGTTGGATGCTACCATCATCAAGTCCGCTAATTCATCTACAATGACAACAATATAGGGCAAAAGCGGCTGCTGATCCTCTTCTTCAGCATTTTCCCGGCGGATATAATCATTGTATCCCTCAATATTTCTTGTACCTGTATGTGAAAATAATTCATAGCGCCTTTCCATCTCGTTGACCACTTTTTTGAGAGCTTGGGAAGCTTTTTTCGGATCGGTTACAACCGGCGCAAGTAAATGCGGTATTCCGTTATAGACATTTAACTCCACCATTTTGGGGTCAATCATCATCATTTTAACCTCATGAGGCTTGGCTCTCATTAAAATACTTGTAATAATTCCGTTGATACAGACGCTTTTTCCGCTTCCTGTGGCACCCGCAACCAACAGGTGGGGCATTTTATTTAATTCAGCTACCACTGCTTCGCCTGTTATATCACGGCCAAGACCTATCTGGAGCTTAGCTTCCGGCTTTTGGTGTTCTTTCGCTTCCAACACTTCTCGCAAAGAAACTACCGCTATTTCAGAGTTCGGAACTTCTATGCCAATGGCCGACTTCCCGGGGATTGGGGCTTCAATTCTAATATCCTTTGCCGCCAATGCCAGTGCCAGATCGTCACTGAGACTGACGATGCGGCTTACCTTTACACCTGCATCGGGATGAACCTCATATTTTGTCACGGCTGGCCCTAAGTGAACCTGTGTTACGCGAGCCTTTACACCAAAACTTTGAAAGGTTTTCTCAAGCTTCGCCGCGTTGGCATGAATCAGTTTGTATTCATTGCTCTGGTCAGCTGCTTTTGGCTTGGATAGCAGACTGGATGGCGGCAATTGATAGTCCTTATTTTCCACCTCTGTAAATGTCAGATTCGCTGGCAGATCCGGTTGTTCTTCTTTTATTTCTTCCGGCTCGTCCACATCTGCGTTTTGAACCGAAACATTTTTTTCTGAGAAGCTCGAAATAAGTGGTTCTGCCGATTCTGCAGGTTCTTCAGGATAAATAAGCTCCGCTTGGTGTTCAACAATGAGCGGGGGCTGGTCATCTGAGTCTCTTGCATCTTCTTTTTCTTGCTTTTTGGCCTCTTTTTTGGATAATCTTTCTTTGTTCCACTCTTTGATATCTTCTATGAAACCGGACCACTGGGCTTTTATGAATGCTCCTGATTTTTTCCCTGCTTTTTCTACATACTCGCCCATGGTTTTTCCCGTCATTAAAATAAGCCCGATCAAAATGAGAAAAAAGCTGACGATTTTTGTGCCTGCTGTATCAAACAGCAGATGAAACGCTGAAAACAAAATAGCACCAATGATTCCTCCGCCCAAATCATGTGTAGATGCTTCCCCATTCATGATTTGAATAAACAAACTGTATGTACTTTTAATCACACTGGTGTTTGTAAGCATTCCTTCCTGATTCATCAGACCAAAAAGCCGCATATGCGCCAGCAGCAGCAAGCTGGCCATAATAAAATAAAGTCCGATGATTCTTCCTTTGAAAAAGGGCGGCCACTCTCTTTTAATAATGAAAAAACCGGCAATCCATAATGTCGCCAGCAATCCTGCCATATACCATTCACCAAGCAAAAAATAGAAAAAGTGAGAAATTCCCCGTCCCACAGCCCCAAGTTCAATAATCGAAATTAACGTTAATGCTATTAATATAATACCCGCAAGTTCGAATTTCAAAATCTTTTTCAGTTTCTGGTCAGACTTGCGGCTTCTTCTTTTTTTCTTTTTCGCCATATGTATCACCTTGCCTCATCGATCATTTTGATCTTTAAGAATGACTTTCACATACTGCTCAAACAAGAACATATGAGCTGTTTATCCTCCCATTATAACACATATAACTTGGACACTTTAGGAAGTTTTTCCTGTTTTTCTATATTTGAACAAGGTTTTTTCCAGTAACCATTGTGGAGGACTTCGTCTCATTCGGGCGCTTGAGATCCCCATTCACGTTTATGGTTGTTAAAAGGGAATAGCTGCTTGCTTTTCCTTGTTGAAAGTACTGCTGGCAGGCTCCAGCCCTGCAGAAGATACCGTCAGCCAACAGCAGCAGTGAAATATAAGAAAACCCACACTGAAAAAGAGTAAATTCGAAGAACAACGGGGAATTATAAGCCTTTTATAATTTATATCAAAAACGAAAAGATTGAAGGTGATGATTTCGATACAGCCACAAAACTGGGGGAGGCTTTAAAAGGCGGAATTCATTCACTCAACATGGCCATGCCTGATGGAAGATTTGCTTGCGGGTCAATTTACTATAACAATGTTACCAGGACGCCGGAAGGCCTAAATCGCCTGATTAAAGATACTTTGAAAAGTTGCTTATTCGTAGGGATGATTCGGATAAATTTAAATTATTGGAGGACATGTATCAAGTAATGTTAGAATTGGCGGGAATCCAGGAGGAACAAAATGCTGCATTGACTCCCGGCAGATCATACCGCATATATGTAGAAACTTTGGAGATACCTTCAAGTATGGGCTGAGGGTTGAATTCGAAACGATGATTACGGGCCATGATATTTGCAAAAGAAGATGAGCGTTTATTTGCGGCAATTTGCAATGGACCCATTACCAGCCAGTCAAAGGGCTATTGGAACAGACGAACAAAACTTACATGATTGGCTAGACCCTTTGATCGATGAGATGACAATCACTGGAGAATTTGAATCTTTAAGAGAATTGGATGGAATAAAGGGGCGCGAGGCTTGCCGGCACGTGATGATATAGAATTTCATATTTCACAGCAACTGGCTAATACAAAGGGGCTTGATGAGTTAATGTCAAAGAAAATCCGAACAATTTATAACCCGTCCCCAAAATATCCTCCGCTTTTTCGCGAGGGTCCGGTGAGCCTCCTTGTGCCGTCGTACAGCGAGGGACTCACCGAGGCCTGTAGTCACGCAGGAGTCTTCGTCATCTTCTTTCCTGTATAAATGCAGTATCCTGCTAATCTTTAGCTTTGAATACCTCTTGCGTGTTAATTAAATTGAATGTCATTTATGTGAAGATTGGTTCCCGGTTGAATCTCGGTTCGCAAATAATCAGAGGGATTACTGCTTATAATCCGGACTACTTTGCAAGACTGTCCTGATTGCTCGACCAGCAAAGGTATATTATTCCACAGACAGTGTGTCCGATTGGAAAAAGCTGCGTCATCGACAGGGAAAATGTGTTCAGGAGGTACAATGGAGTGGATAATCATTGCAGCATCTCACCTTCGTCTTCCTTTGCTCTATTGGCTACAATCATTTCATTTAATTTTTTCATGGCCTCTCCTAACCCGCCGACCTCATCAATGAGCCCATATTTCACAGCATCTGCACCGATGACATTAGTACCAATATCACGTGTTAAATTCCCTTTGGCAAACATCAGGTCTTTGAACGTCTCCTCGGTAATGCCGGAATGCTTCGTAACAAAATTAATGACCCGTTCCTGCATTTTATCCATATATTCAAACGATTGCGGAACACCGATCACCAGTCCGGTTAAACGAATGGGATGAATGGTCATGGTCGCCGTTTCTGCAATGAATGAATGAGAACAAGATACAGCAATCGGAACACCGATTGAGTGGCCTCCCCCCAAAACAATGGATACGGAAGGCTTGGATAAAGTGGATATCATTTCAGATATGGCCAGTCCGGCCTCCACGTCACCGCCTACTGTATTTAGAATGACTAGGAGGCCTTCAATTTTGGGATTTTGCTCTATTGCTACAAGTTGTGGAATCAGGTGTTCGTATTTTGTTGTTTTATTTTGCGGAGGAAGCTGCATATGTCCCTCAATTTGCCCAATGATAGTAAGACAGTGAATGTTTGCATCCTGTCCCATATCAGGTACATTGGTTTGCCCCAGTTGCTGGATTTTCTCCACTAGGCTGCTCGATGGCTTTGATTCGGGGTTTTGCTCGGGCTGCTGCGGCTGCGCACCCGCAAATCCAGGATTAGATGAATAATTGCTCTGCATGGAACTCCTCCCAAGAGAATAGATCGTTGACGATAGTATGTAACGGCTTGGAGATTTTCATACGAATAAATTCAGCCATTCATCTGATTCCCGAAAAAATGATGGATTCGGACTCACTTTGCTCATTTACCCGAACTGTGTTTCCCCCGCCTGTTCACCGTCAATCAGAAATAGTTCGTGATAAGATGATAGCTCGTTTATAAATATCCTCAATCATAAAAAAAGCAGCCCCTTATGTACAAACGGGACTGCCACAGTATGTGATCAATTGGTTATTGTGTACATTCAAGCCATTCCTGTATCGATTGCCTATGCCTATCAGATCTCCATGATAATTGGCAATATCATCGGTTTACGTTTTGTCTGTTCAAATAAAAATTGATTTAAACGGTCACGAATATCTTGCTTGATCCCCGACCAGTCAAAAGACCCTACCGAAATGGCTTGTTCAACAATAGATTGAACCATTTTTGTGGATTCTTCAATTAACTTTTCCGACTCTCTGACATATACAAAACCACGAGAGATTATTTCAGGACCGGACGCGATTCTTTTGTTCTTTTTATCAAGTGTTACTACGACTGTAAAAATTCCGTCTTGCGAAAGCAATTTTCGGTCTCTCAGTACAATATTGCCTACATCTCCTACTCCAATTCCGTCAATCAGCACATTCCCTGCTGGTACTTTGCCCCCGGCTGTCATACGCCCATTTTTATATTCTATCACTTCACCATTAACAGGTATTAAGATGTGATTCTTTTGTACACCCGTATGTTCAGCCAATTTTGCGTGAGAAAACAGCATGCGGTATTCACCCTGGATGGGGATGAAAAATTTCGGTTTCATCAGATTCAGCATCATTTTAAGATCTTCCTGGCTGCCATGTCCCGAAACATGAATCTTAAAATATGGAGTGCTTACCGATGCGCCTGCACGGTATAACAAATCGATTGTTTTATACATAAATGTTTCAAGGCCGGGTGAAGGAGTGGCAGTAATCAGCACAGTATCCCCTTTTTTAATATTAATCTGCTTATGGTTTTGCTTGGCCATTTTTTGCAGAGCTTCTAAAGGCTCGCCCATCATTCCGGTCGAAATAATAACAATTTCATGATCTTCATACTTTGGAAGATCTGTAACGGGTATGACTAGGTCATCTGATGCCAACGATAAATAATTTAATTTTAGGGCCACTTGCAGGCTGCGTTCAATGCTTTTGCCTACAACAGCCACTTTTCTTCCATTTTCATATGCCGCATCAAGAGCCTGTTGAATACGAATAAAATTAGATGCAAAACTGGCAATAATAATCCTTCCTTGAGCAGAATGAAATGTATTTGAAAGCTCCCGTTCCGTAACAGCCTCTGAAGTTGTAAATCCGGGATTTTCCGCTTCGGTACTATCGGATAACAACGCAAGTACGCCGGAATCTCCGATACTTGCCATCTTGCCGATTTCAGCACGGTACCCTTTTGGAGCTGCCTGGTCAAATTTAAAATCCCCGGTATGGACGATCTTTCCTTCAGAGGTTTGCAGGCAGATGCCAATGGAATCCGGAATGCTGTGCGTCGTATGAAAAAAAGTTGCCACCGTACGGTCGAATTTTATTCTCGAAGTCGATTTGATGGTATGGAATCGGTTTGCCGTTTTCAAACCAAATTCTTTCACTTTTTCTTTAGCAAGCGCCACCGTCAATTTCGTACCATATACCGGTGCGTGTACTTTCTGTAAAACATACGGAAGGGCTCCGATGGCATCTTCATGGCCATGTGTCAGGAAGATAGCCTTTACACGGTCTTTTTGCTCTTCCAGCCATGTGGTTTCCGGAATTACTATGTCGATTCCAAGCATCTCGTTTTCCGGAAATTTCAGCCCGGCATCAATAATAAAAATGTCTTGATCGATTTCGATGACATACATATTTTTTCCAATTTCGCCTACTCCTCCCAGCGGGATGATTTTTATGCTGTCATTTTGTACTTTGTTCAAATTATTTCTTCCTCCCATGGTGAAATATTCCCGATCTTCATCAGTTAACGTTTATTATACTTGATTGTGAATTCCATGATCAACCAATACGGAAAATAGATCGTATACAGTAATTTGAGTCTATAGAACCGGTAAAATATTCTCGAAAATATGTTACAATTGCCATAATTATGTCATTTAGTATTTGAATGAAAAAGGAGATGTGACATGAAGCAAGGCACTTTGCTGCAAGAACTTGAGATTTACCGGTCCATTGTGCAATATTCGGACTTTCTATTTTCATTTCACGCGAGTAACGGAGAATTTATCTATGTATCCCCCACCTGCAAGCCTTTACTTGGATACGAGCAAAATGAGCTGATGGATACTTGCCTTATCGACTTCATCCATCCCAGTGATCGGGAAAGGCTTCCTGCTGAATGGACAAACTCAGATTATGAAAGGATTACCTATCGCTTTTGCAAAAAGGAAGGCGATTATATATGGCTCGAAACAACAATGATCCCCTATTCACAACATCCTGAGCAAACAGGATTTTCATGTATTACCAGGGATGTAACTGCTCAGCTGACAGCCGAGGCAGAATTGGAAGAACAAAAAGATATGTATCGCCAATTAGTAGAAAACTTCCAGGATACCGTCGGAATCATTACAAGGGACGGAAGTTGCCTTTATATAAATGATTCCGGCAAAAAATTATTTGGGGTAACCAGCAAGGAAGAAGTGATCGGCAAGTCCATCTTTGATTTTGTCTCCTCTGAAGCCCATGATGTAATCAATCACCAAATGAAAGATCAATTGGCCAACCATCCTTCGGAGCTAACCTTTTCCAGGCATGACGGAATAAAGAAGCATGTAGGAATTAAGCTTATTCCCACCATTTATAAAGAAAGGGAATCATTTCATATTGTAATCAGAGATTTAACCGAGCAGAAAAAAACCGAAGAACTGATTCACCGAACAGAGAAATTGTCTGTAGTCGGTCAGCTGGCCGCTGGAATCGCGCATGAAATCCGTAACCCTTTGACGGCTATTAAAGGTTTTACACAATTATTAAGAAAAGAATCTCATAATGATTATTTTGAGGTGATGCTAAGCGAATTAGAACGGATTGAGGAAATTGTAAGCGATTTATTAATTCTTGCCAAGCCGCAGCCTTCCAAAACAGAAAAGGTCCATATCGGAGCTTTAATAGAAGATACAATTGATTTATTCAAATCCGAAGCTCTTCTTCGAAATGTGGAAATCCACTCACACATCCAATTGACCCATCAATGTATTGAGGGTGAGGCTGACAAGTTAAAACAGGTCTATATTAATTTAATAAAAAATGCCATTGAGGCCATGCCTGATGGCGGAACCATTGAAATTTCCGCTTACCCCGAAAACGGGAAAATTATTACACAAATCAAAGATTCCGGGATAGGAATTCCAGATGAGCGATTATCCAAACTGGGAGAACCTTTTTATAGTACGAAAGAACAGGGGACTGGCTTGGGGTTAATGATCTGCAATCGTATTATAAAAAATCACAATGGTAAAATGAAAATAGAAAGTACAGCAGGTGCGGGAACAACGATACATGTTTGTTTCCCTTCATATACACATGAACACAAGAAAATGAAAGCCTAAAAACCCCTCCGGCACGAAGGAATTTCCTCATTGTGCCAGAGGGGGATCTCATTAGCTGCTTATTAACTTGGTTGAAAGCATGACTGATTGCAATTCCAATCTTTCTTCCTCTGTCAGAGGGACCAAAGGCAGGCGTACTGACCCGACATCAAATCCGGACATCTGCATAGCCGTTTTGATAGGCCCGGGACTTGGGGCTCGAAAAATCCCCCGCATGAACGGAAGAAGCTTCCTGTGTATCGCCGCTGCTCTTGCATGATCTCCATTAAAGAAGGATTGAACCATGTCTTGCAGCTCGTCACCGATTACATGGCTGGCAACTGAAACTACACCAACACCGCCAATGGAAAGTATCGGCAATGTAAAAGAATCATCACCACTGTACAGCAAGAAGTCTTTATCCGTATGGGCTATAATTTTGGCCATGGCGTCAAGGTCGCCGCTCGCCTCTTTCACAGCAACAATGTTATCAATTTTTGACAGCTCAATAATCGTCTCAGGCATAACATTGACCGAAGATCTTCCAGGTATATTATAGAGCATTACAGGCAATTTGGTAGATTGTGCAATTGCCTCGAAATGTTTATATAAACCTGCTTGGTTCGGTTTATTATAATAAGGCGCGACAAGCATGATTGCATCGACACCGAGATCTTCAGCTTTTTTTGTGAATTCAATGGATGCATACGTATTATTGCTGCCTGTTCCAGCAATGACAGGAATCCGTCCTGCTGCTACTTTAACAACATGCTCAAAAAGCGCCAGCTTTTCCTCTGTTGTCAAAGTAGGAGATTCACCTGTAGTACCAGCAACAACCAAAGAATCCGTACCACGGCTGATCAGATGGTCTACAAGTTTTGTTGTTTTTTGGAAATCAATATTTCCCTTGTTGTCAAAAGGGGTCACCATTGCTGTGGATACCCTGCCAAATTGAGCCATACCCTACACCTCAATCATATAATTCATATTCAATTTTTTCATTCTGTAATTCAAATACATCGTGCAATGCATTGACTGCATTGGCCAAATCTTTTCCTTCCACAAGGACCCAAATTGTTGTATGGCTGTCAGCCGATTGCAAAATCCGTATTTCTTGTTCAGCCAGCGCTGTAACGATTTTTGCAGTTACACCAGGGACACCGGCAATCCCGGCACCGACAATAGAGACTTTAGCACATTGGGGTTCGACGGCGGGATCATACCCGGCTTCCTGCAAAGCAGCAACAGCCCGTTCCACAGTATGCTCAGGGATTGTGTAAACAACTCCGTTGGGTGATATGTTAATAAAATCTACACTGATCTTTTCATTAGCCATCGCTTTAAAAACTTCAGCCTGAAAGTTGTATTGCCCTTTTTTGGCGGATACTTTAATTTGAGAAATATTTTCCACATGGGCAATCCCGGTTACAAGTTGTTCACGTACTTCCGGCTGCTGCCTCTTTCGGTCCAAGGTGGTTACCAGTGTGCCCGGGGAGTCAGAATACGTTGACCTGATTCTTAAAGGAATTTTAGCTTGCATGGCAATCTCTACGGCACGCGGATGTATGACTTTTGCACCTTGATACGCCATGTTACATACTTCATCATATGTGACAACCGGCAATGGGCGTGCTTTTTTTACAATTCTCGGGTCCGCCGTCATCATGCCCTCAACATCCGTAAAGATATCGATAAACTCTGCATTTAAAGCGGCTCCCAAGGCTGCAGCCGAAGTATCGCTGCCGCCGCGTCCGATTGTAGTCATATCTCCATTCTCCGCTGCTCCCTGGAAACCGGCAACAACTATGGCATCATGTGATTGGAGCGTTTGCTCCAGGCGTTCACAGTTCATTCTTAGAATTTTTGCATTTGTGTATTCGGCATTGGTTACAAATCCGGCTTGAGCACCAGACATTGCTGTTGCACGAATACCACTTTCATTCAGCATATGTGCAAAAACAACGCTTGAGATTGTCTCCCCGCAAGATACAAGCATATCCTTTTCTCTATTTGTAACAGTGGTTTGCTTGTCACCGATTAAACCAAGCAAAGTATCTGTCGCATATGGATCTCCTTTGCGCCCCATAGCAGACACAACTACAACCACTTTATAGCCATTGTCAATCGCTTTTTGAATATGGCTTTTGGCTTGTGCACGAGTTTCACTGTTTCTTACAGACGTTCCGCCAAACTTCTGAACAACAACCTTCATTCTAACACCCCAATATATAAATTTAACTGTGCTGCGGCGCTGTAACCAAACCTAATTTCACAAGGCTTTCAGCAATTTGGACCGTATTGAGAGCTGCTCCTTTTAACAGATTGTCTGATACGATCCATAGGTGAAATCCATTTTCTTCATCCAAATCGCGGCGAATTCTTCCTACGAATACATCGTCTTTACCCGCTGCAAATGCCGGCATCGGATAGAGTTGCTCGTTTGGATCATCTTGAAGTGTTATTCCTGGTGCTTGAGATAGGATTTCCTGAATATCCTCAACTGTTACATCATTTTGTCCAACTTCGATATATACAGATTCTGAATGGCCAGTTTCAACCGGAAGGCGTACACATGTAGCTGCAACCTTCAATGATGGATGATTCATGATTTTTTTCGTTTCATTAATCATTTTCATTTCTTCCAAGGTATAGCCATTGTCTGCAAATTGGTCAATTTGGGGTATAACATTAAAGGCTATTTGATAATGTTTGTCTGCCCCGCCAACCGGCAAAATTTCAGGCGTAAATTCTTCTTCATCAAGGATGGCCTTTGATTGATTGTTCATCTCATCAATTGCTTGGGCTCCAGCCCCTGATACTGCCTGGTATGTTGAAACAATTACCTTATTTAATCCAAACGCCTTTCTGATCGGTTCAAGTGCGGCAACCATTTGAATGGTTGAGCAGTTCGGATTGGCAATAAGCCCTTTATGATTATTTATCGCTTCTTCATTTACTTCCGGTACTACAAGCGGCACTTCCGGATCCATACGGAATGCACTTGTATTATCTATAACAATCGCCCCGCGTTTAACGGCTTCCGGCGCAAACTTCTTGGACACGCTTCCCCCGGCACTGAATAGTGCAATGTCTACTCCTTCGAATGATTCAGGGACAGCTTCCTCAACCGTGAGGGTTTCCCCTTTAAAATGCACTTGTTTTCCTGCTGAACGAGCAGATGACAGCAACGTTAACTTCTTTATTGGAAAGTCCCTTCTCTCCAACGTTTTCAAGATCTGTTGTCCTACTGCTCCTGTCGCACCCATAACGGCGACATGATATCCTGTAGTTTTCTCCATTTGAAGACTCTCCTCCTAATCCTGGCTTACCTGCACAATGGTTATAAGGATTAATTCAATAATTATCATTCTATCACACTTTAGCCTGCTATTTGAATGATTTTTAAGCAAAAGATTAAATGGGAGGGAAAAGAATGTTTATGGACATTCTTTTCCCGGCATAGGGTCAGGCAAAATCCCTAAAACGTTCGATAATGACAGGTTGAAGCTGATACCCGTTAATGGCTGCTTCTACAGTAGCCGGGAGCAATTCCATCCGTGCTACCATGGAAGTTGGCTTTTTCTCCGGGTCATCCTGGCCGTATGGGATGAAGTAAATATTTTTGGCAGCCATGAGCTTCATTAAATTAACACCATTTAAACCTAAAGCATCATTTGTTGAAATGCCTAACACTACAGGTTTTCTATTTCTTAATGTGGCTTTAGCAGCCATTAACACAGGACTGTCGGTCAATGCGTTGGCAAATTTGCTCATTGAATTACCGGTAAGCGGAGCAATAACCATGCAATCCAGCGGTTCTTTCGGTCCCAGAGGTTCAGCATCTACTATTGAGGCAATGACTTTTCTTCCTGCAGCACTTTCAATTTTTGCAAGCCAATCTTCACTGTCCCCAAATTTTGTATCGGTACTTTTGACTGTATAAGTTACAACCGGCACGACTTCTGCTCCTGCATTTACAAGCTTCACAATTTCAGGAAGCACCTGGTCGTACGTACAATGGGAACCTGTCAAACCAAAACCAATGCGTTTTCCTTTTAAGCTCATGCTTCATTCCCCTTTCGGCTGGCAAGATCTTCACTCAATAATTGAGAAAGTACATTTGCCAATATTTGTCCGGCTGTCTTAGGAGCAACAATTCCCGGCAGTCCGGGAGCCAGGAGTGCCTTAATTCCGCGCTTTTCAGCATAGCGGAAATCAGTGCCCCCTGGTTTGGAAGCCAAATCGATAATCAAAGTATGAGATGGCATTTGTGCAATCACAGCTGCATTGACAATCAGATGAGGGACGGTATTAATACAAATATCAATATCTTTCACTTCATTTCTCAAATCGCTCAAATGAAAAGGTTCGAGGCCCATTTCGGTAATTCTTGCAATATGTTCACTTTTTCTAGCTCCCACTTTTACTTTGGCCCCCAGCAATGAAAATGATCGCGCTACACTCATTCCGACTCTCCCCAACCCCAATACAGCAATGGAAGATCGGTGTATAGTGATATCCGTATTTTGAATGGCCATCATGATTGTACCTTCTACTGTGGGAATGGAATTATAAATAGCGACATCGTCTCTTTCAAACAGTTTGACTAGTTTCCGCTGCGTTTTTTCAGTAATCTGATCCAAGTAACTGTTACTGATACCGGAATAGACTGTGCAATGAGAAGGCGTCCGATGAAGTATTTTTTCAGTAAGTACTATTTTTTCGTTCGAAAAAATCGTTTCTACAGCACCCTCCGGATCTGTACCTGGCACCGGGAGAATAATTGCATCGATTTCTGAAAAATCGATGTCTTGTACTTTTTCTTTTACTGCTCCGGAAAAAGGCTGATCCAGTTGTTCAAATCCGGCCAGTAATATTTTTGCATCCAGTTCTGTCAGTTTTTTTATAATCTCTAATTGTCTGGCATCTCCGCCCATGGCGACAATCTGCATATCTGTCAACATCAAAGTCCGTCACCTTCTTTCACTCTTGCTCAAACCATACGCAACCATATTGTATGTTTGCATAAAAAATAGAGTGCTTGGACGATGGCATACACTCGAAAAGTTGGACAAAAACTCCGCGTTTATCATAAAAAAACAGTTTAACATGCCGTAGCAATGTTAAACTGTCCGTTACCCTTATCCGCAAATAAATGCCTGCATTGCATTCCTCCTTTGAAAGGAGCGGGCATGCTATGAAAAAACTGCTCTGTTCCTTCTAACTATGCAAACTCCCTTTTAACCAGGCACGCGGCCGGTATGGCCCTATCGGGACTTGAATTAAGCAGGTTCTTCCCTGCAAAGCAATCCTGTAAAATTCATCGCAATGGACCGCATCAAAGCCCAGCAGCGGGTGCCCTCCCATCCCCAAGGCACATGCGGCCAAGAGCATACGCTGTACAAGAATACCCGCTTCCATTTGTTGAATGCGATAACCCCTATATCCTAATGCTTCTTTAAGGTGGTCCCTTTCTCCAGCGACATGCATACAAATAGGAACCTGATACATATTCACAGTAGGCATTGTTAGTCCATTTTGTAAAAACTCCCGGTAATCCCCTTTGTTTATCCTATGCAGTGTATGCGTGCTATTGCTGTAAGAGTATGCACCATCCGGAACTCCCTCTGCGTGATAAAAACTGCCATACAAAGAAACACGGGTCTCGATATTCCCATCAGTTTCGTCGAGGTCATTCCAATACCGGAAAGAAAATGTTTCTTTCAACAATGTGGAGAGTTGTGCTTGACTCACTTTGTCTATTACAAAATCTATATCAGGTGAATGCCGTTCTCTACAAACGGATGCAAGATCATACGAAAAGCTTTCCGTAAATGGCAGAAAGATTATTTCCGGACCTGAAACTGCAGGCTTTTTATTTTTTCTAACCTTCACGAATGACTTTGTTGTTTCGATCAAGGATGCTTCATTCAATTTCCTCAGCATCGGATAATCAATAACTCTCTTTGAACGGTTATAGGTACCATGTTTCAATATTGGAACTTCCTGGCACAGTTCGTCGGAAGAAGTACATTCCACTATGCGATAATCGGGTTCGGCACAATCGCTCGATTGATTCACAGATAATGGGATTACCGCATACACACTTTCATCTTGCTCAGACAACCCCAGCAAATGGTTGACCGCCCGATCAAGAAACTGGTAGCACACCTGTGCAGAGAATCCCATCCGATTGCCCACTTCCAACGATTGCCCGATGACCACACCAGCGTCAAGCCCTTGAAGCCTGTATGAAAAGTTATTGTATTTATAAAAATTTTTCCAAAAAACCGTCGAGACAAAAACAGCGCAATCATAGTCAGACATAGGATAGCCAGTTTTAAGACTTCTGGATAAGTAGGTATCGTAGTTTCCTTCTCGTACCAATATGAGCCGGTGGTGCGCGGCATCATAATGGTAAATTCCGTCCGGAGCTTCTTCCAGCTTTATATACACGTATAATTCATTGGGATACAGTGCCCCTCCAGAGGGGACAAACCTGCGCATCAACTGTGCTCTTTCTTCATCAAAAGCGGAATGGGAGTATTGAGTAAGCCCGTATACGAACCAAAGGAAATGTCCCAGCTCCTCCAGGCTGGGCTTAAGATGTTCTTCCCTTCTCTCAAGTGTGAATGGCACATCTGCATTTAGCGGAATTTCCGGCAGTCCCCTGTACAGTTTATAGGGCAGCGGTGCATCTTCCCAGTCCACCTGCCAATCAGGCGGAGAGATTTTTTCCGTGTTAAAATGCAGATCGTGCAGAAATGTTTCCAGCTCCACTCTTTAGCCTCCTACTCTGACGTTATGGGAACGGATGAGGATGCGGATTCAGCTGTTCGTATGATAACGGTGTTTTTGCAAATCCCAGTTGTTTTGGTACAGTGAGTACCCTCTCCAGCCCTTTCACACGCGTAAGGTGATGGCCAAAGGTCATTGGCAACATGCCGGGAATCAATACCTTTACACAAAATAACCCGTTTCGTTTCGTAATAGGTGATGTTTGGTCCACGACAATTATTTCCAGGTTTAACCGCCGGAACCGTTCAAGAATATCCTGCAGGTCATCCTTCAAATCGGTATGTACCGGCGGCTGCTTAAATTCCTCGGCGAATGTACGTAAAGGACGTTCATGATGCAATAAAAAGTTCAGACGTTCCTCTGCTTCCTGAAGACCGTACAACAGGCCATGGTCCTCCATATTACGAACAGCGAAAGGATCCTTCAGCATCCCTGCGTATTTCTGCCTGTTTTCCTCCAGTTTTTCGTCTTGCCCGGACATCATTCCGGCGAGCTCGTAAATCGTACTTTTTACTGCACTTACAGGGTCAGGGTTTGCTCCGGCTGCACAAATAAGATTTAATCCCTTGGATCTTCTGTTTTTGGCCACTCCCCAAATACTTGGAATCCCATGTTCCATCGTTGAATTATAAAGATAAAGATCATATCCCATTACCTCACGTACCCGATCCACCATCAACTGTAATTCCTTGTCGCCGGCAGAGCTTAGGTCAAGGCCGGGAAGCGGCAGCTGAGCATACCAGGTTAACAAAAATGAGTCTCTCTCGACAACTTCCAGAATGGCATGGAAAATCGCTTCCTCTATACTTCCCCCCAATGCACATCCATTTGAGGTTTCATAAACAAAACCCTCTCCGTGTCCCAAACTATAATAGGCGAGTAACTCTGGAACCAAAACGGGCCGTTCGTGTAAAAACGAGTAACCCCACACCCAATTCATTGGGGTATCGGGATGAAATGGTTTAAACGGAAAATGCGGCTTTTTATATTGCTCCTTGTCGTGTAAACCAACCCTTGCCGGATGTAATGCCTGGCTTTCTAACCGATGATAGCTGTCACGGACTATGGTCTTTTTACCTCGTGGCCCGATCCCGCAATATCTTTCCAAACCTTCCAGAATGGCGGTCAACTCACTCATCTCATAAGAATTAGACCTTCCTGCCACTCCTTCATCTGCTCCAAACAGCGGCATGTTGACGATAATATCAGCAAACGGCAGCGTGTAATCCTGTACTTTTCCATTCATGACCCCTGTACGTTCATCAAGATAATCTTTGGCTAACACTGTTTTTAAATCGTTCATTGAACGGCAGCGATAGCTATCAGCAGTCAGTTTAGGACTTGATTCTAACCGAATGTGAGCTAAATCAGGCGCGTCATCAGGTAAATCACTGCATATTGGACAATGAGGGACAGGCAAGAAAACGTGACTTGAATTCGTCAGCGTTTTCAGGTTAGTAATAAAAAGCTTTTCTTCCAGGTTACTGGGGTGTCCCTGCAGAATCCTGTGCACTTCGTTGCATATGAATGCTGCCATTTGCGACAGTCCCGGTCGTGACGCCCATGCATCCCGCCTAACCCCTTCTCCTTCCGCCAATCTTATTTGAAACTCCCACATTTCCCTGCTGTCTGTTCCAGCTATTATTCGCCGCAGGTCAGCACAGTGAGAACATCCCGTGGTATTGGGTCTTACGAATGGACCAACAATTCCTTCCCCAAACGATACGAAACCGCGGAGCCACGGGATGCCTGTGGTTCTAAATCTTTCTTCCGCTTTTTGATGGACCGACGGATGCCAGCCGTCGTGCAGTACCAGAGCAAGTTTTGAATTTTCGGAAACCCCTTCTAATAAACTTTGACGCTTCACGGCATAACTGGTGGACAATTGATCATGGACAAAATCTGCTAATAATCCCTGTCCGGCAATGAGTATGTGAGCAGTCACGACCATTCCCCCTCTCGTACCTGTACACCAAACACCCCAGCCATCTCCTGTTTTAAAAAAGGTTCGAATGAAAGGTCATAAACGAACATCCGTTTATGGTTTTGTTTCAAGATTTGAAAGGAAGATTGTAACAGGTCAAATGGTGTCCATTCATCAGAAGAGGGAACATCCAGTTTGCTTTCGGTATTTTTGAGAAAAACTGCAGACTCCATCTCTAGTTTTATGATAGAATTCTCATCGCTTTGAGAATCTAAAAGGGCTTGCTTCAATGCATTTTGAAGGGCCAACGTTGCATTTAAACCTGTACTTAAATACCAACTTCCATTCGTTCTTACTCCTGCCACAGGGAAACCAAAAATCCCCTCTTGCCGGCCAATCGCCGGTATACCGTTCAAGGCGGTCAGGGCATCTATATAAAATCTGCATGATTTGTCCTTAACAGATCCTATCTGCATAGGAATGATCGTATTGGGTTGTTCCATATTTCTTTTTCTTAATTTTTCATTTAAATAAACTTGCAGTCCCCGACAAACCGCCTCTTCGATTGTTTCCCCGGCACCGATTCCTATAAATCCCTCCATATGGTTCACGCTGATCTGAGAATGAATCATTTGTGAAACATACATTTCAATTCCGGTCAGACCCGCCTCTCTTTTTGCTTCCTCATGTGTCAAACCTGCACAAACAACTTCCGGCAACAGCTCTGCCGGTCCTTCGGACAGTGGGTCAACCGCTTGAACAAAGCACTGTGCAAGCGGCAGCTGTATCAAATTTCGTTCCTCCCATGTATGAAAAATGCCAGTTTTATCGGAAGTTAAACGACTGAAATATTCCAGGAGGATTCTCGGGTGTTTAGGCCGGTTACCGCTTGGGGAATCCTGTTTAAGCCTTACATCAAGATTCTTAACCAGATTGGGTGTAAAACTTGTTGAAGTGACCAGCGGATGTGTAATGAATGAAAACCAATCACCCTCCAGCGTTTCAAGATCAAGCAGATATATTTGATTACTTTGATTTGAATCGGCAATCCCCGTTGCATTTTTAAACAATTCAAAGGCGGCGACATTCGCCAGAATCGATCCTGATGTTGAAGAGTAAGGCTGAGGCCGCTTTTTCGATTGCAATGCAGACCGATGGATCCTGCGCCATGCAGATTCCCAGCACCCTTCTGATTCTGGATGAAATAAGGGACCGGCAATCCCCACTTGCTGGAAACATATGGCGGGTATAAATGACTTCCTTTCTTCTTTACAAACTTGGTTAAGCATCTTTAACTCATGTATATGGCCATCCTGTGAGACATACAAAATCCAATCATAGGGGTGCACAGCTTCTTTCCAAAAACTTCTTCCCTCCCCTTTTCGAAATTGGATCTCAGTTAACTCTACATCTGGATCCGACTTGCTGGCATTCTGCACGAGTTCACTCAGGCGCGGGCGATTCGTAGGAATGGAATCTGTTATCATCACATGTATTCTGGTCAGTCCTGATTCGATGAATGCCGAAGCCAATGAAAGGAGAAAGGGTCCCGAACCTACGGCAAGAACATTAGCCTGACGAAATAGTTGAAAACGATACGCACCGGAATTCGCAAAATTTTCTATAAATTCAATTTGCGAGGCATATTGTTTAAGAACGGAACGATTTAATTGATGGGGAGTGTCTTTGCTGATGTCCCGGACGAAGCCATTTTCGTAAAGTGTTTCTCCAATTTCATACACTCTCTTCCTGTATGGTGCCGTTAATCCCTTTGTCAAATCTTCCATTGTATTCTCGCCGTCAAACATCGGTATCAATCTTTCAATCCATTGATAAATCGTACTGCCTTCCATTCGAAATGAACTCGAATTATTCCGAAAATACACACCACCCTTTGAGTCCGGGAGGAAAAATGTATCCCTTTTTACCTTCAGACGTGTGGACGGGTTAAGTATAGACATTCAGCTCCTCCTTATTTCTCATCATTCCGATTTCCCCTAATCATTTTATGTACTCTTGGCTGTCCAGTATGATAAACAAGAAAAGAAACGCCCTGCACCAGATCATGCAGAGCCATTTCTTTTCAAACCAGCCATTTTTCTCTTTTTTAAATAAAGAATCCTCCAAAACCGCCAAAACAACTAAAACAACCGCCACAGCGGAAACAGCCGCCACAACGGAAACACCCGCCACAATGGAAACAGCCACCACAACGGCCACAACGCCTGCTGTCAAACTCAACCGGAACTTGGCTCTGATAATTCATAGGAATTAGCTCACCTACATGATAATCATCCATTTCCAACCCTTGTAAGTCGTTTTGAAAGTATTGCACTTTGGTCCTCCCCTTTGTATTTGTTCAACAGGGCAAACTGACACCCGATAAGAGAGTTGAATTCTTTGTCATTAAAAACGTCAGCTCTCCTCAACACAATATGATCGATTTAGGTGGCTGTTACTGATGTAAAAGCCTATTTCAATTCAAAGATATTTTCTGAATGAAGGAACAATGGGTATCTCTTAAATGTAACCCCTGCCTCTTCAGGACTTAAAATTAATGGCCCGGCACTATAACAAATTTCATTTGTCCAACAGTAAAAATAGGGAGCTCCAACCATTGAAAGGGATCTGATAACCTGATGAAACGGAAAAAGCCGTGAATTATTAAAATCGAAGCGATCTGAGGCTCCAATGGTAAAAGAGATTTCATACTTTATTTGTATCTCTAAGGGATCAAACAAAAAAATCCGGTTCTTGTCTTTTAGACAAGAACCGGATCGTAAACTTTAGCGTTCTGGGACCTCCAATATAATCATATCTGCTCCAACGGTACGAATATTTCTCCAGGGAACCCTGATTTCCCCGCTGTTCTTTCGGATCCATTTACCAGTCGGGATAATCAAATGATGGATTTCACCCGTATGGGTATTAATCTCCAAATCTGTCTGGCCCAAAACACCCATTCTTTCAGCTTTTTTGAAATCAACAATTTCTTTTCCACCCAGTTCGCTTAATCTCATGTTTCTCCCCCTTCTCCCACTATTATTACAATATATATGGGCGTTTCCATTTTTAGAAGGGAGAAATGGAGAGCTTGGTCAACTGGTCTGCAATAACATTTTTTCCTTGGGGCTGATTAAAGCAAGTGTATAATCCTTAGTGAAAATACGAAGAGCCATATTATTTACACTGTGAATATCGACCCGGTCAATGTCGTCCAAGATTTCATCCAGCGTTTTATGCTTTTTTAACAACAGCTCGTTTCTTCCGTTTCTGCTCATACGGCTGTTCGTGCTTTCCAGGCCCAGCATTAAATTTCCTTTAAGCTGTTCTTTGCTATTTTTTAATTCTTTTTCTGAAATTCCATCTTGCTTTAATTGTTCAAGGGTTTGTTGAATGGTTTCAAACAGGTCATCGACCTGTTCCGCCCCAGTCCCGCCGTATACGGTTACCATGCCGCTGTCCTTATAGGAGGAATGGTAAGAAAATACGGAGTAGGCCAACCCTCTTTCCTCCCGGACTTCTTGAAAGAGCCGCGACGACATACTGCCGCCAAAAATATTATTCATGACAATCAAACTGTATATATCAGAATTTCCGATAGGCAACCCCTCGAAGCCCATACACAAATGAGCTTGCTCCGTATCTTTTTGCCTGGAAATATGGTTTTTTTGAAAGACGGGTTTTGATTCGGCCTGCGGTCTCCCTTTTCTTTCAAAAGAGCCAAAAAGACGTTCTACTTCATGAAGAATAGATTCTTCTAAATTACCTGCAATAGAAACAACAACTTTATCAGGTGTGTACATGTCTTCTACATATTCACGAAGCAGATCTCCTGTAAAGGATGACAATGTTTCTTCTGTCCCAAGTATGGGATAACCAAGGGGATGTTTTTCATATGCTGCCTTACTGAGCAAGTCGTGAACAATATCATCTGGTGTATCTTCATACATTTTAATTTCTTCAAAGACAACATTTTTTTCTTTGTTTAGTTCTTCTTCTGCAAAGGTGGAATGAAAGAACATATCGGCCAATGTTTCCAAAGCATAGGTGGAGTGGTTATCAAGAACCTTGGCATAGTAACAAGTATATTCTTTCGATGTAAAAGCATTCACCTGCCCGCCGATCGAATCAAAGGCTTCAGCAAGCTCCTTGGCGTTACGTGTCTCTGTTCCTTTAAAAAACATATGCTCGAGAAAATGTGAAATACCGTTATTCACCGGATTTTCATCACGTGAGCCGGTTCCCACCCAGATGCCGATAGCAACTGAGCGGACAGAAGGGATTTTCTCAAGTACAACTCTAACTCCATTTTGGCAAGTATATTTTTTTATCACTGAAGTTCCTCCTGTTCATGGTGAAAAGAAAAGCGCAGGGCGACGTTTAGCGACGTACAGACTGTAGTGCCTCCGACGGGATAAAAGAAACTCGGCGACGAAAGGAGCCGATGTTGACTTATCGCAGGAGGAAGCGCGAAGTCTGCTAGTTGCTGAAGCCCGTAGCTGGACAACAGAAAAACAGAAAAGCGCAGGCGTCTTGCTCAGCCCCGAAGCATAAGACGGGTGCTGACGAAGGCACAGGTTGCCTTCAGAAGCGGCTGGTCGGCTGCTACGGGCGACTAAGCGCCGGAGACAAAATCAGTGAAGGCGGGTTTGCCTTCAGTGAATTTTTTGAAGCGGCCTCGAGTCCCTGCCCTAACCTTTGATTGCTGAAAACTGCTAATTCTGGAAAACGGCCTATGGTTCCAATTTAATCATGTACTCTTCATCCATTAGCTTGGAAACTGAGCCGATTTTTAAATTTCTTTCCTTTATTTGTCCAATAAGTGAATCAAGTGCTTTTTCGGTTGAATCCGTCGGGTGCATTAAGATCATTGCACCGGGATGAATTTTTGACATTACCCGTTCCAAAATTGTTTCAGGTGAAGGCTTTTGCCAATCAATTGTATCTACAGTCCACAAAACGGTACTCATCCCTAACTCACTGGCAACAAAGACAGTTTGATCATTAAAGCCGCCGCTCGGAGGTCCAAACCAGACCGGCTTTTCTCCTGTTGTTGCCTCAATAATTTCATTGGTCTTTACGAGTTCTTCACGCGCTTGGGCCGCTCCAAGCCTTTCCATTTTCGGGTGGCTGTATGAATGATTTCCCAGCTCATGACCGTCTGAAGCTATCATTTGGGCAAGATCGGGATTTTCCTTTACCCAGCGGCCTTCTAAAAAGAAAGTCGCCTGTACATGATGCTTCTTCAATGTGGCCAGCATATCTGGTAAGTATTCGTTTCCCCACGCTACATTGATTAAGAAACCGATCATCGGCTTGTCAGGATGACCGCGATAGATGGGAGCCGGGGGCAAGTCTTTCAAATGAGTACTTGGCGGAATTTGCTTAAAAACAAGCTTGCGGCTGTCAAATTTTCCGTCCTTCATTTTGTTATAGGAAGCCTTGACATCTACTTTAATTCCATTATATCCCGGCATTGCCTTCCATACTCTGTCTATTTTTGCATCTTGAGGAGGCGCGTCATAATGTTTTGCGGCCTCCAATATTTGCTCATATAGATCATCAGGTTTGGCATTCACTGGAAATGAATCATGCACTAAATCATTTAAATAAGTTGTTGTATAGGGATTGTTGACAATCAATATTGCTAGAATAGCAATAAGCCCCATTCCTAGCAAGTGTTTTGTTTTCATGCCCGTCCATTCCCCCTTCACATGATTCTATGAAACGAGCGGGCATGGTAGAACTGCACTGAAACGTACACTGGTTCATGTATACATGAAAAAAGCCAGGGTTACCTGGCTTTTGGGCATTATTTCTTTTCTTGGCCCTGTTTTTCTTTATCCTTTTGTTCTTTCAGTACAGCTTTTCTGGAAAGATTTACCCTTCCCTGATTATCAATTTCAACCACTTTTACAAGTATTTCATCACCGATCGAAACTACATCTTCGACCTTATTTACTCTTTCCTCAGCCAATTGAGAAATGTGCACAAGACCATCTTTTCCTGGGAAAATCTCAACAAAAGCACCAAACTTTTCAATGCGCTTTACTTTGCCCAGATACATTTGACCGGCTTCCACTTCACGTACCAAATCTTCAATGATCTTCTTGGCCTGATCATTCATCTTTTCGTCAGCAGATGCAATGAATACAGTGCCGTCTTGTTCAATATCAATTTTTACGCCAGTTTCCTCAATAATTTTATTGATTTGTTTTCCGCTCGGCCCAATAACATCTCTAATCTTATCCGGATTGATATGCATCGTAAGAATTTTGGGCGCATAAGGTGACAGTTGTTTCCTTGGCTTGGAAATAGCTTCACTCATTTTTTCAAGTATATACATACGGCCTTCTTTTGCCTGATACAAAGCTTCTTCGAGTATTTCACGGGATAGTCCCTCAATTTTGATATCCATCTGAAGGGCTGTAATTCCATTCGTCGTTCCAGCCACTTTAAAGTCCATGTCTCCCAGATGGTCTTCCATGCCTTGAATATCCGTTAAAATTGTGTAATGTTCTCCGGATTTAACTAATCCCATCGCAATACCGGCAACAGGTGCTTTAATCGGTACACCTGCATCCATCATGGCCAGCGTACTTGCGCATATACTTGCCTGGGAAGTTGATCCGTTGGATTCCAATACCTCCGATACTAATCGAATGGTATACGGGAATTCTGCCTCGCTTGGAATGACCGGCTCCAGTGCCCGCTCACCAAGTGCGCCATGTCCGATTTCTCTTCGTCCGGGTCCCCGGATTGGACCGGTTTCCCCCACGCTGAAATGCGGGAAGTTATAATGATGCATGAACCTCTTGGATTCCTCGATTCCCAGGCCATCCAAGATTTGAACATCTCCAAGGGCACCCAGTGTACAAATACTGAGAGCCTGTGTTTGGCCTCTGGTAAATAAACCAGACCCATGGGTTCTTGGCAGTAAGTTGATTTCAGAATCGATGGGCCTGATTTCATCGGGCTTTCTTCCATCGGGGCGGATTTTTTCTACTGTGATTAATCGGCGGACTTCTTCTTTAACAAGGCTGTCCAAAATTTGTTTCACTTGTTTAATCAAATCATCATCCGACTCTTCACGTTCGGAAAACCGTTCAATCACTTCGGCTTTTACCTCTTGGATGGCATCTTCTCGCGCATGCTTTTCTTCCACTTGAATGGCTGCAATGAGTGCCTGTTCACACATTGAACGGACTTCCTGCTCCAAATCAGCATCAATCTCAAACAATTCCACTTCTATGTTGTCTTTACCAATTTTCCCGACAATTTCTTCTTGGAAGGCAATCAGCCGCTTGATCTCCTCATGACCATAAATGATGGCTTCCAGCATATCCTCTTCAGATACTTCTTCTGCGCCTGCTTCCACCATGTTTACAGCATCCTTCGTGCCGGCAACGGTTAAGTGAATATCGCTTTTTTCCATTTGTTCAACGGTTGGATTAATAATAAACTCTCCGTCCACGCGGCCGACAATGACACCCGCAATTGGTCCGGCAAACGGAATATCAGACACAGACAGTGCCAAAGATGATCCAAACATGGCTGCCATCTCCGATGAGCAGTCCTGGTCCACACTCATGACCATGCTGACTACTTGCACCTCGTTTCGAAAGCCATCCGGAAACAGCGGACGTATTGGACGGTCAATCAGCCTGCTGGCCAAAATAGCCTTTTCACTTGGACGGCCTTCTCTTTTAATAAAACCGCCGGGGATTTTACCCACTGCATATAGTCTTTCTTCATAGTTTACAGTCAGCGGAAAAAAATCAACTGACTTTGCTTCCTTGGAAGCAGTTGCTGTAGATAAAACAGCTGTATCTCCATATCGGATAAGTGCAGAACCATTTGCTTGCTTTGCCAGTTGACCGATCTCAACGGTCAACTTACGGCCTGCCCAGTCCATGGAAAATATGTTTTTCTCATGGTCCATTACATTACGCCTCTCTTTCTTGATCATGTTATTCATTTAGCTAGTCGTTGAAGGGTGAAAAGCGCTGCCTGTTACGTAACTGAACATTAGACATAGACAGGAGCTTTTCCTATCCATGTCCAATGTTCAGTTCGAATATGCACGGCAAACACTGCCGACGCATTTTCATTGAACTGTGCACAGGCTGCCTGCGCTTTTCACCCTAACAAAAAAGCGGGAATGTATCCCGCTTTTCATTGTACCTTTTCATCTTATCGACGCAGGCCAAGTTTATCAATCAATACACGATAGCGTTGTACATCTTTATTACGCAGGTAAGTCAGTAAATTTCTGCGGCGTCCAACCATTTTCATCAATCCGCGTCTGGAGTGATGGTCTTTTTTATGAACGCGAAGATGGCCGTTCAAATTGTTGATTTCTTCGGTCAATACAGCAATTTGAACTTCAGGAGAACCTGTGTCAGTCTCATGAATTTTGTACTCATTGATAATTTCGTTTTTTCGTTCTTGCGAAATGGACATTTGTCCGTCACCTCCTATTTTTCATCCCCTGTTACCGAGCAGTCGTTGGTGAATCGCACTGCCAAGCAAAGGTTCCTTAATACTGTTATAGAATACAACTTTGCTTAGGAAAAATCAAGTAATTTTATATCCCGCTGAAAATATTTGAGGGAAGTCTCTTTGTCCTTTAGAATTTGCTCTTTCAGCTGATCTAAACCGTTAAATTTCTGTTCATCCCTTATTCTCAAGTGCCACTCTATTATAACTTTTTCCCCATATATGGAACGGTCAAAGTCCATTAAATGAACTTCCACTGACATTTCCACCTTTTCGGGGTCATGGAATGTCGGTTTATAGCCCACATTGCACACTCCATTTTCCCATTGTTGATTGACAAGCAAACGAACGGCATAAACCCCTTTTTTCGGGACGATGTAATCATGACCCAAATGAACATTA
Source organism: Siminovitchia sediminis (assembly GCF_042680885.1). Lineage (NCBI taxonomy): Bacteria > Bacillati > Bacillota > Bacilli > Caryophanales > Bacillaceae > Siminovitchia > Siminovitchia sediminis. The sequence goes on along the minus strand of NZ_JBHUEO010000005.1, from coordinate 300,917 downwards.
GCGGTGGGAAACCCCAGCAGTCGTCCTCGTTTTTCACCGTGAATAACTGTTCCGTTGGTTGTGTAAAATCTTCCCAGCAGACTGGACACCTCATGTACCCGGCCCTCTGCCAAAAGTTCCCTAATCAAAGTCGAGCTGACTTTTTCCCCGTCCTTTTCAAGCTTGGGGACGGTCATCACTTGGAGAGTTCCCTGTGAATGCTCAGAGATGGTGGATACTTTACCTTTTCCAAATTTACCATATGTAAAATCAAAACCCGCCGATACATATCGAACGTTTAAATCAACAAGGTATGTTTGTACGAATTGTTCTGGCAATAAATTGGCGAAAGCGGATGTAAATCTGATGATCAGCATATAGTCGATACCAAGTTCTGAAATATACTTTATTTTATCCTCCAATGGAGTAATATAGTTAACAGAACCTGCCTCCTGGGATAATACGACAGAGGGGTGTGGATCAAATGTCATTACTGCGCTTTTGATTCCATGCTCATCCGCAGCTCTTTTAGCAGCCATAATCACTTTTTTGTGTCCTTTGTGAACTCCGTCAAAAAAACCCAGGGCCGCAGCCAGAGGCGGAAAATCATGTTTTTTATAAGAATGCGGGTGCTGTATATTGATTACTTTCAAGATATGTCACCTGTTTCATACGTTTCTTAATACCTTCACCGGCTTGATCAACCAGTTTTTAACCGGATGTTCCCGATAAATGGCCATCGCTTTTCCTTTATATAAAAGAACGGTTTCGCCGTCTTTCCAATATTCAGGCTTATTTATGACGGCACCATTTCGGACTTTCATCGCTAATGTATCACTAATCTCTATGGAGGGCAAATGTAAAAGCCCGTCCTCCAAAGGTAATATCGCTTCTACAATCTCTCCTTGATCCAACATATGATGGAGCTGGTCAAAAGTCACACAATCTTCTTTTGTAAATGTGGCGGAGGCCGTCCGAACCAAGTCAGACATATGTGCAGGAAAACCTAGCTTTTCCCCTATCATGACAGCCAATGTCCGAATGTACGTTCCTTTGCTGCAACGTACTGAGAATCGGAAAGAATAAAGCCCCTCATGGAAGGAAATGGTATCTTCATGCAAAGTCAGCTGATAAATGTGTACAGTCCTTGTAGGTCTCTCTACCTCAATACCAGCCCTGGCGTACTCATAGAGACGTTTTCCTTTTATTTTAACGGCAGAGTACATCGGCGGTGTTTGCCGGATTTCACCAGTTAAAGAGTCCAGCACTTGTTGTATATCGTGTATATGAAATGCAGCAGGAACGTGCTTTTCTTTTACAATTTCACCGGAAGCATCTTCCGTTGTCGTGGAAAACCCGATCGTTACTTCACCTTCGTACTCTTTTCCTGCATCTGTGATATATTGTGCAATTTTTGTAGCCCGTCCCAGACAAATGGGCAGCACGCCTGTTACTTCAGGATCCAGCGTGCCCGTATGCCCGACTTTTTTCATGCCGAGGAGCCTTCTGATTTTAAAAACACAGTCATGGGATGTCAGGCCTTTCGGTTTCCATAGTGGTAATATTCCTTCCACAGGCTATCTCCTCCTTTGAATGCAAAAACGCTTCTCGTCCTATGGTAAAGCTTGTGGTTTCCAAGGAGGCCGAAATGACGAGATGAAATCCTGGCGATAAACATTGTCATTTACATTTACCTTAAAAAAGGATAGACTCTACTGTCTATCCTCATTTTCGTGAATGTCTTTTAAAAGTTTCTCGATTCTGTCTCCATATTCTACAGATTCATCAAATTCAAAACTGATTTCAGGAGTCTTACGCAATCGGATTCGATGGCCGATTTCCGACCGGATAAACCCGGTGGCTTTTGTTAGACCCTTTAGCGTGTCTTCTTTCTCCTGGTCTGTGCCCAGAACTGATATAAATACGGTTGCCTGCTGCAGGTCCCCCGTGACTTCCACATCCGTTACAGTTACAAATCCTACTCTCGGATCTTTAATTTTCCTGGAGATGATATCTCCCAGTTCCTTCTTCATCTGTTCTCCGACGCGGTTGGCCCGTAAACTCATGTATGACACCTCACATTACAGCCACTCATAATGGGTTCCCCCGATTCTTTCCCATTCCGGAAAAGAATCAAGGAATTCAATTGTCTCCTCAAGCTCACGCTCAGCTCGTTTCCGTGCTGCAGCAACTGTTACAATCGCGATACCGGTACGCTGCCAAACATCTTGGTGAGCAACCTCGGCAATAGAAACATTAAATTTTTGCTTTGCTCTCGTCAACACCCGTTTGACGACTGAGCGCTTATCTTTTAACGATTGGGAATGATAGATCCGAAATTCACATTGAGCGAATCCGATCAACTGCGCTCCACTTCTTCCATGACAAATGCCTCAATGACATCTCCTTCTTTTACGTCATTGAAATTCTTAATGGTAATGCCACACTCATATCCCTGGCTCACTTCTTTGACATCGTCCTTGAATCGTTTTAAATCATCGATTTCACCCTCATAAATGACGATTCCGTCTCTGATCAGGCGAACTCCGCTGTCGCGTGTTATTTTTCCGTCTGTTACATAGGAGCCGGCAATCGTTCCGATTCTGGACACTTTAAATGTCTGTCTTACTTCAGCCTGGCCGATGACTTTTTCCTCATATTCAGGATCCAGCATCCCCTTCATGGCTGCTTCAATCTCTTCGATGGCTTTGTAGATAATGCGGTGAAGGCGAATATCTACCCCTTCAGACTCGGCTGCCCGCTTGGCATTTACATCAGGGCGTACGTTAAAGCCGATTATGATCGCATTGGAAGCAGCAGCCAATGTAATATCAGACTCATTAATTGCTCCAACGCCGGAGTGAATGATTTTAATGTTCACTCCATCTACATCAATTTTTCTTAGAGATGCCGCAAGTGCTTCAGCTGACCCCTGAACATCAGCTTTAATGATGATATTCAGTTCTTTCATTTCACCCTGTTTCATCTGTTCAAAAAGATTATCCAGAGTAACTTTGGAGTTTTCGTTCCTTAGCGCCTGCAACGCCTGTTGGGCACGTGATTCACCAACTTGCCGTGCAGTTTTTTCATCCTCAAATACGACAAACCGATCTCCTGCCTGAGGCACATCGCTTAAACCGGTAATTTCAACTGGCGTGGAAGGAGGCGCCTCTTTTACACGGCGGCCCATGTCATTGACCATTGCACGCACACGGCCAAAGGTATTTCCTGCCACAATGGGGTCTCCCACCCTTAAAGTTCCATCCTGAACGAGCAGTGTAGCGACTGACCCGCGGCCTTTATCCAACTGGGCTTCGATCACTGTTCCCAAAGCCTGCCTATTAGGGCTCGCCTTTAGCTCTTCCACTTCACTCACGAGAAGTATCATTTCGAGCAGTTGATCTATTCCTTCTCCCTGCAGCGCTGAGATAGGTACGAATATTGTGTCTCCGCCCCAATCTTCGGGTACAAGCCCATGCTCTGTCAGTTCCTGCATGACTCGATCCGGATTCGCTGTCGGTTTATCAATTTTATTTACTGCTACAATGATTGGTACTTCAGCAGCCTTGGCATGGTTAATGGCTTCAACCGTTTGTGGCATTACACCATCATCAGCGGCTACAACAAGGATTGTGATATCCGTTACCTTGGCTCCTCTTGCACGCATTGTCGTAAATGCCGCGTGCCCAGGGGTGTCCAGAAATGTAATTTTTTTGCCGCTTGCTTCAATTTGATAAGCACCAATGTGCTGAGTGATTCCGCCGGCCTCGCCAGCTGTCACTTTCGTATGTCTTAAAGAATCGAGAAGAGTGGTTTTACCATGGTCCACGTGGCCCATGATTGTTACTACAGCAGGTCTTTCTACAAGCTCTTCCTCATTGACTTCCTGCTCAAAATAGATTTCCAGGTCTGTTTTATCAATTTGAATCTCTTCTTCAACTTCCACACCATATTCTGCACAAATTAATTCGATCGCATCTTTATCCAACTCCTGATTGATTGTGGCAATCACACCGAGCATAAAGAGTTTTTTAATAATTTCGGATGGTTCTCTGTGGAGCTTTTTAGCAAGTTCCGCTACAGTTAAGGATTCTGTAAATGTGATTTTTTCCGGAAGCTCTTTTTGCTTGGGAGGAGCAGGCTGATGGTGCTGCGGTTTCTGCCGCTGGCGATTTTGGTTCTGTTTCCGATTACGGTTGGGCCCTTTATTTTGACCTTTATTTCCGGCGGCGCCGCGGCCTCCCTTTCCGTTTGGCTTATGTTGTCCGCCGTCATTCCGGTGATTGTTTGTTTTTTGGTTTCGTACGCCCGTATTATTTTGATTTCCTTTTGGCTTACTGTTTTTGTTGGATCCATTCTTACTTTGTGCTGACCGGTTATTTTCATTCTCTGTGTTTTTGGGCAAACGGTTCTCCTGTTTCGGACCCCGGTTTTGCTGTCCCCTACGCTGTGAATGTCCTTTTTCCTTAGGTTGATTGTTAAAAGCATGATCCAGCCTGCCGATTGCATGGCTGTCAATCGCTGACATATGATTGGTCACTTCAATATTCATGCTTTTCAACTTTTCTATAACTTCCTTGCTTGAAGTATTGTGCTTTTTCGCATATTCATATACTCGCATTTTACTCATATGTTCACCCCCGCAATTAATCGTAAAACATCGTTGCCAATTTTTTTGCAAATCCACTATCGATAACAGCCGCTGCCACTCTTGACTCTTTTCCAATGGCCCGTCCCAGCTGCTCCCTGGTCTCTGAATAAACAACAGGGACCCGATAATATTTACATTTATCCAGAACTTTTTTGGACGTGTTTTTGGATGCATCTTTGGCAAGTATCACAAGTTTCGCTCTCCCGTTTCTCACTTCTTTGATAACCAATTCTTCACCGGAAATAACCTTGCGCGCACGATTGGCCAGGCCGAGCAGCGACACCCACTTTTCATTTGTCATTTTTATTCGTTTCCACCAGTGCCAGCAATTCATCATAAATGTTATCATGTATCTCGGCCTGCAAATGATTTTCGAGTACTTTTTTATTTTTTGCCGCTAAGATGGCATCCTTATCTATGGAAAGGTAAGCGCCCCGACCGGATTTCTTCCCGGTCAAGTCTACCGAGACTTCTCCCTCTTTGGAACGGACAATCCGGATCATTTCTTTCTTAGGCTTCATTTCACCGGTGGCTACACACTTTCGCATTGGAATTTTTCTTTGTTTTGCCATCTGCTTCACCCCTATTCGATTTCTTCTTCTGTTAAATCGAATGTTTCATCCATTTCATCTTCATTAAAATCAAAAAGCTCATCTCTTGGATAAAGTCCGGCTTCACGGGCATCCGTTTCACTTTTGATATCAATTTTCCAGCCGGTCAACTTTGCTGCCAGGCGAGCATTTTGTCCCCGCTTTCCAATGGCAAGAGAAAGCTGGTAATCCGGGACAACGACCGTCGTCGCTTTCTCCTCTTCACTGACGATCACATCCAGAACTTTTGAGGGGCTTAAAGCATTGGCGACAAATTCAACCGGATCCGAAGACCATTCAACAATATCAATTTTTTCACCTTTAAGTTCATCGACAACTGCCTGAACTCTTGCCCCTTTTGGCCCGACACATGCACCGACCGGATCAATATCCTCATGGTCGGTGAAAACAGATATTTTGGAGCGGTCACCGGCTTCTCTTGCAACCGATTTGATTTCAACTGTCCCATCGTATATTTCAGGAACCTCTATTTCAAATAATCTCTTTAACAGCCCCGGATGGGTTCTTGAAACAAATATTTGCGGGCCCTTTGTGGTTTTTTCCACTTTTGTCAAGTATACTTTAATTCTGTCATGCGGCTTGTAGGTTTCAGTGGACATTTGTTCACTTTGAGGGAGAAGCGCCTCGATTTTACCCAGGCTTACATAAATGAAGCGGGAATCCTGCCGTTGAACAATACCTGTCATGATATCATCTTCCCGATCGATAAATTCTGAATAAATAATCCCGCGTTCCGCCTCTCTTACACGCTGGGTTACCACTTGTTTGGCCGTTTGGGCCGCAATCCTCCCAAACTCCTTCGGAGTAACTTCCAGCTCGACCATATCACCAGGCTCATAGGAAGGGTTGATGGATCTTGCTTCATCAATTGAAATTTCCAATCTGGAGTCAAATACTTCATCAACCACTTCTTTTCTGGCAAAAACCCTCATCGTCCCGGTTTCCAAATTCATATCCACACGTACATTCTGCGCTTGATTAAAGTTTCTTTTATATGCAGAAACAAGTGCAGCTTCAATCGCTTCAATCAATACATCCCGGGAAATTCCTTTTTCCTTTTCCAATAAAACGAGAGCATCCAATAATTCTGAGCTCATGACCATGTCCTCCCCTTTTTCAATCATTCTCCTGTACTGTTTAAAAAACGACGGCTAAACGGGCTTTTGCCACTTTGTTATATGGAATTTCAATTGTTTTGGTCCGGGTTTTGATCTTCACGTCGATTTTTAACGTTTCTCCATTAAACTCTGTCAGTTTGCCTTCAAATTCTTTCTCGCCTTCGACCGGCTCATATGTTTTAATATTCACTTGCTTTCCAACAGCTTTTGTAAAATCCTGAGCTTTTTTCAATGGCCTTTCGGCACCAGGTGATGAGACTTCAAGAAAGTAATTGTGTGGAATGGGATCCATTTCATCGAGCTTCTCTCCAAGCCGTTCACTGACAATGCCGCACTCCTCGATATCTACACCGTTTTCCTTATCGATGAAAAGCCGAAGATACCAGTTTTTCCCCTCTTTTACATATTCAATGTCCACTAGCTCCAACTGCAAATCATCGAGGATCGGAACTGCCAGCTCTTCCACAATGTCTGTCACTTTACTCATAAAAACCTCCAAAATATAGAGTTTCTTGTTCATTTCCGTATATTTATCCGCAACAATACGAAAGAGTGGGGGGCACCCACTCTTTTTGCGCAGAGGTTATTCATAGTATTTCCAATAAAAATATACCATAACCATTTATTGTTTGCAAATCACTGGCAGCGTGAGAAGGTGAAGATGTCTTAAAAGAGAGACAGCTGGTTTTGTTCAGGAAGTGACTCGAGACAGCCCTGCTGATCCAAATACTCAATTACCGTCTTAGATACTTTCCCCCGTTTTTGGAGGTCTTCTTTGGAAAGGAATTCTCCCTCTTCCCGCGCTTTAACGATATTGATTGCAGCATTGGTGCCCAGGCCGGGTATGGCATTAAACGGCGGAATCAAAGAGTCACCGTCAATAAGGAATTCAGTGGCACTGGAACGGTACAAATCTACACGCTGAAATTTATATTTTCGCTCGCACATTTCCAAAGCCAGTTCCAACACAGTCAATAGATTTTTCTCCTTCGGTGTGGCATCCAGGCCTTTGGCATTAATTTCTTCAATTTTGGACCGGATGGCCTGTGATCCCCGAACCATCGTTTCCAGATCAAAATCTTCGGCTCTGACTGTAAAGTAAGACGCATAGTACAAAAGCGGATGGTGCACCTTAAAATAAGCTATACGCACTGCCATAAGTACATACGCTGTAGCGTGCGCCTTAGGAAACATGTACTTTATTTTTTTACATGAATCGATATACCATTCCGGCACATTGTTCCTGCGCATCTCTTCCTCCCATTCAGGCGTCAGGCCTCTTCCTTTCCTGACAGATTCCATAATTTTAAAGGAAAGAGATGGTTCAATCCCCTGGTAAATCAAATATACCATAATATCATCCCGGCATCCGATCACTTCCGACAATGTACAGGTTCCCGAACGGATCAGTTCCTGCGCATTTCCGAGCCATACATCCGTCCCGTGTGAAAGGCCGGAAATTTGGACAAGCTCGGAAAACGTCGTAGGCTTCGTATCTTCCAGCATTTGCCTGACAAATCGAGTACCGAATTCAGGTATTCCCAGTGTTCCGGTTTTACACATTATTTGCTCTTCCGTTACACCAAGGGACTCTGTACCGCTAAAAATCTTCATAACTTCAGGGTCATCGATCGGAAGGGTTTTAGGGTCGATTCCGCTCAATTCTTGCAGCATGCGTATAACTGTCGGATCATCGTGGCCGAGAATATCTAATTTTAACAGATTGCTATCGATGGAATGGAAATCAAAATGTGTTGTCCTCCATTCAGAAGACGTATCATCAGCAGGATACTGTATCGGAGTAAAATCAAATATCTCCATATGGGACGGTACAACAATAATACCGCCGGGATGTTGCCCGGTTGTTCTTTTAACTCCTGTACATCCCTGTACAAGCCGGTCCACTTCCGCATTGCGCATCATGAGATTGTGGTCCTGTTCATATCCTCTGACATATCCGTATGCTGTTTTTTCAGCTACAGTACCGATTGTACCTGCACGATACACATAATCTTCACCAAACAATTCTTTTGTATAATTATGGGCAATCGGCTGATAATCCCCAGAGAAGTTCAGGTCAATATCCGGAACTTTGTCTCCCTTAAACCCAAGGAATGTTTCAAACGGGATGTCATGGCCATCCTTTTTATATTCCACTCCGCATTTTTCACAATTTTTGTCCGGAAGGTCAAAACCTGAACCAACGGACCCGTCATCAAAAAACTCGGAATGCTTGCATTCCGGACAGACATAGTGCGGCGGAAGCGGATTAACCTCGGTAATTTCGGTCATGGTCGCTACAAATGAAGAACCCACGGATCCTCTGGAACCTACCAAGTACCCATCTGTTAATGATTTTTTTACTAGTTTATGAGAGATCAGATAAATAACTGCAAACCCATGTCCGATAATACTGGCCAATTCTTTTTCAAGACGCGCTTCCACGATTTCCGGAAGTTCCTCCCCATAGATTGATTTCGCCCTTTCGTAGCTCATGGACCGGATTTCTTCCTCGGCTCCATCAATTTTCGGAGTATACAAATCATCCTTAATCGGTTTGACATCACTGATCTTTCCAGCAATTAAATTGCTGTTGCGCACAACGACTTCGTATGCTTTTTCATCCCCCAAAAAGGAAAACTCTTCCAGCATCTCATCGGTTGTTCTAAAATGAACATCCGGCAGATGATGCCGGTTCATCGGATTCGCACCGCCTTGGGAGCGGATGAGAATTTCACGGTAAATTTTATCCTCCTTGTTCATATAATGAACATTTCCGGTAGCGACAACCGGAATGTTGAGGTCCTCTCCCATGCTTACAATATTTTTAATAATGTCTTCAAGGTTTTTCTCATCATTGACCAATTCCATCTCAATGAGAGGAGCATACACCGCTTTTGGATGAATTTCCAGGTAATCATAAAAAGAAGCAGCTTTTTCGGCTTCTGCCCGTCCTTTTTGCATCATGGCTTCAAAGACTTCACCTTTATCACACCCGGAACCAACCAAAATTCCTTCCCGGTGTTTCTCCAAAAGTGATCGCGGAATCCGGGGAACGCGATAAAAGTAATTTAAATGGGAATAGGAAACCAATTTATAAAGGTTTTTTAAACCTTCATCATTTTGTGCAAGCAGTGTACAGTGTGAGGGCCTTGCCCGTTTATAGGCATCACCTTGTCCCATGTTATCATTCAATTGATCATGGTATAGGATTTCTCTTTTTCTTGCATCTGCAAGCATTTTTAATAGGATTTTCCCGGTAGCCTCCGCATCATAAATCGCCCGGTGGTGCTGAACGAGTTCAATGTCGAATCTCTTAGCCAAAGTATTCAGCCTGTGGTTTTTAAATTCCGGATACAAGAATCTTCCCAGCTCCAATGTATCAATTACCGGATTATCAATTTTAGGCAAACCAGCCCTCTGATTGCCTGTGTTTAAAAATCCAATGTCAAACGAAGCATTATGGGCGACCAGGATCCCATCACCTATCCAATGATGGAAATCCTGCAGCACCTCTTCTATTTCCGGAGCATTCTCAACCATATCATCTGTAATACCGGTTAATTCTATGGTTGTTGCTGACAGCGGATGATGAGGATTGGCAAATCGCTCGAAACGGTCAACCTCTTCACCGTTCCGGATTTTAACTGCTGCCAATTCAATAATTTTGTCATAGATTGCTGATAGCCCTGTCGTTTCTACGTCAAACACAATATATGTCTCTTCCTCCAAAAACCGATGGGCGCTATTATAAGCAATCGGAACTCCATCATCGACCAGATTGGCTTCGAGTCCATAGATCATTTTCATATCGTTCTTTTTTCCCGCACTGTAGGCTTCAGGAAAAGACTGTACAACTGCATGATCTGTAAGAGCCAACGCGGTATGGCCCCACTTTTTCGCCTGGGCTACATAACTGCTGATAGAGGTCACTGCATCCATTTGGCTCATGGGTGAATGTAAATGAAGTTCAACACGTTTCTCTCCATCAGCATGATCCATTCTTTCCTTTGCCTTCACTTCATTGATATCCTGTGCCATGAGGACAAGTTCCCTGGCAAAGGTGTCATTTTGAACACTTCCCCGTACTCTTGCCCACATGCCTTTTTTAACCAAATTCATCATGGCCGCATCCTCTTGATCTTTTGAGAACATTTTCACGGAGATAGAGTCGGTGTAATCGGTCAGTTTAAACAACAGGAGTGTTCGTCCGCTTCGCAGTTCTCTGGTTTCGGCGGAAAAGATATATCCTTCCACTGTAATCCGGCGCTCTTCATCTACAATATCTTCCAACTTCCGAATGTCTTCATCGTTTTTAATAGCATAACCAATGGTCAGTGGACCGTTTAATTCAACATCGCTGCTGTTTTTCTTCTCTTCTTCCAATTTCTTCATTTCTGCTACGGCTTGACGAGCTCGTTCTTCATCTTCTTTTTGCTTTTCTTCCATAAATCTTTCATATTCTTCTTGTGATTGTTCCGCATTGCCAATTTCAGCTGTCAACATCATAGAAGGAAAACCAAACTTTTGATAGATTTCAGAAATAAACCTTCCGTATTTTTCCTGCAGGGTTCTTGCCTCCATGTCATTTCTGACCGTAACGACCAATTTATTCCCTTGAACTCTTGGCAGTTGGCCTTTCAATAAACCGAGCAGCATGGGAGACATACCCTCAATCTCTTTTAGACAGTCCCGCCAGTAATCAATAACGAGTTCCTCGTTAAACGTTGGATCGGCATAAGATAGAGAAAAGTTCACTTGGGCAATATGCTGGAAGGCCTGCTGGAGCTTTTTGGAAAACATTGTATAGATGCTGCTGGGAATCAGCTTGTCTAATGAAAAATAAAAATGCCATTTTTTATTCGTTTTATCAACCACCAGCTTTTCAATTTGCCCGGACCGTAAATGCACTATATATGCATCATCAGTTAAACCGATCTGCTGGAGTAAAAGTAAAAAGCGTTCTTTTTTTTCGGCGGGATGATCCGTCCTGGACGTCATTTGATTCTCCCCCTCATCTAGTCGATAGGAAATAAGGAAGGCACCTTTAAATCAAGGTACCTTTTTTCCTATTCATTCAAGTTCTTTAAAAATGCGCTCCAATACGCCATTCAGTTCCTCAGCTTTCGCTTCTATCATTTCACCGGTCTTACGGATTTTAACTTCCACGATCCCCTCGGCTGCTTTCTTGCCCACCGTTACACGCACAGGCAAACCGATTAAATCGGAATCATTGAATTTAACGCCCGGACGCTCGTTCCGATCATCAAACAGTACGTCATATTGATGTTCTTGGAGGCTGCTGTATAGTTTCTCAGCAAGGTTTTTCTGATCTTCATTTTTCATATTTACCGGTATCAGGTGAATATCATATGGTGCAATGTTGGCAGGCCATATCAATCCGTTTTCATCGTTAAATTGTTCGGCAATGGCAGCCAGCGTCCTGGATACACCGATGCCGTAACAGCCCATGATATAGGGGTGAGCCTTGCCATTTTCATCCAAATACTTGGCAGACATTGCTTCACTGTATGTCGTGCCCAGTTTAAAGATGTGCCCGACTTCAATACCACGGGCAAATTTAATTGTTCCTTTCCCGTCCGGCGAAGGATCCCCTTCCTGAATAAATCGCAGGTCGGCATAGGTTTCCACTTGGAAATCGCGCCCCGGAACCACGTTCTTATAATGAAAGCCGTCTTCATTTGCTCCGCACACCGCATTTATCATGTATTCAACCGCTTGATCGGCAATGATCTTTACATTATCCGGAAGATTAACGGGACCGATTGATCCAAATGAGCAATTCAGCAGCTCCTTCGTTTTTTCTTCGTCTGCAAATTCAACAGCCTTGGCATCCAGAGCATTTTTTACTTTCACCTCATTGGCTTCGTGGTCACCTCTGACGAGCACCATCACAGGTTCTTCATCGACAAGCAAGACCAATGACTTTATAACATCTGAGGCTGATACTTGAAGAAACTCTGATACTTCAGCTATAGTTTTTTGATCAGGTGTTTCGACTTTTTCCAAGTCCTTTGGAGGGGCGTCAGGCTTCACATACTCCTGGTTTATTTCTGCCATTTCTATGTTTGCAGCATAGGATGAGGAATCAGAATAGGCAATGGTATCCTCACCAATCTCTGAAAGTACCATGAATTCCTGCGTGTCCTTCCCGCCAATCGCCCCGGAATCGGCTAAGACCGCGCGAAAATCCAAACCGCATCTGTTAAAAATATTTATATAGGCCTGATACATTTTTTGATAGGTGTCATCAAGACTTTCAGAAGAGGTATGGAATGAATATGCATCCTTCATAACAAATTCCCTGCCGCGCAACAGCCCGAATCGGGGACGTTTTTCATCCCTGAATTTTGTCTGGATCTGATAAAGGGTGATTGGAAGGCGCTTGTACGAAGGTACTGCGTCATTGACAATGCTTGTAATCACTTCTTCATGAGTCGGACCCAGTGCAAAGCTGCGGTCGTGGCGGTCATGCATTCTCATCAATTCATCGCCATATGTATACCAGCGTCCGGAATCCTGCCACAGCTCAGCAGGCTGCAGGGCAGGCATAAGCAGTTCTGCAGCTCCTGCCCGCTCCATCTCTTCACGTATAATTCTTTCAATATGATCTAATGTTCTTTTGGCAAGCGGTAAATAAGTGTAAACCCCGCTGGCAATTTGTTTAATAAATCCTGCTCTGAGAAGCAGCTGATGACTTTTAATCTCTGCATCCGAAGGAAGCTCTCTGAGCGTTGGAATGATTGTCATGCTTTGCTTCATTACTTGCACCTCAACTTGGATTATTTAAAGATAAAAAACCTTTGAATATCGTTCCATGTGACTACAATCATTAATACCATTAATAGGGCAAAACCAATAAAATGGACCAAACCTTCTTTCTGGCGGTCGATAGGTTTACCCCTCAGCGCTTCAATTCCGAAGAATAACAGTCTGCCGCCATCCAATGCAGGAACCGGAAGCAAGTTCATTATCCCAAGGTTAATGCTCAGCAACCCTGTCCACCTCATTAAAAGCAGCACACCCGATTGTGCAACGGTTTCTGTCGTTTTATATATCCCGACAGGCCCGGCTAGCATATCGATGGAAAATTGTCCTGTAACAAGTTTCCCAAGAATCTTGAAAATTTCTATTGTTAATAAGTATGTTTCAGAAAATCCGTTGAAGGCCACTTTCGAAATGGACTTATCTACGGGAGCCTGAACTCCAATGAGACCAAACTCTTCCCCCTCTGCGACTTCTCTTTTCGGAGTAACCGGTATATCCAGGGTTGCTCCATCACGTTCAACGGTGAAAACAAGCTCCTCACCCGGGTGGCTGCGTACAATTTCCGTGATATCCTCAAAATTTGAAATCTCAGCCCCATCGATACTTAAAACAGTGTCGCCTTCCTTGAATCCGGCTTCCTGTGCAGCTCCATCAGGAAGCAGCTTTCCTATCAGCGGATCATTCACCTGTACTCCCTGAATAAATCCTAAGATGGTAAAAATGACAATGGCCAGCACAAAGTTCATCATGGGGCCTGCAAAAATCGTCATCGCCCTTGCGCTGAGCTTCTTGGATCCAAACTGACGGTCCCACGGAGCAATCTGGGTTTCAACTTGATCCTCGACGATCATTGCTTCTCGGGAAACTCGAAATGTTTTTACGGTCTCGTCTTCCCCGTCTTCATACCCTTTGACCACCAGATCATGTTCAAGATCAGCGGATTCAACTTCAATCGTACGCGCATTGGGAAAGCGGTCTTTTCCCTGAAGTATCACCTTTTCAACAAGCCCCTCTTTATCTAGCAAGAGTCCGATTCTATGGCCCGGCTTAATTTCAAGCATTTCCGGATCCTCTCCGGCCATTCTGACGTATCCGCCAATCGGCAAGAGACGAATGGTATACAGGGTTTCTTTTGTTTTGTGAGAAAAGACTTTTGGCCCCATGCCAATGGCAAATTCTCTTACAAGAATGCCTGAACGCTTAGCAAAAATAAAATGTCCCAGTTCATGAAAAAAAACAAGGGCTCCAAAAATAATAATAAAAGCGATGACTGTATTCAAAAAAATAACCACCTTTTAAAGGAGTGTGTGAACAAACTGTCTAGTTTCCCTGTCAACTTCCCGAATGGCAGAGAGATCGGGGTTACGGATGATTTCATGACGTTCCATAGCTTTTTCAATGAGTTCTTCAATTCGTATAAAAGAAATTTTTCGCTCAAGAAATGCGTGGACTGCCGCTTCATTCGCCGCATTTAATACAGTTGGAAGCGTACCTCCTGAGCGTCCCGCATCATAAGCATATTGCAGGCATCGGTAGCGGTCCATGTCCATCTTCTGAAAATGCAGCCGGCCTATTTCGGTCAGATCAAGTTTCTTTGCTGACTGTAAAGCCAATCGTTTCGGGTAAGTAAGGGCGTATTGAATAGGAACTCTCATGTCGGGTGTTCCCAATTGAGCGATCACACTGCTGTCATGAAATTCCACTAATGAATGGATAATACTCTCACGATGCAGCAACACATCAATTTTTTCATATTCCAGGTCAAATAACCAATGGGCCTCAATCACCTCAAGCCCTTTGTTCATCATTGTAGCAGAGTCAATGGTAATTTTGGAACCCATGGACCAATTTGGATGGTTTAATGCCTGCTCGAGTGTAACACTCTGTAATTCGTCCCGATTCAGGTCCCGGAAACTCCCTCCTGAGGCAGTGATCAGGAGCCTGGATATTTCCTTCGTGTCTTCCCCTTGCAGACATTGAAAAATCGCTGAGTGTTCACTGTCAACAGGTAAAATCTCTACATTTTTTTCTTTGGCTGCTCCCATGACGAGATGACCCGCCGTGACCAAGGTCTCTTTATTGGCTATGGCTATCGTTTTGCCCGCTTCAATGGCCTGAAGCGTAGGGGTGAGGCCAACACTGCCAATAACGGCATTCAGTATAATATCAGACTCTTTATAAACGGCTGCTTCAATAAGTCCTTCCTCGCCGTGTACAAATGTAATTTTTGAGGAGAATTCGGATCGAAGGGTATCAGCATCTTCTTTCGTTTGGACAGATACGAGCTTCGGTTCGAACTCTTCAATAATTTTTCTGACAAGATCAATGTTTTTCCCGGCTGATAAGGCAGCCAGCCGAAAATGCCCGGGGTGCTCCCTGATCAATTCAAGCGTCTGAGTCCCAATGGAACCGGTAGCCCCCAATAAACTGATGTATTTCAAACTTTTCACTCCCAATGGCGACAATTAAATAATTTGCAATAAGTGGACAAGAGGCAGAACAAAAAGCCAGCTGTCGCACCTGTCCAAAATTCCCCCGTGTCCGGGCATGATGTTTCCGGAATCTTTTACACCGTAGTGGCGTTTGAATGCGGATTGAGCGAGATCGCCCAATTGTCCAAAAACTGAGAGGATAA
This sequence comes from Siminovitchia sediminis, assembly GCF_042680885.1. Classification (NCBI taxonomy): domain Bacteria; kingdom Bacillati; phylum Bacillota; class Bacilli; order Caryophanales; family Bacillaceae; genus Siminovitchia; species Siminovitchia sediminis. Next base: position 285,134 of record NZ_JBHUEO010000005.1, on the reverse strand, counting down.
TTGTAACGCCCAGCAATTGTAGCAGCGGTATATCCAGTGTCGTAAAACTAAAAAAGAGGAGAGCTATCAGTAAGGCAATGAAAATTCCGCCTATGGATCCCCCAATAGTTTTATTGGGACTGATTTCAGGCCAGAGCTTTCTTTTACCCAGAGATTTGCCAACGAAATAAGCACCTGAATCAGTTCCCCAAACAACAAACAATATAAAAAGCAAATAGGTAAGACCCGCTTCACGTGTCTCTATAAGAAAATGGAAGCCAATTCCGACATATAGCACACTTAGCATAATAAAACCTGCGTCATCGAAATTAAATTTATTTTTACTTAATACAGTATATGCCAAAAACAACAGGACACCCAAGATAACCGCCTTAATTTTTATATCAGCTCCATGCCCTGATTCAAACCAAGTTCCCGGCAGGAGAATGATCCAAAGCAGAATCATAGACATGATGCCCTGTCCGGAAAAAAACGGATAATGCCGCATTTTTAATAATTCATATAATCCGATCGTTGCCATTGCATATACCAGGATGATGAAAGGAATCCCGCCAATATATAAAAGCGGGAGGAATATGATCATGGCTGTGATGGCTGTGACCACTCTTTGTTTCATTTTTATTATATCTCCTCGCCAATTAATCCGCCGTACCTTCTGGAGCGGTTCTGATACGATTCCACCGCTTCCAACAAATGTTCTTCAGAAAAATCCGGCCAAAGCACATCAACAAAGTACAATTCTGTATAGGCAAGCTGCCAAAGCATAAAATTGCTCAGCCTTAATTCACCGCTCGTTCTGATCAATAGATCCGGATCTCCCAGACTGTCGGTCATTAAATATTGAGAAAAGCATTGTTCATCGATATCCTCTTCTTTAAGTGTTCCATTTTTTATATCATGTGAAAGATGTTTAATCGCTGCAATCATTTCAGAGCGGCTTCCATAATTTAATGCAAAATTCAATATAAGGCCGTCGTTGTTTTTGGTTCTTTCAACAGCTTCTTTCACAGCTTTAACGGTACTGGCAGGCAACTGCTCGATATTTCCCATCGTTGATACTTTAACATTTTCTTCTATTAATTCTGGCAGGAAGCTGTCCAAAAACTGCTCTGGAAGCTTCATCAGAAAATCCACTTCGGGCTTGGGCCGTTTCCAATTTTCCGTTGAAAAGGCATAGAGAGTTAATATTTTGACTCCCAGACGATTGGCCGATTTCGTTATTTTTTTAACAGTCTTCATCCCTTCACGATGGCCGGCTACCCGGGGAAGAGTTCTTTTTTTTGCCCAGCGCCCATTGCCGTCCATGATAATCGCCACATGCCGGGGAATCGGATGGGAAAGGATTTTGTCTATGCGTTCACCATATATTTCTTTCTCTTTTGAAGTATTCCATAACTTCATTTTATTGAACATAATTAGTCCTCCGTCAGAAAGCATTCTTCTGTGCGTCAAACATATTTTAGCATATCAAGTTTTCCAGGGATATGATTCTATAATGATTATTTTATTTAAAACCATTTTATAACCGAAAAATATCCAGATATAAGTGATAAGAACAAGGCGATGCTGATGAGATTAAGCACCTATAGCAAGACAGTTGAATGTTTCTGCTGCTTTAGTAAGACTAACCATTTTTCCTGTGCAAGAACCCGCCATCCCTTAGCAGATGCTGTCCCATTCAACGATGTCCCCATGACGTCTCAAAGCGTTTCTTCCTGTTTTTTTCAACAGGCTCACACGCAAATATTCCCCTGCAATGAAAACTCTCAAAATATTAGCCTTGTCCTTTCATCTGCGCCTGGAAGAATACTTCCTGTATGCCGGGATGTATCCACTCGTATAAAGCAAAGTACTTAGATAAGGTTATTCTTTATGTACCTAAAACGAAAAACCCCTCCGTGTCAGGAGGGATCTGAGTCGTTCATTATTCGGATTATACAGCCATGACTTCTTGTTCCTTTTCTTTCGTCAGCTCATCAATTTTCTTGATATGTTCATCCGTCAGCTTTTGAATATCATCTGCATAACCGCGAAGATCGTCTTCTGAAATCTCACCATTTTTTTCTAGCTTCTTCAGGTCCTCATTACCATCCCGCCGGATATTTCGAATTACAACTTTTGCATCTTCGGCTTCTTTGCGTACTTGCTTGACGAGATCCTTACGTCTTTCTTCTGTTAGCTGAGGAATGGAAATTCTCAGCAAAGATCCGTCATTGGTGGGTGTCAAGCCCAGGTCGGATTTTAAAATAGCTTTCTCAATATCACCCAAAGTGGATTTATCGTAAGGCTGGATCACCAGAAGACGAGCCTCAGGCACTGAGATAGTCGCCATTTGATTGACTGGTGTCGGAACACCATAATAATCAACCGTGATTTTGTCCAATAAAGACGCATTGGCCCGGCCTGCACGAATACTTGCTAATTCACGGCTGTATACCTGAACGGCTTTTCCCATTTTTTCTTTTGTACTGGCAATAATTTGATTCGGCATTATTCTTTCCCCCTGACAATCGTTCCAATGGGCTGCCCCATTACGGCACGTTTTATATTTCCTTTTTCAGTGAAAGAAAAGACAATAAGTGGTATATCATTATCCATACAGAGCGAGGATGCAGTAGAATCCATAACAGCAAGTCCCTCTTTTAACACATCCAAATAGGAAAGCTGTTCATACTTAATGGCATCCTTATCAAGTTTAGGATCTGCATTGTAAACCCCGTCCACATTGTTCTTTGCCATTAAAATAACATCCGCTTCGATTTCCGCAGCTCTGAGAGCAGCAGTAGTATCGGTAGAAAAATATGGATTCCCGGTGCCCGCAGCAAAGATAACAACACGTTTCTTTTCCAAGTGGCGGATGGCACGTCGCCTGATATACGGCTCAGCCACTTGAATCATGTCAATGGAGGTTTGGACTCGGGTTTCGATACCCAGTTGTTCCAAGCTATCCTGCAAAGCCAAGGAATTCATGACAGTTGCCAGCATCCCCATGTAGTCAGCAGTAGCACGGTCCATGCCCATTTCACTGCCTACTTTTCCACGCCAAATGTTTCCGCCGCCAACGACTACAGCAACTTCCACATCAAGCTCAGCAACTTCTTTAATCTGTTCGGCAATGGATTTGATCACAGCCGGGTTGATTCCAAACCCTTGATTCCCGGCCAGTGCCTCACCACTTAATTTAAGTACAATTCTTTTATATTTCGGGGTATCCATCTGAACCTCCAATAATCCCTATTAATATGTATCATGACTTTCTTAAAAGGGGAACACAACGTGTTCCCCGATTTTCTTTCCAAATCCGGAAAGTATGATCTGCTTAATTAACCAGTAGCGCAGGCGAAGCCCACCTAACCATTATTTCTTTGTTTGGTTCATTACTTCTTCAGCAAAGTTTTCTTGGCGTTTCTCCATGCCTTCGCCTACTTCATAACGGACGAAGTCCACAACTTCTGCGCCTTTGGACTTCAGAAACTTACCTACTTTTTCATCAGGGTTTTTAACAAACGCCTGATCTACAAGACAGATTTGCTCAAAAAACTTTCCAAGACGGCCTTCAACCATCTTTTCAACAATTTTTTCAGGCTTTCCTTCGTTCAAAGCCTGTTCTGTCAGAACTTGGCGTTCACGTGCAATTTCATCTTCGGAAACTTGTTCGCGTGAAACATATTTTGGATTGATCGCAGCAATATGCATGGCTACATCTTTCGCTACTTCTTGGTCTGTAGTTCCTTCAAGAACAGCAAGCACGCCAATGCGGCCGCCCATATGCAGATATTCACCGAAAGCTCCGTTATCAGACTTTGTTTTCACTTCAAATCGGCGAAGAGTGATTTTTTCACCAATTTTAGCAATTGCGCTGTTAATATACTCGGATACGGATTCTCCGCTGCTCATTTTTTGATCCATAGCTTCTTCTAAAGAGGCAGGTTTGTTTTCCAGCAGATGTTCAGCCAATTCTTTAACAAGCTGTTGGAAGTTTTCATTTTTAGCAACAAAGTCAGTCTCTGCATTGACTTCGACGATTACTGCATCGTTGCCTTTGCTTAAAATATGCGTAATACCTTCCGCTGCAATGCGGTCAGCCTTCTTGGCTGCAGAAGCCATGCCTTTTTTCCTTAGAAAATCGATAGCCTCTTCCATATTTCCGTTTGTTTCAGTCAGGGCTTTTTTGCAATCAAGCATACCCGCACCTGTTTTTTCACGCAATTCTTTAACCATTTGAGCAGTTATTGCCATTTGTATTTCCTCCTTCATGTGTGAAAAAGACTAGATTGTTTGAAAAAAGGTGACAAAGTGTACTACACTTATCACCTTTTCATGCGCCTCACGAAAGGCGTTCTAACTATGACGATTATGCTTGAGCAGCTTCAGTAGTCTCTTCTTCCTCTGCACCTTCTTCAGGCTCTTCGCTGTATTTAGCTTCTAAAATGGCATCCGCCATTTTGGAAGTAAGCAACTTAACTGCACGAATGGCGTCATCATTAGCCGGTATGACATAATCAATTTCATCCGGATCGCAGTTTGTATCTACAATACCCACAATCGGGATATTCAATTTACGCGCTTCTGCAACCGCAATACGCTCTTTCCTTGGATCAATGATAAACATTGCATCCGGAAGAGCCTTCATATCTTTAATGCCGCCCAAGAATTTAACAAGGCGGTCGCGCTCTCTATTTAGCATGACCACTTCTTTTTTCGGAAGAACGTCAAAAGTTCCATCTTCTTCCATTTTCTCAATCGCTTTTAATCGTTCAATTCTCTTTTGAATCGTTTCAAAGTTTGTTAATGTTCCGCCAAGCCAGCGATGGTTTACATAATATTGTCCTGCGCGTTCTGCTTCTTCTTTAACAGATTCCTGAGCTTGTTTTTTTGTTCCAACAAACAAAACTTTCCCGTTGTTTTCAGCAAGCTCTCTCATAAAGTTATAAGCTTCTTCTACTTTTTTGACAGTCTTCTGCAAGTCAATAATGTAAATACCGTTTCTCTCAGTAAAGATGTATTTTTTCATCTTTGGATTCCAACGGCGAGTCTGGTGTCCGAAATGTACGCCGGCTTCAAGCAATTGCTTCATAGAAATAATAGACATAGTATGTTTCCTCCTTGGTTTTTTCCTCCGTTTCACTCATCTTCCGGAAAGACTGTTATTTTCTCATAACAGCACCCTGTCGCAGAATCATGAAACGTGTGTAATCATACCCTCAAACACTATAGCATAACCAAAAACGATAATCAAGCAAGAAAAGCGGAGGGCGGCTGGTTAGGGGCGACTAGCGCTGGAGGAAAACCAAGGAAGGCCGCTCTTTGCCTTCATTGGTTTTTCGAAGCGACCTCGAGCCCCTGCCGCCCGGAGCTGGACAACAAGAAAAGCGGAGGGCCCCTGCTCATCGGCGACTAGCGCTGGAGGAAAACCAAGGAAGGCCGCTCTTTGCCTTCATTGGTTTTTCGAAGCGACCTCGAGCCCCTGCCGCCCGGAGCTGGACAACAGGAAAAGCGGAGGCGCCTTGACCAGCCCCGACAAGCATAAGGTGATTTCCGAGGGGCAGCTTTTCAGCCAAGCAGCTGATTACAATTACATCGTGAGAAGCTTCATTGAAATACTTCCTGTAGCTTTGCGACGAGTGAGCTTAGCTTCATTGAAAAACTGCGCCGCAGGAGTACAACTTCTCCCTTGCAGGATTATGACCTTTAGGGCCGGGCGCGGAATCAGCGCAGTACCTTCCCGCCCCTGAACTCACTGCAGTTTCATAAGCAGCTCAATTTCAGTTTTTCCTTTTCTTAGCTTTTTAGCAATCTCAGAGATCGACCACCCTTCCTTAGCCAACATTTCTACCTGATCGCGGAGCGGAATTTCCTCAGGCTTTTCTTTATCGCCGGATAGGACGACTTCTACAAATGGTGTCTCTATGTTTTCCGGCGGTTGTAAGGGGCTCTCCTCGGCCTCCGGTTCAACGACGGAACCGGTCTCTGATTTCCTCTCATCACCTTGTTGTTCTGTACTAGCCAAATGATCATTCAGCCCGTAAAGCCTGCGAATGAGATTTTCATTTTCATCTTTTATTTCCTCCAGCAGTGCAGCCATCGCGTGCTCTGACTCCTCCAGAAGCTGTTGTTGTCTCTGCTCCATTTCCACCAGGCGGTTTTGGCGCATATAAAGCAGAACTACTGCAAAGACTAGCAGGATGTTTAGCAAAAATAATATAAATATTAGAGTCCCGGTCATGAATGCATCACTACTTTACGTTGATCTGCTTTGAATAATTGCCGCCTTAATTTAAAAAGCGCTTTGGAATGGATTTGTGAGATTCTGGAGGTGGACAGCTCAAGGATGTGCCCAATATCCGTGAGCGTAAGTTCTTCATCATAAAATAAGCTTAGAACCAGCTGCTCTTTCTCTGAAAGTTCTGCGATGGCCTCTGCCATTTCGTCCAGCCATTCATTTTTCACCATTTGTTCTTCGGGTGTCGGTGTCTGCTCATCTTTTATGACATACGTGTGATGGTCTTCGTCATCTTCACCGGGTGCATGCTCATGAATCGAGAATACTTGGGCATAAAAATACTCATTCATCGTCTTTACAACTTCCATTTCAGGAATTCCCATCTTCTGTGCAATTTCTTCCGCTGTGACATGCCGCATCAAGGATTGTTCCAGGCTATTTTGTACACTTTCAATTTCTTTTACTTTTTCCCGTGTATTTCGGGGAAGCCAGTCCTCTTTCCTTAATCCGTCTATAATGGCACCTCTAATTCTAAAAGAGGCATATGTATCAAATTTTAAATTGCGGCTTAAATCAAATTTATCCAAAGCATCAAGCAAGCCCAACGTCCCCAGGCTTTTTAATTCCTCTCTTGATACATTTGAAGGTAAATGGGCTGAGATGCGCTGCACATGATAAGTAACCAGATGCATATATTTTTTGACCAGCTCGCTGCCTGATTCTGAATCCCTTGACTCTCTCCAGCGCTTCCAATGAGTTTGCTCATCCATGGGTAGTGTAAGCGTCATTTGCATCCCCTCCTTTAACGAAGTATGTTCCAAATACAAACATATCTGTTAACGACTATAAAATAACCTTTGTAATCTCGTAATAAATGAGTCTTTCATGTAAACCGGATTCTTACCGGGATTTGCTTCAGTCAATGAAAGAGCAATTTTTTCCAGGCTTTTCGAAATAGACGCTTTTGGAAATTCCAAATATACAGGACGGTTAGCCAAGACGGCTTTTCTCATGCTTGGGTCTTCCGGCAGGATTCCCAGTAAATGGATCTCTTTTTGGAGAAAGCTTTTCATCGCCTTTTGAAGGCGCCTGAATGTTTCAATCCCCTGTTTAACATGATCTGCACGATTGCATATTACAAGAAGCCGAGCATCCGGGCGGACACGATGAACAAGCTTCATCATAGAGTAGGAGTCCATAATCGCTGTAGCCTCCGGTGTTGTAATCACAATCACTTCATCTGCAGCTAATGAAAGACGCAGCATCCATTGGCCGGCTCCGCCTCCCATATCAAATATAATATAATCGTATATTTCCTCCATACGTTTAAAACCATAAAACATACGGTCGATGGTCGTATCATCAAGATCAACTGCTTCAAGGAATCCATTCCCGCCCGCAATAAATGAAACGCCTCCCGGACCCAATTCGACAATTTCACTTAACGGTTCCTGTCTATAGATGAAATCCGCCATTGTCTTGGCAGCTGAGCCCCCCAGTAAGAGATTAATATTTCCCATTCCGATATCCAGGTCTACCACAAGCACGTTAAAACCTTGCTTCGTCAGAATAACTGCCAAATTACTGGATATATTGGACTTGCCTACTCCGCCCTTGCCGCTGACAACTGCCAAAGTGCGTGCTTTTTTTCTTATATGCCTGCTGAACATTCTATGGCGAAGATTTTCGGCCTGATCTCCCTTCATTCTTTTCCATCTCCCAAGAGATAGTTGATAAACAATGGAGGATCCGCCTGAACGATGTCGTCCGGGACCTCTTGTCCCGTTGTCACATATGCCGCTGCAAGCTGATAGTCCCACATGATATTCAACATCGAGCCGAATACGTTTGTTTCATCCACTTTAGAAAAAATCAGCCGGCTGACCTGCAACTGTTGAAAGTTATCCAAGATGGGGGCGAGATCTCTCTCTTTCATGGTGACAGACAGCACCAAGTAAATATCCAGTTCTTCTTCAAGCTTTAACATCTGATTTAATTCGTTGACAAAATCTTTATCCCGATAATTTCTTCCGGCTGTATCAATAAAAATATGGTCATAATCAGAAAACCCTTTCGCCGCCTCTACAAAATCTTCGGCTTCATAGGCCACTTTCACCGGTACATTCAGCAGGCCTGCATATGTTTTCAGCTGTTCAATCGCTGCTATTCGATACGTATCCAGTGTAATAAATGCCACTTTTTTTTCTTGTTCCAATGCGGCATGAGCAGCCATTTTTGCCAGCGTCGTCGTCTTCCCCACTCCTGTAGGCCCCACCAATGCAATGAATTTTTTATGGTCATCTTTCGTAAAACCAATCCTGTTCAATTGAGAGGAGAGAATGGATTTCGCTTCCTCCACCATGTCTTTAATAGTGGGTTCTTCTTTTGATTGACGCCATCGAGCCAAAAGCTGGTCGCCGATTTTCATCGCATGACTGTGATCAACTTCTTGTTCCAATAACATTTTGACTGTCTGCTGAACCGGTTCTGGATAAGAAGTTAGGTAAGATGGTGACGGCGGGCTTTCTTTTGCAACCAACTTCTTTAATTCTGCCAGTTCTGATAAAACTTGGCTTTCTTGTATTTTTTCTATTATACCCGGAGTACTTTGTTCTTCATGAAAATTGGGCAAGGCTTGCTTTTTCCCCAAGTCATGCTGATTATCTAACGCTGCAACCACCTCAAACTGCTTTTTCTTAAAAAAACCCAGAACCCCTTTCGTCCATACAACCCTCGAGCTTAAAATCACGGCATCTTCCCCTACTTCATCTTTTACTTTTTGAAAAGCTTCCGGCATGGTAGGGGCCATAATTTTCTTTATACTCATGAAACATTCACCATCCCGATACTTTGAACTTCTACATCAGCTTCCAATTCGTTATATGAAAGGATCGGTACTTGCGGGAAATACCTCTCCATTAATTGACGAACATACATCCGGATAGCAGGCGAACATAAAAAGATTGGAGATCGCTGGATGTTCGATAGTTCTTCGATTTGAGCAGCAGCCGCTTCTATGATTTTCTGGGAATCAACGGGATCCATCGCCAAATAATTCCCATTTTCCGTTTGCTGGATGCTATCGGCAATCATTTTTTCCACCTTGCCTGAAATGGTAATCACTTTTAGAGTGGGTTCGCCATCTGCATATTGCTTGGTAATCTGGCGTGCAAGCGCCTGCCTGACATACTCTGTCAGTACATCTGTATCCAACGTCACTTTTCCATAATCTGCTAATGTTTCGAAAATCAACGGCAAATTCCTGACAGATACATTTTCCTTTAAAAGTTTGGATAATACTTTTTGCACATCACCAATTGTCAAAGGACTGGGTGTCACTTCTTCAACAAGAATTGGATAATTTTCCTGCAGATGGTCAATCAGTTCTTTCGTTTCCTGTCTCCCGATTAACCGGTGTGCATTTGCTTTGAGAACTTCTGTTAAATGGGTAGATACCACTGAAGGCGGATCAACCACTGTGTAACCTTCAATTTCCGCTTGTTCTTTTACTTCCTCTGCTATCCACTTGGCAGGAAGACCAAATGACGGCTCAATCGTATCAATTCCTGGGATGGTGTTTTCAGTTCCCGGGCTCATTGCCAAATAGTGGTCAAGTAAAAGGGTTCCTTTCGCCACTTCATCGCCTTTAATTTTGATTTGGTATTCATTGGGTTCCAATTGAATATTGTCTCGAATTCTGACAACAGGAATCACGATCCCAAGTTCTAACGCAAGCTGCCTCCGAATCATTACTACACGGTCAAGCAAATCTCCACCCTGATTGGCATCTGCCAGCGGGATCAGCCCGTAGCCGAATTCAAATTCAATCGGATCCATTTGCAATAAATCCAGTACACTTTCGGGTGATTTCATTTCTTCCGCCGCAGCTTCTTCCGAAACCATTTCATGTTCCTCGCCCGGGGTTTCAGGAACTCTTCCCAGCGCATAAGCACCTGCGGCCAGGGCTGCAGCAATCGGAATAGTCAATAAATCATTGATAGGTGTTGTTATTCCCAATAACAGAATTGTACCTGCCGCGATATATAGAATTTTCGGATATGCAAATAGCTGGCCGGCAATATCAGTACCAAGATTTCCTTCGGAAGCTGCCCGCGTTACAACAATACCGGTAGCTGTCGAAATCAAAAGTGCAGGAATTTGGCTGACAATTCCATCTCCGACAGTCAGCATGGAATACTTGACAGCTGCCTCCCCGATGGGGAGTCCCTGCTGGACCATGCCGATTAAAATGCCAAAGATCAAATTAATCAAGACAATGATGATACCTGCTATGGCATCACCTTTCACAAATTTACTGGCACCGTCCATAGCTCCATAAAAATCCGATTCGCGAGCAACCTTTTCCCTGCGTTTCTTTGCTTCCTGATCAGAAATGATACCTGCATTTAAGTCTGCGTCAATACTCATCTGCTTACCGGGCATCGCATCAAGCGTAAACCTTGCTGCTACCTCCGAAACCCGTTCGGCTCCTTTTGTAATGACGATAAACTGAATGATGACCAAAATGAAGAAGACAACCAGTCCAACTAAAATATTGCCGCCGACAACAAAGGTTCCGAATGTTTCAACAACGCCGCCTGCATCCCCAATGGATAAGATAGATCTTGTTGTCGATACATTGAGCCCCAGCCTGAACAAGGTAAGCAGCAATAATAAGGAAGGAAATATGGAAAATTGCAGCGGTTCATGTATATTCATGGATGTCAGAAGTACCAAAAGAGCTAATGAAATGTTGGTGATAATTAAGAAACTCAGCATCCATGGCGGAAATGGAATGACCAGCATGGCAACGATTAAAATAACACTTAATAAAATAGCTATATCTTTAGTTTTCATTTTTGGCTGGTCCCTCCTTCCAAACGCAAAACTTCAAATTTTATGTTTGATTCGATATACATATGCCAAAATTTCAGCCACCGCTTTGAAAAATTCGTCAGGTATCACATCTCCCATATCTGCTTGGCGATAGAGAGCTTGTGCCAATGGTCGGTTTTCAACAAGGACAACCTGATGTTCCTCTGCCACCTTTTTAATTTTTTGGGCCATAAAGTCAATACCCTTGGCCACGATAACGGGCGCATCTGCTTTTTCCTCTTCGTATTTAAGGGCAATTGCATAGTGTGTCGGATTCGTAATGACGACATCTGCCTTGGGAACTTCCTCCATCATTCGGGCTGTAGCCATTTCACGCTGACGCTGTTTTAATTTTGATTTAATCAGCGGATCCCCTTCAGTATTTTTAAACTCATCTTTAATATCCTGTTTGGACATCCGGATGTTTTTTTCAAAGTCATACCTTTGGTATAAGTAATCAAATATTGACAGAAATAATAGAGCGATGGATGCACTGATCCCCATTTGGAGAGTCAGCCCCCCTATTGTCTGCAATGCTGAGGAAACTGATTTATGCGATAAAATAAACACTTCATCTATTCGAAGCCACAAAACAAGAAAAGTAATAAAACCGACAAAGCTGATTTTCAATATAGATTTGAGCAGCTCCACCAGCGCCCGAACAGAAAAAATACGTTTAAAGCCCTTGATAGGGTCGATCTTTTCAAGTTTGGGCTTCATCGGTTCAGCAGTAAATAAAAATCCCACTTGCAATAAATTGGCCGCTGTCCCGGCCGCCAAAGCTACCAGCATAATGGGGCCAAGTAAAACAGCTATTTCCAAAAGCAGATCGAGTCCAATTTTGTATATGTTTTCCTCCGTGAGTTCCATCAGCATATAATCATTAAAGGTCTGATGGAAAATATCCAGGATCACCTGGCCGGTCCGGGAAGAAAAAAATGATAAAAATATAAAAACAGCTAATAGACTGATTGCTGTGTTGACATCCTGACTTTTCGCCGTCTGCCCTTTTTTTCTGGTATCGTGTCTTTTTTGGGGGGTTGCTTTTTCTGTTTTTTCTCCTGCAAAAAACTGAAGATCCAGCTGGAGCTGCTTCATTGAATTCCACCCATCATTTCCATAACATCCCTCATCGTCAAAGCGATCTTGTCAAACAGGTTTTGAACAATCCCCAAAATTACACCCATGACAATAAAAATAACAATAAAACTCACAGCGATTTTAATAGGAAACCCGACGACAAAAACGTTCATTTGAGGAACGGTTCGGGCGATAATTCCCAGCGCAACATCCACGAGAAACAATACTGCCACGACGGGAACCGCCATTTGAAAGGCAATGACAAACATCATAGCAAAGCTTTTTATGACATATTCAGCCATACCCGCATTTCCAAGTCCAATGGAGACCTGATCTATCGGAATATACTGATAGCTATAAAAAATTCCGTCAAGCAATAGATGATGGCCGTCCACTGCTAGTAACAGCAGAAGTGCAAAGATATATAAATATTGCCCAATTAATGGGGATTGGGCGCCTGTCTGAGGATCGATCACATTGGCAATAGCAAAGCCCATCTGAAAGTCTATGAAACTGCCGGCTGTTTGTACGGCAGATAAAATCAAATACCCTATAAATCCAATAAACAGGCCGACGAGTACTTCCTTCATGATTAACAAAAAGTATTCGAAATCAATTTCCATAGGAGGAGCATCTACTGCATGGTACATAAGCAGCGAAATAAAGAACGCAAAGCCCACACGAAACATGGCCGGCAAGGTACGGTAGGAAAAAAGCGGCATTGTCACGAAAAAGGCCGACACCCGCATAAAAATTAATAAAAATGCTGGAAAGGCTGATACAATATCCATAATTTTTTCATCCTACAAACCGGGTCAGATTTTGGAGAATATCCGTTGTATAAGAAAGCATTCTGCTCAGCATCCACGGGCCAAAAAAAACAACTCCAAGCAGAACAGCAATGATCTTGGGGATAAATGCCAACGTCTGTTCCTGAATTTGGGTGGTAGCCTGAAAAATGCTGACAATCAGCCCTACTCCCAAGGCAAGAAGCAACAGCGGACCGGATACAATTAATATGGTAAAAACTCCTTTTCCAGCCAAGGAGATCACTGATTCAGCGCTCATTCCATCACCTTCTATGTATTTAAAGAATAAACATTAACCAAAACTTTGCAGCAGTGACTTGACTACTAAATACCAGCCATCGACGAGTACAAACAGAAGTATTTTAAAAGGTAAAGAGATCATAACAGGCGGCAGCATCATCATCCCCATCGACATTAAAACACTGGCCACCACCATATCTATCACCAGGAAAGGGATAAAGATCATAAATCCAATTTGAAAGGCCGTCTTCAACTCACTCAAAGCAAACGCCGGCACGAGTGCCGTCAACGGAATCTCTTCGATCGTTTCAGGCCGCTCCTCCCCTGAATAAGATAAAAATAATTCAAGGTCTTTTTGTCTCGTATACGTACTCATAAATTCTTTAAATGGCAAAGCGGCTCGCTCATAGGACTCTTCCAGTGTAATTTCATCGTTAAATAAAGGAATCAGGGCTTCTTGATTCACTTCATTGAAGGTAGGAGCCATAATAAAAAAAGTGAGAAACAGGGACAGCCCAATGATTACCTGGTTTGGAGGCATCTGCTGGGTAGCAAGAGACGTCCGGACAAAAGAAAGCACAATGACAATCCTGGTAAAAGACGTCATGACGATTATAATACCCGGGAGAAATGATAAAACCGTCAACAGCAGAAACAGCTTGACTGAAGTAGACACAGTATCAGGAGAGCTGTTTAAAAACTCCATCACTTCATTCATGGCTGATCATGCTCCTTCTCCTGAAACTCTTTTAAGACATGCTTTCTCCGTTTGATTAACTCATCCATTTCGGTTTTGAAATGCTGATGAAATGATTGATCTGCATTTTCATCTTTTTTATTTTTTTTCAAGTCTTTGATCAGTTCTGTTGCCTTTGCCACAACATAAGCAGGCTGAATACTGTTTTCAAGCTGGTCATTATATTGCTGCAAGATGGCTTGCTGCTCCTTTGGATTGGCTATTTCCTTCAGCAGCTGAACATCTTCCCCTACGCCAAGAATTAAAATCTGATTCCCTGCCTTAACCACCTGAATCGAACGATTTCCTCCCAGAGAAGTTCCTCCCAAATGTTGAATAAGACGGTTTTGTTGGTAAGACTGGCTTTTCTTATTCATCCATTTCAATAAAAAATATAGGAGTATAATGACAAATGCTAAAGCAGCAATCATTTTAACCATGTCTAAAAAGCCGATGGTAATAGAGTCCTGTTCCCTGTTTTCCTGATTGGAGGGTTCTACTGTCCCCGAACCCTCATCACATTGATCCGGACTTTTCAAACATTCCTCCACGGAGGGACCGGACACCGCTGCCTGGGTATTGTTCGGCTGGATAATCACGAGAACAACAAGCAATAACATAAATTTGACCCATTTATTTCTCATAAAACTTCCCTGAATTCTTTTTCGATTTTTCTTGATTGTGATTCATACAGCTTCTGTCCTGTTCTATGATGAACGATCACCAAAATCCTCACACTTTCCATGAACCGGTCTCCGTTTGGAAGATTACTTCAAATATTGCAGGCGGCTTTTCCTGCTTAAAATATCCGTGACCCTTACACCAAAGCTCTCGTCAATAACTACGACTTCTCCTTTGGCAATCAAGCGATTATTTATCAGGATATCAACAGGCTCGCCTGCAAGCTTATCCAATTCAATAATGGATCCCGATCCAATCTCCAAGATATCTTTTACAGACTTATGTGTTCTGCCCAGCTCCACTGTCACTTGGAGCGGAATATCCAGAAGTACATCGAGATTTCTGGTGTCTGTTTGTCCTTCCTCCTGCTCATCAAACGGAGCAAAGCTCGCACGCTGTACATGGACATCTGATGGTTCAGCCCCTGAATGAATGGGAGAACTCTTCTCAGGAGAAACAAAGGATTCCTCCGCAGGTTTTGTTTGCTCAAGTGCCAAATCAATGGCGGAAGCCGTCACTTCTTGTGTCTCTTGTGCTTCCGGGGTTTCCTGGTTTTGAGACCATAACTCGGCTACCAAGTTTTTAGCAAAGTTGACGGGAATGAACATGGTTAGCTTCGAATCAACAATATCTCCAATTTTTAAATCAAAGGAAAC
Source organism: Siminovitchia sediminis (assembly GCF_042680885.1). NCBI lineage: Bacteria > Bacillati > Bacillota > Bacilli > Caryophanales > Bacillaceae > Siminovitchia > Siminovitchia sediminis. The sequence continues at coordinate 269,834 of NZ_JBHUEO010000005.1, read as the reverse complement.
CTGTGCAAAGGGAGATTGGTCGGATATTTCCTGAAGCACTTCTCCCAATGTTTCGTTGGAAACATGGAATGTCGGAGGAGAAATATCCACCCTTTTCTCAAAAAAGGATGACATCGAGGTCGCAGAAGAACCGATCATTTGATTCATTGCCTCTTGGACAGCACTTTGTTGGATCTCGTCCATTTCTTCTGATGGTGAAGTACCGTCACCGCCCATTAATACGTCCGCAATAACGGACACATCCTTCTTCTTCAAAAATAATACATTGACACCGGAAAACCCTGATGTATATGTGACCTGAACTGCCATCCCCGGATCTTTGGAAGCAGAGAGAGTTTTCCAGTCAATAATGGAGACGGTCGGGGTGTTAATTTCTACTTTTTGATTCATCATCGTAGATAGAGCAGTAGCTGCATTCCCAAATGATATATTTCCTATTTCACCTAAAGCATCCTTTTCAATTTCACTAAGCTCATCTGGGCTGTCCGCAGGTTCTTCTGAATCACTCACACCTTGTGCGAACAGCATCTCAATTTCTTCTTGGGAGAGCTTTTCACCATTCATCTTCTTCATCTCCCTCTTCAATCATATTTAAAATTTGCACTGCCAAATGATTGTGCCTCATGCCCGGCTGCCCAAGAAACTTGGGGACACCCGCCACATTGACCGTCAGCGGTTCATCGATCCGCTTTTGAAGCTGGAATACATCTCCAGTGACTAAAGAGAGAAAATCTCTGATCGTCAAATCAGTTTTTCCCAATTCCGCACTTACTTCAACGTGCGCATCTTTAATATTGTTTTTTAGTGCTTCCACCGCTTCAGGTTTTCTTTCCTTTGTACCGGACTCCATCCAATATTGGGCAGTCAGTTTGAATATAACCGGTTCAAGGACAACATGCGGAATCACTATATTAATGGTTCCGCTTGTATCACCAATCACTGCATGCATAGAGATCACAACTACTGATTCATTGGGCGAAACTGCCTGAAGAAACTGTGGGTTCACCTCAATTTCCGAAAGCTTGGGCTCAATTTCAGTAATGCTTGACCAAGCTTCCTGCAGAGGACCCAGCGATTTTGTGAAGAGATTGGTCAATAACTTCATTTCGATATCAGTCAGATGGGAGATTTTATTCATACCCGTTCCTCTGCCGCCGAGGATTCTGTCCAACATGGCATATGCTATGTCGGGCTGTACCTCCATGATCTTTCGGCCTTTGAGAGGAGGTATTTCAATTACATTTAAAAACGTCATGCCATCAATGGACCGGATGTATTCCCCATACGGCACCTGACCCGAAGAGACCACAGAAATATGTGCGTAGGTCCTCAGGTGTGCTGAAAATAAAGTAGCCAGTAAACGTGCGTAATTTTCATATATTCTGGTTAGGCTTCTGATCTGATCTTTAGAAAACCGCAGTGCTCTTTTAAAATCATATACCTTCACAATTTTATCAAGTTCCTCAGGTGCCGCCTTTGGTTTTGCCGGCATCGCATCTTCACCGGCTGATAATGAAGAAATAAGATCATCAATTTCTTTTTGGGATAATACTCCCTGTGATAACAGATCGTCCGGCATCGGCTTCACCTCCTTGTGTATGAGCTCCTCATTAAGAAATAATGTAAGAGGTAATATACACTTTGACTACTTTTCCTTGCTGCATCTCTTCATTCATTCTGACTTTGATCAGCTCTTCAAGCGACTGCTTTCCCTTTTTGCCTTCAAGATCTTCTGCTTTCATATCGGACAGTTCTGTAATAATGATGTTTTGAGCTTGGAACTTCCGCTTTTCCAGTTCACTTTTCGCCTTTTTTCCGTCTGTTTGAACCATAAAGGAAATTTTGACATACCTTTGATCCAACAGATTCGTTGCAATCTCTCCAATATCCACTGATGTTTCAATGACATCATCAATCGATGGTTCAGCACTCGCTTCTTTTTGACCAGGGTCCAGCCTGTCATAGACAAGCAGTCCTGCAGCTCCTCCGAGCAGAAGTATGGATAAGAAGAAAAGTATTTTGCTATTTTTCATTTGAACGCTCCTCACCAATGCTGCTCAACATTTGAATAGATTGGTAAAATTGAAGAATTTTTTCAGCCACGAGCTGTTCAGATTCAACCACTACATACTTGCGGCCATTTGTCAGAGTAATCGTTGTATCAGGAAATGATTCCACGGTTTCTATATAAAGTGCATTTAAATAAAATGACTTGCCATTTAATTTAGTAATATGTATCAATGAACAGCCCTGGGCCGGTATTTACCAGGCCCGGGTCCCTCCCTTGCCTATCGTTTTAAATTGACAAGCTCCTGTAAAATTTCATCTGATGTGGTGATAATTCTTGTATTTGCCTGAAATCCGCGCTGGGCTACAATCATTTCAGTAAACTCTTCAGATAGATCCACATTGGACATTTCAAGTGTACCGGATACGAGTTTGCCGGCTCCGCCTGTTGTCGGATACCCATATGCCGGAATGCCTGATGCTGCCGTAGCAATATAAAAATTATCTCCAACCTTTTCCAGACCGCCATTGTTGGCAAATCTTGCAATGGCAATATTATCACCAGAAATATTGGTTCCATTATATGTATAATTGATCCTTCCATTTTCTTCGATGCTTAAATTGGAAACAGCTTCAATATTTGCAATTTGTATCGGTCTCAGCATACCAACAATATTAGTATTTGTATCATCGTATACCGGATGGCCAATACCGTTATTCGTATTGGTTTGCTCCAGGCCCAGCACATATTCCCCAGAGGCTGTAACCAAATAACCGTCATTGTCGAAATACAGGTTTCCGGCCCTGGTATATTTAATCCCGCCATTTCCATCATCTACCGCTAAATATCCGTCCCCCTGGATTCCAACATCCAATACACGTCCTGTTGTCTGCAGACTTCCCTGGGTATCTATGGTGTCAATGGCACTTAGTTGTGAGCCAAGTCCAACCTGCTTCGGATTTACACCGCCCCGCGCCCCATCTCCGGCACTGGCTCCGGAAATCGTCTGGCTGACCATATCTTTAAATGTCACTCGTCCTTTTTTAAATCCGAATGTATTGACGTTGGCAATGTTGTTTCCGATCACATCTAATTTTGTTTGGAAGTTTTTCATCCCACTGATTCCTGAATACATCGAACGTAACATTTTTTTCGTTTCCCCTTTCTTCGGCTGTATCCGTCAATCCACAGCCGTTGGCTTCCTTAATAAGGTCCAGCCGCTTGTTAGTCTAATAGAATAGTTCCATCAATATTGTTAAAAATTTTCCCGGCAGTTTCATTTCTTTCCATCATAGTAATTACCGTGTTGTTTTTCGCACTTACAACCATAGCCGCATTTTTCAAAATGACCAGCGGTTCTTGAATACCTTTAGATTTGGCTTCATAAAGTTTTCGTTCGATTTGATCCCACGTTGCATCGCTAATATCAATGTTCCTTTGTTTCATTCTTATGCGTGCATGCTTGCTCACTTTTAATTGTCCTGTATCTTCAATAGACTGCTGTAAATGCTTTGAAAAGGATGTCTCACTTATGTGTTGGTTTTCCTTTCTGTGACCGCCAGGATGTATGTGGAATGGCGACTGAATGGAATGAATCAATGGTTTCACATCATCGCCTCCCCTTACTCAATTTTCGTCAGTTTTTCGGGAGCCACCACAGATCCGTTGTCCATAATCAAATATATACTGCCCTTTTTGGAGGTGACGGAGGCTACAACCCCTGTTTGCTCCCTCTCTCCATCCAAATAAACTGTTTTCTTTCCGATCAGATGGCTCGCCTGAGCTAAAGTGTTTACTTCCTGGCTTTGATGAATTTCAGAAATATTTGCCGGAACTAATTCTTTGCCGTCTTCCAGAATGATTTTTACAGAGTCTCCCAGAAATTGAATAGATTGAACGACCCCCCGCCCTTCTGTTACTTCAGGATCTTCCTTTGCATCGTTACCTCCGATCATTTCATGCCATGTCACTTCTTTTCCGACAAATTCGCTATAAGCGAGTAAATTTGCTTGTGTGGTGCTCTGAACAAACCTCTCAAGCGTCTTGTTCATATTCATCAGTTGTTCAAGTGATGAAAATGTTGCCATTTGGCTAATAAATTCCGTATCTTCCATCGGATTGAGCGGATCCTGGTTTTGCAGCTGTGTAAATAAAATTTTCATAAAAGCATCTTTGCCCAACGAACCATTGTCAACAGATTCTCCTTTGGCCGCTTCTGCAGGCAAAAAATAATCTGTATCGATTGCATTTGTCATATTTTCACCTACACTTCCATTTCAAATAACACTTGCTCCAAAAAACGCGAAAAATCTTCCTCTTCTTTCTCTTCCTTCATCGTGCTGTTCTCAGCTTCCTGCTGTGACTGCTGTTTTTCATGATCCTGGTTAGGATTCCGGCTGCTATATTTTTCAAGTCCGTCATAAAAAGTAACATCGATTTTATCCACCTGAACGTTTTGCTGGATAAAAGCCTGTCTTAACTGATGAAGCTGGGAATCCAGCATTTCCTTTGCAATACCGGTAGACGTTAGAATCCGAGCCAGCATCATTCCATCCTTTTGAATCAGTTCGATCCGCAAAGATCCCAAATGCTCCGGGTACAGACGTACAGTCAAACTTTTTGTCTGCAATGCCTGTTTAAAATGCGATTTATGCAAAATACCGGCCAATTGTCTGATCATTTCTTTGGCTTGCCTTTCAAACGAACTGTTTTCTACTAAGTTCATGATCATTTCTTCCGTTTTACCCGCAGCCCGCATACCTGATTGTCCAATAATGGCATCGTGAGCCTGGGTATCCTTTGGAGAATGTACCGGCAGTCCACTGTCCTGCAAGGGGCTTTGAACTCTCTTTTCTTTCAGACCCTCGGTCTGAAGGCGGAAAACGGCCGGCTGTTCCTTTTCGATATCTACTTTCTTCCCTGCATATGCGGTGTCCTGAGCCCGCTGCCCGGATGTGTCGCTCGGATTTTTATGCCGGATCAGATGCTCGGCTAACGGCTGTTCCTGAAAAGGAAATGCCTTTTCCCTTTTTATAGGCAGCGGGCCGACATCCAGCAGCATGGCTTTCAGATCTTTTACAAGCGAGTGAATCTTCAGAAGCTCTTCCCCATTCTGCTGTAAAAACACATGTGCTGCCGCAATAAAAAGTGTTAAACTTTCTTCCCAGTCCGAAGATGCCATTTCAAGATCAGTCTTGTTCAACTGCTCATAAAGAAAAGCAGTGTCGGAAAGGACCTCTTTTTCTCTGGTGTTCGATGGTGGAAATAGTGCTTTCTGAATTTCCTTTAAGAGTGCCAAAGCTTTTTCCAATACCTGTAAGTTACTTTGACTTTCAGCCGCAGTGTCAGCACTTCCGGACTCATTTACAGCCTGTATAGAATGATAGACTGCAAGCTTTTGATTAAGGAAACTTCCAAAACTGCCGTCAGCGTCCCCTGCTTTACTGTTTGGGACGGGTATAATAGCTGCAGGCAAAGGGGATTCCCATGAAATGATTCTCATTAAATGTCACCTCCCTTTATTGAGATTCTGAGGCAAGCCGATTTGTATAAACTGCCGCTTTATCCGGCGGCATTTTCTCCATAATCCTTGCCAGCGATTCCGGGTTCAATTGCTTTAGAATCGCTACCGCCTCATCATCTGACATTTCAACAATAATAGAAGCAGCCCTTTTGGGCATCATGGCTTCATACACATCTACGACCTCTTTCATTCCGCCGTCTTTCTCGTTCCTTGCTTCATCTGCTTCATCTAAAGCTGCTTCCAGTCTTTTTTTATCTTGTTCCAATAAGGTGATCTTGGACTCACTGTCCTCCAGCTCTCGTTCCAGGCGAGAAATTTCTACATTCTTCTCTTCTATCTGAGCTTCCAGGCTGATGACTCCCTCATTGTAATCATCCCTGCTGACCATATCACTTCCACCCATCATGCTCGAGATAAGAGGAAGCTTGGCCCCGGCCTCCTTGGCTTTTTCATAAACATTCACGCCGGTTACTGTAGCAGCCAGCATGGCAAGAAAAAGGATCAGCAAAAGCGGGATGATAATCCATGTAAGAAACTTTTGAAAAACACCAGATTTTTTAAGTTCTTTTGGCTTATCTACTTTCTTTCCCAACTTGTCACCTAATTTCCTTTTCGATGTTGAAATTGAATGGCAGCCATTTCGTCCATTTGTCGAGATTCCTCCACATGAATGAACCGTTTAAAATACTTATAGCTTTTATCTTTCATTTTTTCATATTTCTTTACTTCAATATTGCTTTCAAGAAGTTTCTCTTCCCAGCAGCGCATCTCATTTCGAGTTGAAATGACTTTTTTCTGCCATTCTTGTATGGCTTTTTCATGATGTTGAATAAAAACTTGATGATGTCTGATTTTCTGAATGTGATAACCTGTTTCCAATTTTTCCGATTGAAACTTCTCCAGTGTTTCCTTTTTCTTCAATAATTCATATAAAGTCTTGGCTGCTTGTTCAAATTTCCTGACCGATTCCTCATAGAGAGATGAAACTTCTTCTTTTTCTTTTTCTTTAAGTGTTAAAATATGCTGAAACCTGTAGTCAAATTTCAACGAAATTCACCCGTTTCCGCCAAGTGGATCAAAGCTTGGATACTTTCCTTCTTTGTTGGCTGTTCATTGATGTCTTGCCGTAAAAATTTTACAATTTCCGGATGGTATTCAATTGCCGTGTCAATTTCCTCAGAAGCCCCTTTTTTATATGCTCCAATATTAATCAGGTCTTCTGCATTTACATATGTACTCAATAATTGCCTGATCTCATTTGCAGCTTTTATATGGTCTGGTTCAGCAAGTTGATTCATCAGCCGGCTGACACTCTTGAGGACATTGATTGCAGGATAATGGCCTTGATTGGCCAAAGCCCGGTCAAGGACAATATGTCCGTCTAAAATCCCTCTAACTGTATCGGCAATCGGTTCATTCATGTCATCCCCGTCTACAAGCACCGTATAAAAACCGGTAATGGAACCACTGGGGCTTGTTCCAGCCCTTTCCAAGAGGCGGGGCAGCAAAGCAAAAACGGACGGAGTATACCCTCTGGTTGCCGGCGGCTCACCTACTGCCAATCCGACCTCCCTTTGGCTCATAGCTACCCTCGTTACCGAATCCATCAACAGATTTACGCTATAGCCTCTATCGCGAAAATATTCTGCAATGGCTGTAGCTGTAAAAGCACCTTTAATCCTCATGAGTGCAGGCTGATCAGAAGTAGATGCGACAATGACGGACTTTTTCAAACCTTCGGGACCCAGGTCATTTTCAAGAAACTCCTTTACCTCTCTTCCCCGCTCACCGATCAGGGCTATCACATTGATATCCGCCGTCGTATTTCGGGCAATCATTCCAAGCAGCGTACTTTTTCCGACCCCGCTGCCGGCAAAGATCCCCATGCGTTGTCCTTTTCCGACAGGAAGCAGGCTGTCAATGGCTTTTATCCCAATATTTAGCTGCTCTGTAATGGGGGGTCTAGTTAAAGGGTTGGGGGGATCACGGTCTATTTGTACAGAACTCATCCCCCGCGGAAGAATTGAATCATCCATGGGTTGTCCAAGTGCATTTACCACATTTCCGATTATTTCCGGTCCTGCCATTATTTCCAACGGTTTTCCCGTTGTTTCAACAAGATTCCCCGGTGCTATATCCATCAGATTTGTATAAGGCATTAAAATTAGATGTTTCTCCTTAAAGCCCACTACTTCTGCCATCACTTTCCGGCCGTTTGCCTTGCTGCCGGTGTGAATCATGCAAACATCTCCTATGGAACATTCCGGGCCGAATGACTCAATCATCAATCCGACAACCTTCATTACTTTTCCATATCGTTTGACTGGATTCATGGCTTTAATAGCAGGAAGCAAATCTTTTGCTTTCATCATTCCGGATCTGCGGACAAAAGTTCCACAAGCCTTTCTTTTAATTCTTTTAACTGGCTGTCGATACTTACATCAATACGGACAGTCTCACACTCTATGACACAATCATCGTCACCCAATTCTTCTTTTGGATAAAAATAGCAATTGACTTCTCGCGGAAATATAGACTCCAAAACACTTCTGGAAGAAACCAGCCATTGTAATTTCGACGGATGAACATAAATTTCCACTTCTTTTTCATCTTTTAATTCTGCTATCCCTTTTTTTACTACCTCCAAAAATTTCTCGGGTGTTTCAGTCAAAACCGTTCCCAAAATAGTTTCCGCACTGGCCATGGCCAATTCCAATATCGTTTGTTCCGCGCTTGCAATATAGGTCTTTGTATCGGAACGCGCTTGGTTAATAGCTTCTGCAGCAGTATCTATTAACTTCGAATATTCGTTTTTTCCAGCTTTCCTTCCTTGCTCCAAACCGCTTTGGTAGCCCTCATTCCAAGCTTGCTCTGACAAGCTTTTTTTCTCCGACTCCCAATGGCTTTTTTCTTCATTGATCTGCTTCCGAAGCTGTTCAGCTTCACGAGCGGCCGCTTCCAGTATGCGCTCCGCCTGTTTTTTTGCGTTTTCCACTAATTTATACATTTTCTCTTCAATAGACGGATCGATGTTCTCATTTTCACGGACCGTTCCAGCGACTTTTTTAGGTTTAATAAGCTTAGAGTCCGCTAAAATTTCTTCCGGATGAAACCTTAGAATATTAGACAATAATTTCATCCCCTCCGCGTGCAAGGATAATCTCTCCTGCATCCTCCAGGCGACGGATAATGGCTACAATGTTCGACTGGGCTTCCTCAATTTCCCGTAGACGGACAGGCCCCATCAATTCCATCTCTTCTTGTATCGTTACAGCCATTCTGGTGGACATGTTGCTTAAAATCGTTTCTTTCACTTCATCGCTGGCCACTTTAAGCGCCAGCATTAAATCATCTGTTTCGCATTCTCTGATGACACGCTGAATGGAAAGATTATCCAAAATCACAATATCTTCAAAGACAAACATTCTTTCTCGTATATTCTCTGCGAGTCCGGGATCCTGAACACCGAGGGTATCCAGAATCGTCTTTTCTGTCGCCCGGTCTACTCCTTGCAATACCTGTACGATCGTTTCAATTCCGCCGCTTTGTGAGTAATCATCCGTAACCGTTGCAGACAGTTTTCTTTTTAAAATTTCTTCTACTTCTTTAATGACGTCCGGAGAAGTTCCATCCATAACCGCGATTCTCCTTGCAATGTCCGCTTGTGTTTCATCCGGAAGCTCCGAAAGAATTTGGCCAGCCTTCTCAGGTTCCAAATATGTAAGAACGAGAGCAATCGTTTGCGGATGCTCATTTTGAATGAGGTGCAATATTTGTCCCGCATCTGCTCTTTTTGCAAAATCAAATGGTTTGGTCTGAAGGGAGGCATTAAGCTTTTTCAGCATTTTTGATGCCTCTTCATATCCAAAGGCCTTTTCCAAAACGACTTTTGCATAATCCAGTCCACCCTGCGTAATGTATTTTTGCGCTACCGCAATATGGTGAAATTCATTGATCACTCTGTCTTTTCTTTCGGATGTGACATTGCGGAGAGTGGAGATTTCCATTGTCAGCTTTTCCACTTCTTTTTCAGTCAGCTGCTTATAAATTTTTGAAGCGGTATCGGGTCCCAAAGATATGAGAAGTACAGCAGCTTTTTGCAATGGTGAAAGTTTTTGTTTCTTTTCCAATTCTCTACATGTCCTCCTCGTCTTCTGCTAGCCATGTGCGCAATAAATTGGCAAATTGCTCCGGATTTTCTTTGGCCATTTCTTCAAGCTGTTGACGATGGTCTGCAGTTTTGAGTGCAGCAAGTTCTTCAGCACTTGGCGGCTGAGGTTCTGATGGCAGGTCATCTGCAGCGATGTCCTCCATCTCTTCTTCTCTTTCTCCCCTTGCTCGCAGCCATAAATAAATTAAAACAGCGATGACTGCCAGGAGAAGTCCTCCAATAATATAAGCCCACCAAGGCAAAGCAGCTTTGGAAGGATCCTCTTCGGGATCTGCATTACCGTTAAAGGGCTGTACGGATACAACAACTTTTTCCTCAATGGCTTCATCTGATAAATCGGTACCGCTGTCCTTGTCAATAGATGTCTTTACAATAGTAGAAAGCAGCTGCTGTATATCATCCCTTCTATCTTCAGGAAAGGAAAAAGGCTCCTCCGGATCAGGCGGCTCAACCATGACCTGTATACCAAGATCACGTATCTTATAGGGGCTCTCCACAATTTCTTTTCGGATCTTGTTCACTTCATAGTTCAGGGTTTCTTCTGATCGTTCATACTCCCCCTCGCCCCCATTGCCTTCCAGATATTGACTGGCACCACTGTCAGCCGGATCAGCTGCTTGCGGAACGCCCCCGGCTTGGGCTCCATCCCCCGTAAATGTTTCGGTTATTCTTTGGGCACTGATGGCGATCCCCCGCATATTTTCTTCATCAACAGGAGTGACAAGATTTTCTTCTCTATTTTCCTGGGTGAAGTCAATATCGGCCGTTACTGATGTCATTACCTTGTTATGTCCGATTAATGTTCCGAGCATTTGCTGGACCTGGCGCTGGATGTTCCGCTCAATACGTTCTTTGATTTTGAGTTGGCCTTCAATCCCGCTGTCGGCATAAGTGCTGTCATTAAGATCGAAATATTCCAGATACTGATTGCGGATCACGATATTATCTGTCGTTAAATTCGGGACACTTTTAGACACGAGATGGTAAAGTGATTTAATTTGCTTCTCGTCAAAATCATGTCCAGGTTCCGTATGTAACACAATGGAAGCCGAGGCTTCTTCTTTATTTTCTTTTACAAACACACTTTGCTCCGGCATTGTAATCATGACATTGGCATCTTCAACACCGTCAATGCTTTTAATAAGCCCGGCCAGCTCATTTTGCATAGCATCCAGCTTTAATACATTAAATTCATTATCTGTCATGCCAAAACCCGCATTTTCACCAAAAAAAGAATAATCGATATGTCCTGTTTTCGGTATCCCTTCCGCAGCAAGCTCCACCATTAACGTTTCTGCACTGCCATCCGGCACTTTAATGGAGGATCCATTTTCTGCAATTTCCGATTTGATACCCCTTGCATCCAGCTCTTCTTTAATTGCTCCTGTCTCTGACGGTGACAGGTTTGTGTAGAGCGGTACCATCGTTGTTCGTGTTGTCAGGATGGTAAGGAATGTAATGAAGATCAACAAGGCACCAGCAGCTGCTATAAAAAGGATCTTTTGTTTTTTTGATCGGTTCATCCAATACTCTTTTATGGCGGAAAAGCGTTTTAACAGTATATCTTTCATGGTTAATCCCCTTAAACATTCTGGTTACACTTGCATTCTCATGATTTCCTGATAAGCTTCCACAGCTTTGTTGCGAATTTCAAGTGTAGCCTGCATAGAAACTGAAGCTTTTTGTCCGGCAATCATGACATCATGCATATCGATTTTTTTGCCCTCAGCAAACATAGTGATAGCTTTGTCAGACTGCTTTTGCAACTGATTCACTTCTTCAATGGCGTTTTTCAAATACTTGCCAAAATCATTTTTTTCTTGTGAATTTTCAATTCTCTCACGAACGGATCCTCCTTCGGTCGACAGAACATTGGCCGAGGGAGAAAGATAGCCATTTACTTGCATCAATCATTTCCCCTTTTTAATTTGAATCTCATTTTCCTATATCAAGTGACTTCATCAGCATCGCCTTTGTTGCATTAAGGACGGTGACATTAGCCTCGTAGGACCTTGTAGCACTGATCATGTCTACCATTTCGCGAAGCGGGTCCACATTAGGCAAATAAACATAGCCTTCCTCATCCGCATCGGGGTGTTCAGGATCATACATTGTTTTAAATGGGGTTGGATCTTCGATGATTCTTGATACCTTTACACCTGCGGGAGTAGATTGTCCGGATTGGGAGTCAATGGCTCTGTTAAGTGCAGAAGAAAAAGATGTCTGCTTCGGAGTCATGACGACCATTTTTCTTCTGTACGGCTGCCATTCTCCATTAACTATCCGTTCCCTCGTCGTATCAATATTTGCCATATTGGAGGAAATCACATCCAGTCTCAAGCGCTGGGATGTCAGCGCCGAGGAAGAAATTCCCATGGAATGGAAAATGCTCATGACTATTTACCTCCCTTAATCACATTCTGTAACGATTGAAATTTCCCGCTTAATCTATCTGTTAACAAACTGTAATATATTTGATTTGCGGCAAGGTCTGACATTTCTTTATCAATATCCACATTGTTTCCATTATGAGCATATTGGACTTGTCTGTTGGCGGAGATTACAGCCGAATCGCGCTTTTGTCCGTTTGTAATGTGTCTGTCGTCACTGACACGGAGAGTAGATGCCGATAGCGCCTCGTTCAGTGCCTTTTGGAAAGTCACTTGCTTCCCCTTGTAATTAGGGGTATCTGCATTAGCAATATTTTGCGCAGTTATTTCGTGTTTCAGTGCTGAGTAATCCAATGATCGTTCTATCGTTCGAATGGTATCGGAAAAAAGTTTCATAAAAACCACCGCCAATTTCCTCTTTTTCCTAAACTATCCATATTGTAATCGTTTTGTCATATTACGTCTATATATGGCGGGTAAATTTTATGTGAACTATCGATGAAAATTATGAAAATTAGTCAAAAAGACCTATAATGTGACAAAAAAAAAAAAAAAAAAAAAAAAAAAGAACGCCTGATCTTATCGGACGTTCTTTTTTACCTAATATCACATTCTTTTAGCTAGACTTTAGCTTCTCTAATTCGACAAAAAATTTCGAGTTCAACACTTTAATATACGTACCTTTCATACCAAGTGACCGTGACTCAATTACACCCGCACTTTCAAGCTTTCTAAGCGCGTTGACGATGACAGATCTCGTAATTCCCACTCTGTCTGCAATTTTTGATGCAACGAGAAGTCCTTCAGTTCCACTCAGCTCTTCAAAAATATGCTCAATTGCTTCAAGTTCACTGTAAGAAAGTGAGCTGATCGCCATTTGAACGACTGCTTTGCTTCGTGCTTCTTCTTCAATTTCCTCCGCTTTTTCACGGAGAATTTCCATACCAACAACTGTAGCACCATATTCAGCCAGGATTAGGTCATCATTGTCAAATTCTTGGCCAAGGCGCGCCAATATCAATGTGCCCAGTCTTTCTCCACCGCCGATGATCGGTACAATGGTGGTCAGTGCTGTTGCAAATAAGTCTTTGCTCTCGGCAGGGAAAGCAGCGTACTCACTGTTGATATCCAGGTTTGCCGAAGTTTCATTGATATTAAACAAGTTTTTTGTATACTCTTCCGGAAACTTGCGTTCTTCCAGGATCTTTTTCATTCTGTCGCTTTCGATTGGCTGACGGACAGAATAACCGAGTACTTTTCCGCGTCTGCTTAAGACGTAAACGTTCGTTTCGATAAGGTCCGACAAAGTTTCTGCCATCTCGGTGAAATTTACCGGTTTGCCGGCAGTATTTTGAAGCATTGCATTAATTGTCCGTGTTCTTGTTAATAAATCCATTGTTTCTCCTCCTAAAATATTCAAATGTAGATTGATGGATTTCATACCTATAAAATGAACTGGCTCAAATCTTTGTCTTTTGAAATTGCTGAAAGTTTTTGATCAACGTAATGTGCGGTGATCTCCACTTTCTCCATTGTCACGTCCGGAGCTTCAAAGGACAAATCTTCTAGCAGTTTCTCCATAATTGTGTGCAGGCGTCGCGCACCAATGTTATCCGTAGTTTGATTCACATCATGGGCGATTTCTGCAAGCCTAGTTATAGCATCGTCAGAAAATTCTATTTGTATACCTTCTGTTTCCAATAATGCTGAATATTGTTTAATAAGCGCATTGTCAGGCTCAGTGAGTATTTTATAAAAGTCTTCTGCTGTCAGCTTTTCAAGCTCTACCCGGATCGGAAAGCGACCTTGCAGTTCAGGGATTAAATCGGATGGCTTTGCCATATGGAAAGCCCCGGCAGCGATAAATAAAATATAATCCGTTTTAATAGGTCCATATTTTGTCATCACAGTGGATCCTTCCACAATTGGAAGGATATCTCTCTGGACTCCTTCTCTGGACACATCCGCTGATGATGATTGTCCCTTGCTTGCAATTTTATCGATTTCATCAATAAAAATGATCCCGGTTTGCTCGGCTTTGGTGATGGCCATTTGCGTTACTTCATCCATATCAATAAGCTTTTGGGCTTCATCGTTTGTCAAAACAACGCGGGCTTCTTTAACAGGAAGCTTTCTTTTCTTCATTTTCTTCGGCATGAGACTGCTTAAGGCATCCTGCATATTCATACCCATCTGTTCCATTCCTGATCCTTGAAATAAATCAAACATGGATGGCTGATGTTCTTCAACCTCAACTTGCACCATTTCGTTTTCAAGTTCTCCTCGCGCAAGCTTCTCTTCAATCATTCTTCTTTTTTCCCTAATACTTATGTCTTCTTGCTCATCCTGAACGGAACTCTCAGACTGCTGGTTACCGCCAAAGATCATTTCAAACGGATTTTTAAAGTTCTCAGCTTTCTTTTTCTTTGGTACAAGCAGCTCCACCAGCCTTTTATTCGCTTGTTTCTCAGCCTGTTCCTTTACTTCCTCCATCTTTTCTTCTTTCACGATTCGAATAGAGGTTTCAGCCAGATCACGGACCATAGACTCTACATCACGTCCCACATAGCCCACTTCTGTAAATTTGGTTGCTTCTACTTTAACAAACGGAGCACCGACCATTTTAGCAAGCCGGCGGGCAATCTCAGTCTTTCCCACACCCGTTGGTCCCATCATTAAAATATTCTTTGGGATAATCTCGTCTCGTATGTCCTCGCTTAAAAGACTGCGGCGATATCGGTTTCGAAGGGCTACAGCCACTGCCCGTTTTGCTTCCCTCTGACCGACAATATATTGATCCAGCTTATCAACAATTTGCCTAGGCGTCATTTCTGAGCCTTTCTTCATGACTGGCAAAATAGTCCCTCCTTTACAGTAACTCATTCCATCGTCAACATGTGTTACAATTCTTCGACAATAATTTGTCGATTTGTGTAGACGCATATGTCTGCAGCAATTTCCAGTGCAGCTTTTGCCATGTCCTTTGCACTCATTTGTTCTGCTGCATAATGTTTGAACGCACGTCCTGCTGCAAGGGCATAATTCCCCCCAGAACCGATAGCCAAAATACCATCGTCCGGCTCAATGACCTCACCCGTTCCAGAAATCAGCAGAAGATTCGATGTATCCATGACAATCAACATCGCCTCAAGTTTTCTTAACACTTTGTCACTTCTCCACTCTTTTGCCAATTCAACTGCAGCCCGGGGAAGGTTGCCATTATACTGCTCAAGCTTGCCTTCAAATTTTTCAAAGAGTGTAAAAGCATCAGCTACAGAGCCGGCAAATCCTGCCAGCACTTTTCCGTTAAATAGTTTTCTGACTTTGCGGGCAGTATGCTTCATGACCACTGCTTCTCCAAATGTAACCTGTCCGTCTCCCGCCATAGCACTTTTCCCTTTGTGGTGAACAGCGAAAATGGTTGTTGCATGAAATTGCTCCATTCTGTCCCTCCTTGCTCAATCAAGCCCGTGGATGGCTATTCATATACGTTTTTCGCAAATGATCCTTTGTAACATGCGTATAAACCTGTGTGGATGACAAGTGAGAATGCCCCAATAATTCCTGAACCGTTCTCATGTCTGCCCCATTATTGAGCATGTGTGTTGCAAAGCTGTGTCTAAACATATGAGGATGAATCTTTCCCGACATAGAAGCTTTATTCATTATATCATTTAGAATATAGCGAATTCCTCTTGCGGTTAACGGGCCTCCTCTTGCATTAACAAATACATATGGGTGTTCCGAACTTCCGATCAATTTTCCCCTTGCATGGCCCAGATAAGACTCAATTGATTCCGCTGCAAATGCACCAAAGGGAACATACCGTTCTTTTCTCCCTTTTCCTTTTACCAATAATGTTGATAGTTCCAAATCCAGATCATTTATTTGAATGTTTGCACACTCACTTACCCTGATCCCGGTTGCGTATAGTAATTCCATTAGGGCAAGATTACGTAATCCCAAAGGTGTGGAAGTATCACAGGAAGCAAATAATTGATTCATTTCCTCCTCATACAAAAAACTTGGCAGCTTTCTTCCCTTCTTAGGCTGAATGACCAATGCAAAAGGATTGTCATGTACAACTTTTTCTCTCAATAAAAACTTAAAAAAACTGCGAAGACTGGATATTTTTCTCGAAGCACTCGTTCTGGCATATTTCTGCTCAAACAATGAGGTTACATACAAACGGGCATCGAAATATTCTACTTGATCCAGTGTTTCGATACATTGTTCAATCATAAATGATATGAAATGCTCTACATCCTTTTGATAAAATTCTATGGTATAAGATGAATAGTTTTTCTCGATCTGCAAGTATTCCAAAAACTTGTTCTTTGCAATAGCGGTTTCTTCCTTCATCTCGCCACCTCGATTTTGAGCCTTCTAAATATTATCACAATCCATTTTGCCTTGCAAAGAATTTTTATAAAGTTTTCGAAAAGTTTTGAATTATATTCATGGCACGTTCAGCATACTTTTCATTTTTCTGTTTCTTGTTCCTGATTTTTTCCTCCAAAGGCGGCAATAACCCAAAATTAACATTCATAGGCTGGAAGTTTTTGGCGCCAGTTGATGTAATGTAGTGCGCCATGCTGCCAATCATGGTTTCTTTTGGGAATGCAACCGGCTCTTTGCCCAGGGTCAGTAAAGATGCGTTCAAGCCGGCAGCCAAACCGCTGGCTGCAGATTCCACATACCCTTCCACACCAGTCATTTGCCCCGCAAAGAACAGGTCTGGTCTTTCTTTAGTTTGATATGTTGCTTTCAGCACTTTCGGAGAATTAATAAATGTATTGCGGTGCATTACACCATAACGAACGATCTCTACGTCCTCCAGTCCAGGAATAAGACGGATGACTTCCTTTTGTGGACCCCATTTGAGATGAGTCTGAAATCCTACCATATTATACAAAGTTCCCGCAGCATCGTCTTGACGGAGCTGTACAACAGCATAAGGGATTTTACCTGTTCTGGGATCCTCCAAACCTACCGGCTTTAAAGGTCCGAAAAGCATTGTCTTTTTTCCTCTTTTTGCCATCACTTCTATGGGCATGCACCCCTCAAAGAAGATCTCCTTTTCAAATTCTTTAAGCGGAACAGTTTCTGCCTGTATAAGGGCATCATAAAATCGGTCGAACTCTTCTTCATTCATCGGACAGTTCAGGTAAGCTGCTTCCCCTTTATCATAACGGGATTTTAAATAAACTTTATCCATATTTATGCTGTCTTTCTCAATGATAGGAGCAGCAGCATCATAAAAATACAAATGTTCCTCCCCCGTCAGCTGTTTCAGCTTCTGTGACAGGCTGTCACTCGTCAGTGGTCCTGTGGCAATGATCGTAATACCGGATGGAATATCAGTGATTTCCTCATTGTGAACCGTAATGAGCGGATGATTCCGAAGCTGTTCAGTAATAAATCCCGCAAAGTCGTGCCTGTCAACAGCAAGAGCTCCCCCTGCCGGAACTGATGATTGATCGGCTGCTTTAATCACCAAGGAATCCATTGTTCTCATTTCCTCTTTTAACACACCGACTGCATTCGTAAGAGAGTTCGCTCTTAGTGAGTTGGAACAAACAAGCTCGGCAAACTTGTCTGTATGATGGGCAGGCGTTTGTTTAACCGGTCTCATTTCATATAAGTGCACTGAGATGCCTCTTTTGGCCAGTTGCCAGGCTGCTTCGCTTCCGGCCAATCCCGCACCTACTACATTGACAGATTGCATGGGCAGTACCTCCAAATGTATGATCAATATTTCACAATTTCATATTCATGAACCCTATAGCATTTTACCCTAAACAAATAATAATTAAAAACAAAGCGCACTTCTCTATTGATTATTTTAAGCTTAAGAAAAGGTGAGCGCTTTTGGCACTCACCTTATCCCTCTTTATCGGACGTATCTCATATGTGTTCCAGGCGCATAGGGTCAGGAGGAACATTCCTTTATGGATATCTCCGGGAGTTGACACCACAGGTACCTGAGCAAGTTACCGGATGGTCTTGACAGCAGCTCCGGATCTCCAGCATTCCTGACAACATGCTCCTCAGGAAATAAGCCGCTTGTCATGATCAGACAGTATCGTATCGTGCATCCCGCCTTTGGCCGACTGCCACATTGTATCTGTTGTCAATTCAGCCCGGGCCCCTTGCGAATGAAAGAAGAAGACAAATTGCCTTCTTCCGCGGTTGTCTTATACTTATGGCTTTTTCCTTACTGTTGGAGCTTCTCTTTGTAATCACAATGAACACATTGTATCTGTTTTCCTTTTTTAAGCTTTTTCTCTACAAGGATATGATCACATTTCGGACAAGTACGGTTGATCGGTTTATCCCATGACAGAAAATCGCATTCCGGATAACGGTCACACCCATAGAAAATTCGCTTTTTCTTGCTTTTTCGTTCAATGACATTCCCTTCTTTACATGATGGACATTTCACGCCAATCTCTTTGACAATGGCTTTTGTATTTCTGCAGTCAGGAAAATTGCTGCACGCCATAAATTTGCCGAAACGCCCCATCTTAATGACCATGGGATTCCCACACTTTTCGCAGTCTTCCCCGGCATATTCGTCTTTTATTTCTACTTCTCTCATTTCAGATTCTGCTATTTTTAAGCTTTTCTCGAAGTTTTGATAAAAATCATCGATAATTTTTACCCATTCGGCTTGGCCTTCTTCGATTTCGTCAAGATTGTTTTCCATATTTGCAGTAAATTCAACGTCCAGGATGTCCGGAAAGAATTCCATCATCAGTTCAATGACAACTTCACCTAATTCTGTAGGTACAAAACGTTTGTTATCCAGAGCAACATATCCCCGTCTTTGAATGGTATCCAACGTGGGGGCATAGGTTGACGGTCTTCCGATTCCCAGTTCTTCCAAAGTCTTAACCAGCCTTGCTTCTGTATATCTTGGAGGCGGTTGGGTAAAGTGCTGTTTAGGATTGATTTTCTCAGATTGAACCTTTTCACCTTCCAAAAAAGCAGGCAGGACATTTTCTTTTTCCTCTGATTGATCATCCGTACCTTCGACATATACTTTCATAAACCCTTGAAATTTAATTTGGGAACCATTGGCACGAAAGGTCACACCATTATTAACCATATTGACTGTCACGGTATCCATTACAGCAGGAGCCATCTGGCTGGCAACGAAACGCTCCCAAATAAGCCTGTACAATCTTAGCTGATCCCTGCTTAAATAAGCTTTTAACGCACCCGGAGCCCGCATGGTACTTGTAGGACGGATGGCTTCATGGGCATCCTGAGCATTGGCATTCTTCTTCTCTTTACGTATTCCTGAAGCCACATATTCTTTTCCGTATTGGGAAGTAATATATTCTGCAGCTTCTTTGACAGCAATCTCAGATACCCTGGTAGAATCCGTTCTCATGTAAGTAATTAAACCAACCGTTCCTTCTTTGCCGATATCAATACCTTCATATAATTGCTGAGCAAGCATCATGGTTTTTTTAGCTCTGAAGTTCAGCTTCCTTGCGGCTTCCTGCTGAAGGGAAGAAGTGGTAAAGGGACGGGCCGGGTTTCTTTTTCTTTCTTTTTTTGTCACCGATTGAACAATGAATGTGTTTCCCTCTAATTTTCCCAGTATTTCTTGAACATCCTCTTCGGACTGAAGCTTCTTCTTCTTGTCATTAATCCCGTAAAATGCAGCCTGAAAGGTATCTTTTCCCTTTTTAAACAAACCCTCGATCGACCAGTACTCTTCAGGGACAAAGTTTTTAATCTCATTTTCCCTGTCAATGATCAAACGTACGGCTACGGACTGAACTCTGCCGGCACTCAGTCCTTTTTTCACTTTTTTCCATAAAAGCGGGCTTATATTGTATCCTACAAGTCTGTCTAAAATTCTCCTCGCCTGCTGCGCATCCACCAGGTTCATGTTAATAGGACGCGGATGTTTAAATGATTCTTTAATGGCATCTTTTGTAATTTCATTAAAAATCACGCGGCAGTCTGAATGAATATCAATATCAAGGCTATTAGCCAAATGCCAGGCGATGGCTTCCCCTTCTCTGTCCGGGTCAGCGGCCAAATATACTTTCTTGGCTTTTTTGGCTGCCGTTTTTAATTCTTTTAAAACAGGTCCTTTTCCCCTAATTGTAATATATTTCGGTTTAAAATTATTTTCAACATCCACACCCGTTTGGCTTTTCGGCAAATCAATGACATGCCCCATGGATGCTTTCACTTTATATTTTTTTCCTAAATATCGTTCAATGGTCTTCGCCTTTGCAGGCGATTCCACTATTACTAAATAATCCGACATGCAAAAATCCTCCCCAGAGGTTAATTCAGTAGATTAAATCTTATACGTTGTATGATATGTTTGTCAACGAAAGAAATAGAACAGGGTATCAGAAAAGCGGAGGACGCCTGCCTATCGGCGACTTGCGCTGGAGGGCCAGATAATGAAGTCGTTCTTCAGACTTCATTGACTGGACCGAAGCGACCTCGAGCCGATGGCGGCCGCAGCTGGACAACCGAAAAGCGGAGGCGCCTTGCCCAGCCCCGACAAGCATAAGACTGGCGCTGACGAAGGCGCAGTTTGCCTTCTAAAGCGACTGGCTTATGACCTCGAGGGACTAGGCGCCGCAGCTGGACAATAGAAAAGCGGAGGACGCCTGCCTCCTGCGAAAATAAAAGAAAACACGGCACCGAAGTGCCGATCTGGCGGACCACAAATTGGTTTGAATGTCATTAGATATATGGTGCATGTTTAATATACCCATTCTATGCTTCTTTTGATGAATCTATCCCACTTTACTTGAAATTGCAAGTTTTTTTTGATTTTTCAAGCCGCTGACGTTCAACTGATATATAGCTCTTCCAGAATATCATGCCCCGAAGTAACAAGCTTAGCTCCTTGCTGAATCAAGCGGTTTGTTCCTGCAGACAGCGGAGAACTAATGGGACCGGGAACTGCAAATACCTCACGTCCTTCTTCCAAGGCAAAATCAGCTGTGATCAGCGATCCGCTTTTTTCCTTTGCCTGAATGATGACGGTGCCTTGTGCCAGGCCGCTAATGATTCTGTTTCTCATGGGAAAATGCCATTTTTGAGGTTTCCAAATCGGGGGATATTCTGAAAGGATCAAATGATTTTTCTTCATTTGTTCAGCAAGTACCTTGTTTTCCGGCGGATATAAGTGAAAAAATCCTCCAGCCAGTACTCCAATGGTTTTACCATCCATACAGATGGTTTGTTCATGAGCAATCGTATCAGCCCCTTTTGCCAAGCCGCTAATAATAACCAATTGTTGTTCAATTAAAGGGGGCAGCAATAAAGAAATTGCAGTATTTGCATAATCATCTGCGGTTCTTGCTCCCACGATCGCGATTGCTGGTTTTTGCAGGAGATCTTTATTTCCGACCGTATAGAGAATAAGCGGGGGATCATGAATTTCTCGTAAAATTTCCGGGTATTCCTCATCCTGAAAAGTTATGACAGAGATGGAATTTGCATCGTATACTGCCAATATCCTTTTCATGTCGATGGTATTGAATTCATATAGAAATTTTTTCATAGATGAGGGTTTTAATTGAAGGATTTGTTGTAGGACAGAAGATGAATAGGAGTGAAAATTGGCCAATGCCGGGTCATGCCTAAGCAGGTTTCTTAACGAATGATTGCCCAGTTGGGGACAATGGTGCAAATGGACCAGCATTTCTTTAAAAATTCAGACCACTTCCTTCGGATTTATTTAGAGAAAGCCCCTCTTTCCGGAGGGGCTCAGGAAATTAATGTGTTTTACATTTTTCATATAAGCCATTTTCTTTCAATGCCTCAATCAAAGTTTCGCCGATCACGGCCGGAGTGTCAGCCACTTTAATACCGCACTCAGTCATGACACGTATTTTTTCCGCAGCTGTACCTTTACCGCCGGAAATGATAGCGCCTGCATGTCCCATACGCTTTCCTGGAGGTGCTGTGGCTCCGCCAATGAAACCGACTACAGGTTTCGTCATATTCGCTTTCACCCATTCAGCAGCTTCTTCCTCTGCGGTACCTCCGATTTCTCCGATCATAATGACAGCTTCGGTTTCCGGATCTTCATTGAACTCTTTCAGAACATCAATGAAGTTTGTACCGTTCACAGGGTCTCCGCCGATACCAACAGCCGTTGTTT
Source organism: Siminovitchia sediminis (assembly GCF_042680885.1). NCBI lineage: Bacteria > Bacillati > Bacillota > Bacilli > Caryophanales > Bacillaceae > Siminovitchia > Siminovitchia sediminis. The sequence continues at coordinate 247,589 of NZ_JBHUEO010000005.1, read as the reverse complement.
GGCCAATTCCCGCAGTGGTAAGCTGATGAACGGCCTCGTATGTCAACGTCCCGGAACGAGATACTACGCCAACATGGCCTTTTTTATGAATATATCCAGGCATGATGCCAATTTTACACTCGTCTGCTGTAATCACTCCAGGACAGTTAGGCCCTATAAGTCTTGTTTTCTTGCCTTCCATGTAACGTACGACTTTCACCATGTCCAATACAGGAATATGTTCTGTAATACAAATGACAAGGTCTAATTCCGCATCCACCGCCTCCATGATGGCATCTGCGGCAAATGGGGCCGGTACATAAATGACAGAAGCATTTGCGCCTGTTTCTTTTACCGCTTCTTCAACAGTGTTGAAAACCGGTACACCGGCAGCTTCCTGTCCGCCTTTTCCAGGTGTGACACCGCCAACGATTTTTGTGCCATATTCAAGCATTTGCTCTGTATGAAAAAGTGCTGTTGAGCCTGTAATTCCCTGTACAATAACTTTTGTGTCTTTATTGACAAAAACACTCATGATTTTCCCTGCCTTTCAAGTGGTCTATGATTCGAGCGATATGAAACCAACCATTTCAGATCCCTTATTTTACCAGTTCGACAATTTTTTGAGCTCCATCTGCCATGGAATCCGCAGCCGTTATATTCAATCCGGATTGTTGAAGAATTTCTTTTCCTTTATCCACATTCGTCCCTTCCAGTCTTACTACCAGAGGTACTTCGAGGCCGACCTGTTTCACAGCTTCAACTACACCGGAAGCAATCACGTCACACTTCATAATGCCGCCGAAAATATTGACAAAGATTCCTTTCACGGCATCATCGGAGAGGATAATTTTAAATGCTTCTGTCACTTTCTCTGCTGTTGCACCACCTCCGACATCCAGGAAGTTTGCCGGTTCTCCACCGTAATATTTGATGATGTCCATGGTAGACATCGCAAGACCTGCTCCATTTACCATGCATCCAATATTCCCGTCAAGTGCAATGTAGCTCAAGTCATATTTTGAAGCTTCAATTTCTTTTGGATCTTCTTCATCCAGATCACGGTACTCAAGGATATCCTTATGTCTATATAAAGCGTTGTCATCAAAGTTTAATTTCGCATCAAGAGCAAGCACATTTCCATCCCCTGTTACCACAAGAGGATTGATTTCAGCAATCGAGCAGTCATTATCTTCGAACGTTTTATAAAGCCCCATCATAAACTTAGCCGCTTTGCCCACAAGTTCATTAGGAATATTGATATTGAACGCAAGTCTGCGGGCTTGGAATCCAGTCAATCCAACAAGCGGGTCAATCACTTCTTTAAAGATTTTTTCAGGAGTTTTCTCAGCTACTTCTTCAATTTCCGTTCCGCCTTCTTCAGAAGCCATCATGACCACGCGGTCCGTGCTGCGGTCAACTACGAGACCGACATAGTATTCTTTTTTAATATCGCATCCTTCTTCAATCAGCAAGCGCTTTACTTCTTTTCCTTCCGGTCCTGTCTGATGAGTTACAAGTGTTTTTCCTAAAATCTCCTCAGCATATGTACGAACTTCATCCAAGTTTTTAGCCACTTTCACCCCGCCGGCTTTTCCGCGCCCGCCGGCATGGATCTGAGCTTTGACAACCGTAACATCCGTACCAAGCTCTTTCGCAGCTTCTACAGCTTCATCCACGGTAAAAGCAACTTTTCCATTAGGGACAGATACTCCGTATTTTCTAAGGATTTCTTTACCCTGATATTCATGGATATTCATTTTCCGTCCTCCTATCAAATACTGAAAAAATAGATTGCGTGTTTATTGTATAAAAACGGCGAATGGAAGTCCACTGTTTAAGGCCATATCAGCTATTTTCCGCCATTTTTTGATCAAGCCTGTAAATAAAGGCAAAAATTTCCGCAACAGCTTCGTATAACTCTTCCGGAATGGCTTCGTTCAAGTCCAGTTGGCCCAGCAGTTCAACAAGAGCGGGGTCTTCATGGACAGGTATCCCATTTTCTTTTGCTGTTTCCAATATTTTTTCGGCAGTGATCCCCTTGCCTTTAGCCAAAACAACAGGAGCTCCTCCATCATCCAACGGACCTCCCAATGCCGCTGCCTTAGTAATTTTTGTAGACTTGTTCATACTTGAATATCAACTCCCGAATACGATTGCACCCTGAAGGCAGGAAGCTTTTTTTCCTTCTTTTGAAGAGTTTTTTTAAATTCAACCGAGGATATTTCATAATCAAGTGTACTCAGCTGTTTTTTTATTTCCGGCAGCAGCGGATCAGCTAGGGCTTTAATGGCGGGAAAATCGTTAAAAATGGTGATGGTTGTTACACGGTTTTGGATTTTTACATCCACTACCGTCTCTTTTAAAGAGGGCAAATGTAAATAAAAAATTACTCTGCAATAAGCAGGGTCTATTTTTCCTTTCTTGTTTCGTTTTCCTTCCCAAAGAAAAGAAATATCCGTACGAAAGCCATTTAAGTTAACAGGCAGCTCAAAAAACAGCTGCTGTACAGGTCCGGTATCAATAGACAAGAGCTGCTGGCCATTGATTCTGTGCAAAAGCTTTTCTGCCGCCAATGCAGCCTGATTTGACTTTCCGCTTTTCGCTCCCAAATATTGGACCAGGAGGGATCTTAGTGTCTCAGCTTGGCTGATCTGTTGCCGGGTGTTATGATTCCCGGAAAACAGGCCCATCTGTTCTATCGAATGTTTGATCTTTGCCAACGCTTCCCTTCCCGATAACGCTGCAGGAACGGCAACACGGGAATGTCTTTCGGAATCTACACCAAATTCATCAATGATAGAGATAATTTTCTGTGATGCTGATGAGGGTTTTTCTGCAGCCAGTACGTCACGCAGACCAGTAATTAATTGAGTCAATGACTCTTTGCTGCCGGCATTGAAAAGTGCCTGAAACACACTTTCCTTAAAGGGTAAATTCTGGTGATGGATGAATTGTATCACTTCCAGAGCGAGTTCTTTATCCGCAGCAGCCTGGATCCACTGTCCCGCTTTATATAGTTGATCCCTTGTCAGACTTAGTGGCTCTTTCATTAATAAGTCAGCCAGGCTCCGAAATCCTTTCTCATTCGGCAGAGACATTTGTTTCATGAGCAAATGGACATCCTGCTGCCTCGTTCCCAACAGTTTTAAACGCAGTTCTCCTTCATGAGAATCGACTTGTAAAAAATAGCCCTTGCCGCTTTCCAGCGGGGCTTCCAGCCTGGCAATTAATTGGCGGCTGCCCAATTGAATTTCGGCATGCTGGTTTGGATAAATCTTTTGTACCTGAGCAAAAAAGATTTGTCCTTGCCTTAAAATTAGGGGGCTGCTTGGGTCTGAAGAAAAAGTCCGGAGCAAATTTTTTGTTACCGTATGTACATTCAATCTTATTCACCCTTTCGGGATTGCTGCAAAGCCGATCGTACCGGGGCAAAAGACCTTCTGTGAATCTCACTGGGTCCCCATTTCTTTAATGCATCTAAATGAGCTTTTGTTCCATACCCCTTATGTATTGCAAATCCATACTCCGGATAGCGGAGATCGTATTCTGCCATTATTCGGTCACGGGTGACTTTGGCAATAATGGATGCAGCCGCAATTGAAATGCTGTTTGCGTCCCCTTTTATAATGGATTCCTGTGGATAGGGAGTTTCAATATTCATTGCATCAATTAACAGAACATCTGGTTGAACAACTAAGTTGCTTACAGCAAGTTTCATTGCTTTTAAGACAGCTTGATGAATATTATATTTGTCTATCTCTATTGGAGAGATCATGCCTATACCGATTGCCTCAGCTTCTTCATGAATTTGTTCAAACAACTGCAGCCTTCTGGCCTCGCTGATTTTTTTGGAATCATCCAACCCCTTGATAAAACTGTTCTTTTTCAATATAACTGCTGCAGATACTACCGGGCCTGCCAGCGGTCCGCGCCCCGCTTCATCAATTCCGCAAATGGCGTCAAACCCCTTTTGCCTCCAACGTTTTTCATGGAGGGACATGTGTTGAAACCTTTCCAATTCCTGACGTTCTTTTTTCCTTTCAACCTTCCATCTGTTTAATAAAGTTTGAACGCCTTTGCGGGAATCGGTTTGTAACTCTTTCAAAAAAGGGTCATTCTCGGTATGTATTTTCTGCAGAGCCTTTTGTATTTGAGCGATGGTCATGGTTTTCACCACTCCCTTTTCCCTCCTCTCTCTGTTTCACGCAAAGTGCCATAAATTAAAAATCTTTCAATAAGTCGATGCGCCAAAAACAAAGACCCTTACGGGTCTTGGTCGATGATATCCTCCGGCCTGTCCAATGTTAGGGCCCCCAGCTTCTGCATACGCATATCCATGATCACAGCCTCTGCGGTTTTTTCATAATCCACCTCTCCGCCGGATATAAGGCAACCTCGCATTTTTCCGATATGGTCAAATAATTCAACGATTCCATCAGGGATGGCATCGAGCCGATATCTTCTTTTTAACCGTTCCGGATAGTGCTTTTGCAAGAACCGAAGTGCAAATACGGCGATATCCTGCATATTTAAAAGAGAATCCTTAATTGCTCCCGTCAATGCAAGTTTATACCCCGTTTCTTCATGTTCAAATTTGGGCCATAGAATCCCAGGTGTGTCGAGCAATTCTAAATCCTTGCCAACTTTAATCCATTGCTGTCCTCTGGTAACTCCGGGCGTATTTCCGGTTTTGGCAATATTTTTCTTTGCAAGCCGGTTGATTAAAGTGGATTTCCCCACATTGGGAATCCCGATAATCATAGCTCTGATTGCCCTGGGTTTGATCCCTTTTGCCTTGCGGCGTTCCCTTTCTTCCTGGAGCAGCTCTTGTGCTGATTTAACGATGTGATTTAATCCTTTCCCTTCTTGCGAATTAATCGCTATGGCTTTGTGATTTTTCTCCGAAAAAAATTGAATCCATTGTTTCGTCCATTCAGGGTCAGCCATATCAGCCTTATTCAGCAATATCAACCGCTTTTTATGCCGGATAATCTCTTGAAGCATCGGATTTGCGGACGAAACAGGAATCCGTGCATCCACTAATTCAAATACAATGTCCACCATTTTAAGTTTTTCTGTCACTTCCCGGCGTGCTTTTGCCATATGGCCGGGAAACCACTGGATTGCCATGACACTCACTCCATCATTACTCTACAATTCTTATGTCTTTTATCGGCCAATAGACGATTTTTGTATCTCCGATTACCTGTTCCATCGAAATGGTACCGATATGGCGACTGTCTTTGCTGGAGCGTCTATTGTCACCCAGCACAAACAGTTCTCCTTCCGGAACGGTTTTTTCTCCCGTAATTTCTTCCAGGGTAAAATCTTCTGTCAGCGGTCCTTCAGGAGTCTGCTCTTTATAGGCTTCCAAATATGGCTCTTCATATGCTTTTCCATTTACATATAATGTATCACTGACATATTCAACGGTATCTCCCGGAAGACCAATCACCCGTTTGATATAATCTTTTTGTTCAGGAGCATGAAATACGATAATATCAAAGCGGTCGGGAGTGCCGATTTTATTGACAATCATCCGATCTCCATTATGCAAAGTAGGCATCATGGAAAAACCATCCACGACAATCGGTGTAAAAAATGCATAACGAATAATTGCAGCCAGTCCTACAGCAATGAGTAAAGCTTTTGTCCATTCCCACAATTCATTTTTTTCTTTTGCCATATTGTCACCTTCCAATCAACTAAAGAAGTCTCCATAAATATCCTGTTTATATTATTGTACAGTAAATGGCCAGGTAAAAACACTGAAAACATACTTGTTATAGATCCAAAAGCACAAGTGCCTGTTTATGGATGTAAAGAGAACTGAAAGGCAGAGCGCGGGGAAATCAGGCGATTCCAAGAAAGCAGCCTCTCAGCCAAGCGATTGATATTAATAGCGCCGTGAGAAACATCCTTGAATATACTTCATGCAGTATTGCGATGAGCAAAGCTAAGCTTACCCAATTCTTGCAGGGTTATAATTTCGAGAGGTATATATTGCAGCCAGAAAAAGAATAATTCTGGCGAGACAAAGCGAGGGATGCCTGCTTATCGGCATCATACTTGATGAGTGCCGGCAAAGCGAAGTATGCCTTAGAAAGCAATGGCATACCCTTGCGCCGGATAGAACTCGGCCCGGAACAACGAAGAAGAAGAGAACGCTGTATTCTCTTGCTTCGGTGGCGCCGGGATTTCTTGTCCGTCGAGCCCGGCAAAGTCATTTTTCTTGTATACTCCGATCCTAGAATCGTTTATCCTTTTCTAAAACTATAAAAAGGAGCTTGTACTCAAGCTCCTTTTACAGACGGAATGAACTTATCATCCAGCAAGGCTGCTTCCGATCAGCACCCATGCATGGTTTTTATCGAATTTCTTTAATACGAGCTGCTTTTCCGCGAAGTTTACGCAGATAGTAAAGTTTCGCACGACGAACTTTACCGCGACGCACGACATCGATTTTGGCAATTCTCGGTGTGTGAAGTGGGAAGGTACGCTCTACTCCAACACCATAAGAAATCTTGCGGACAGTGAATGTTTCGCTGATTCCAGCACCACGGCGTTTGATGACAACACCTTCAAAAATCTGGATACGTTCGCGTGTGCCTTCGACTACTTTTACGTGAACACGAACTGTATCACCAGCGCGAAATTCAGGAAGATCTGTACGCAATTGTTCTTTAGTTACTTCTTCAATTAATTTGTGCATCGTATTCATCTCCTTCCAACCGATGCTCTTACAAAAAAATTTTCATTGCAGCGGAACACCGTAGTTACAGACAGGCATCCGGTAAACGCCATTGTCACAAAGGTAATAATACCATATCGCAAAATCATTTACAATCCATTTTTCATTCTTGATTTCAGATATCATCCAATTTTTTTCTATCAGATTCCTCATATTTTGCATAGAGATCCGGACGGCGGTTTTTGGTTCTTTTCAATGATTCACGTAACCGCCATTCTTCAATTTTGTTATGATTGCCTGAAAGCAAAACCTCAGGTACTTTCATTCCCCGAAAATCTGCCGGCCGTGTATAGTGCGGGTGTTCCAGCAGACCGGTGGTAAATGATTCCTCAATGGCGGACTGGACATTGCCTAAAACACCAGGGAGGAGGCGGACCACTGCATCGATGACCACCATTGCCGCAAGCTCTCCCCCGGTCAGAATAAAATCTCCGATAGAGATTTCATCTGTCACCACATGCTCCCTGATCCGCTCATCATATCCTTCGTAATGTCCGCAAATAAACACTAAATGGTCCTCTTTTGCGAGTTCTTCAGCTTTTCCTTGATCAAATCGGGTACCCTGAGGGCACATTAATATCACTCTTGAGCGATCATACCCTTTTTGCACATGGGTTACCGCATCAAAAATCGGCTGCGGTTTTAATACCATACCTGCTCCTCCACCATAAGGGTAATCATCGACGGTTTTGTGTTTATCAGTGGAAAAATCCCTGAAATTTGTAATTTGGTAGGATACTGCCTTTTTTTCTGCAGCTTTATTCAGAATTGAGGATCCCAATACCCCTGCAAACATTTCAGGAAATAGAGTTAAAATATCAATCTTCATGTCAGCAATCCCTCCATGGGATCAATGATGATCTTTTTCTCAGCAACCGAAACCTTCTTAACAATATCAGGGATATAGGGAATCAGTTGATCTTTTCCGTTTTTATCCTCCACGACCCAGACATCATTTGCTCCAGGAGTCAAAATCTCTTTGACTATACCGATATTTTCACCTTGTTCCGTTATCACTCGGCACCCGATAATTTCATAGAAATAGTATTCACCCTCAGGTAATTCAGATAACTGCTCCCGATGTACTTTTAGCATAGCTGTTTTCCATTTTTCCACTTCATTCACGTCATCATACCCTTCAAAGGCAAGAAGGTCAAAGTTCTTATGTTTCCTATGAGACTTGACGGTTAATGGGGTAGGTTCCTGTTTGTTGGGAAGGAAAAGATAGAGGGTGTTGCCTGGTATATACCGTTCATCTGGAAAATCTGTCATAGAAATAACCCTTACTTCTCCCCGGATACCATGGGTATTTACGATTTTTCCAACATTAAACCAGTTTTCCATGCATTTATCGCTCCCTAATCTCTTCAATGATCCCGTCTTTGACGATAATTGTTTTTCCACTCATGATCTCTTCCCAGGAATCACCGACTTTAATATCCACCAGCGCCTGGATATCCTGGTCTTTCAGTTCACTTCCGTACGGCAGCATCTCTAACTGTTCCATTTGAAAATCGACAAGTTTCATTTTTTCCTTTCGAAGCTCAATTTCTTTGTCAAATTGAGCTTTCAGCGCAGCAGCCGAATACTTTTTGGTTCTTTCAAGCTTTTTCATTTCAAAAAGCAATTGGTCACATTCTTTCTGCAGCTGCTGTTTGGTTTTCCTATATTTGGCAGATAGTTCTTCCCTGCTTTTTTCTGTTAGAACCTGTTTGACGGTGACTGTTTGGATAATTTTCACAATCTCATCCTCCGTCTGTATATTTACTTGAAGTAGAAAAAAGAGGGGTGTTGATCCCCTCTATTCGTCGATTTCTAAATAAATCCTCTTATGTTGTTTTGATCCTGCTGCAGCATAAACGACCGTTCTAATGGCTTTGGCCACCCTGCCTTGCCGGCCGATTACCTTCCCGATATCCTCTTTATGAACGGTCAGGTAATACGTTATCCGTTTTTCTTCTTCATTTATACGTATTTGGACATCTTCAGGATGGTCAACAATCGGCTTTACAATCGACCTTATTAATTCTTGCATAGGCTTGATTACCTGTTACTTACTATTTTTGGCGTTGTGGAATTTTTCCATAATCCCTTGCTTCGAGAGCAGGTTACGAACCGTATCGGACGGCTTAGCACCGTTTTGAAGCCATTTTAATGTTTTCTCTTCATCGATGTTAACCACTGCAGGATCTGCAACCGGATTGTATGTTCCTACTTCCTCAATAATACGTCCGTCACGTGGAGAACGAGAATCTGCCACAACGATACGATAGAAAGGAGACTTTTTCGCTCCTAAACGTTTTAAACGAATTTTAACTGCCATTTTAATGAGCACCTCCGAAATGTTATACACAAAATAGTATATTATCAATGTGTGATTTGTTTGTAAAGTGTTTTTTCTTAACACGTAAAAACTTCTGCTTTTCTACTGTCCAGCTGCTGCGCCTATCGACTAGCAGACTTCACGCCTCCTCCTACGATAAGTCAACATCGGCTCCTTTGTTGCCGTGTTTCCTTTATCTCGTCAGAGTCGCTCCAGTCTGTACGTCGATGAACAGGCGCTTCCGCTTTTCTACGGTCCAGCTGCTGCGCCTATCGACTAGCAGACTTCACGCCTCCTCCTACGATAAGTCAACATCGGCTCCTTTGTCGCCGTGTTTCCTTTATCTCGTCAGAGTCGCTCCAGTCTGTACGTCGATGAACAGGCGCTTCCGCTTTTCTACGGTCCAGCTGCAGACGGCAGGGGCTCGAGGTCGCTTCGAAAAACCATGAAGGCAAAGAGCAGCCTTCACTGGTTTTTCTCCAGCGCTTGTCGCCCCTAGACGCCGTCTTCCGCTTTTCTACTGTCCAGCTGCTGCGCCTAGCCCCTCGAGGTCATAAGCCAAGTGCTGCTGAAGGCAAAAGACACCTTCTTCAGCACTCGTCTTATACTTGTCGGGGCTAAGCAAGGCGCTTCCGCTTTTCTACGGTCCAGCTGCTGCGCCTAGCCCCTTGAGGTCATAAGCCAAGTGCTGCTGAAGGCAAAAGACACCTTCTTCAGCACTCGTCTTATGCTTGTCGGGGCTAAGCAAGGCGCTTCCGCTTTTCTAGTTACATAAACGGAAATTTAAAACCCTTCTTTTTACCTTTTTGTTGCATGCCGCTCATTTGCTTCAGCATTTTTTTCATTTCTTCAAATTGTTTGAGTAAACGGTTCACTTCCTGGATGGTTCTTCCGCTTCCACGGGCTATTCTCCGCCGCCTGCTGGCATTGATGATTTCAGGACGTTCTTTTTCTTCTTTTGTCATGGATCTAATAATAGCTTCCACGTGGCCAATTTGTTTTTCATCCACCTGAATATTATCGAGACCCTTCATTTTATTGGCACCTGGCATCATTTTGATCAGCTCATCCAGAGGACCCATATTCCGAACCTGCCCCAGCTGCTCCAGAAAGTCCTCAAATGTAAAGGAAGCTGTTCGGAATTTATGCTCCATTTCTTTGGCTTTTTCTTCGTCTACAGACGTCTGTGCCTTTTCAATTAATGTCAGCACATCCCCCATACCGAGAATTCTCGAGGCCATTCTTTCAGGATGAAAGGGCTCCAGCGCATCCATTTTTTCACCCATACCGACAAACTTGATCGGCTTCTCGGCTACCGAACGAATGGATAATGCGGCACCGCCCCTTGTATCTCCATCGAGCTTGGTCAAAATGACCCCGGTAATATCAAGCTGCTCATTGAAGTTTTGGGCTACATTCACCGCATCTTGACCTGTCATTGCATCTACGACGAGGAAAATTTCGTCAGGCTGGGCGATTTCTTTTATATCCCTAAGCTCCTGCATCAGCTCTTCATCTATATGAAGGCGTCCTGCAGTATCAATCAAGACATAATCATAATGTTCTTCCTTGGCCTTTTCGATCCCTTGTCTGACAATTTCAACTGGACTGACTTTGTCACCCAGTGAAAAAACGGGCATATTCAGCTGCTTACCTATCGTCTCCAACTGCTTAATGGCAGCCGGCCGGTAAATATCTGCAGCGATGAGCAACGGCTTCCGGTTATAGCTTTTTCTAAGCAAGTTGGCAAGCTTTCCGGTTGTCGTCGTTTTACCGGCACCTTGGAGACCGGACATCATAATCACGGTTGGCGGGCGTTTGGCTACTGCTATTTTACTCTGCTCGCCCCCCATCAGTTCCGTCAGCTCTTCTTTAACGACCTTAATGACTTGCTGGCCAGGAGTGAGACTTTTCATCACTTCCTGCCCAACCGCTCTTTCGCTCACTTTTTTCACAAACTGTTTGACTACTTTAAAGTTTACATCCGCTTCTAGAAGGGCCAGGCGTACTTCCCGCATCATTTCTTTTACGTCAGCTTCGTTTACCTTGCCTTTGCCGCGGATCTTCTGGATAGTCGTTTGCAAGCGGTCGGCCAATCCTTCAAATGCCATAGATTTCCGCCTCCCTAATCCAATTCCTCTAAATGATCCAAATAACGGTTTAGCTTGCCTTTGTCCAACGGACTTTCCGTCAACTCTTGTCTAATCAAAACCAGCAACTTTTTCCTCTCTTCAAACCTTTTATAGAGAGAAAGCTTTTCCTCATATTCTTCCAGCAAAGCCTCGGTTCTTTTGAGATTGTCGTATACTGCCTGACGGCTGACTCCATGATTCTCCGCAATCTCACCAAGAGAAAAATCGTCACGATAGTATAGAGACATATAGTCGCGCTGCTTTGGAGTCAACAACGATTGATAAAAATCATACAAGTAATTCATTCGCGTTGTTTTCTCAAGCATACTTCAATCTCCACCTTGTTAAGTCAAAAACCTTTACACATGTTAAATCATAACTTTTTTCGAGCTGGGCGTCAAGCACCATCAACACCCACCGCTCATTCTTCCGCTTCTTCAATCACATTGGAAAATAACCCGTACACATATTTTTCAGGATCAAATGGCTGAAGATCGTCCATTTTTTCACCAAGACCTACAAATTTTACAGGGATCTTCATTTCATTGCGAATAGCCAGAACAATTCCCCCCTTGGCTGTGCCATCTAGTTTTGACAACACAATTCCGCTGACGTCGGTGGCCTCTTTAAACGTTTTTGCCTGAATGAGTGCGTTTTGGCCGGTTGTGGCATCCAGAACAAGCAGAACCTCATGCGGAGCACCTGGTATCTCACGTTCAATGACTCTTTTAATCTTTTCCAGCTCTTTCATCAGATTTACTTTATTTTGAAGCCGGCCTGCTGTGTCGCATAGCAGAATATCCGCTTTCCGGGCTTTGGCTGCCTGAACAGCATCGTACATCACCGCTGCGGGGTCCGACCCCTCCGTTTGCTTGATTACATCTACCCCAACGCGGTCTCCCCATACTTCCAGCTGTTCAATGGCTCCTGCCCGAAAAGTATCCCCGGCGGCCATGATCACTTTCTTTCCTTCAGATTTAAACTTGTGTGCAAGCTTGCCGATCGTTGTTGTTTTGCCCACTCCGTTTACACCAACAAACAAAATGACCGTCAACCCGTCCTCTTGGATATGAAGAGCACTTAAATGATCCTCACCTGATTCATAAATTTCGATCAGCTTTTCAGATATAACCGATTGCACTTCTTCAGGATCCTTTATATTTCTTCTTTTCACTTCCATTTTCAACTCTTCGACAAGCTCCATTACGGTATCAAACCCGACATCTGCCTGTATCAGAATTTCTTCAAGTTCTTCAAAAAAGTCTTCATCCACAGAACGATAACGTGAGACCAGGTCATTTAGTTTATTAGAAAAGTTGTCTCTTGTTTTGACAAGACCCTCTTTAAACTTTTCCGATATGGAGTCACCGGAAGTTGAGAATTTATCTTTTAATTTTTTGAAAAAACTCATTTTCTTCACCTCAAGTTAATTTTGCCATCGCCCGGCTCTCCTCCAGTTTGACGGATACCAGTTTGGAAACACCGGACTCTTGCATAGTAATCCCGTATAAAACATCTGCCCCCGCCATTGTCCCCTGTCTGTGGGTGATGACAATAAACTGGGTATTTTCACTAAATTTTTTTAAATACCGGCTGAATCGGTCGACATTGGCCTCATCCAGTGCAGCTTCCACTTCATCCAACACACAAAAAGGAACGGGCCGTACCTTTAAAATAGAAAACAACAGTGCGATGGCAGTCAGGGAGCGTTCTCCTCCTGACAACAAACTTAAATTTTGCAGCTTTTTCCCCGGGGGCTGTGCAACAATTTCTACACCTGTATTCAATAAATCATCTGGATCTGTTAACTTTAACTCGGCGCGTCCGCCCCCGAACAATGAGGAGAAAACACCCTGAAAGGAATTTTGGATGGAGTGAAATGTACTGCCAAACCGTTTGATCATTTCCTGGTCCATTTCATCCATAATTTCATATAAGGTGGATTTTGCCTTTAACAGGTCGTCCCGCTGTTCATGCAAAAATTGACAACGGCGGCTGACTCTTTTATATTCATCAATCGCACCGACGTTTACTGTACCGACAGCAGAAAGTTCCTTTTTCAAGCTGTCTCTTTTTTTCTCTGCCTCGGGTACATCTATCAGGGAGGATGACTCCTTGCGGGCACGTTCAAACGAGATGGCGAAATCTTCGGTTAAGGTCTTTGCAAGATTCTCCATCTCCATTTTTAGGCGGCTGCCTTTAAATTCTTCATTCTTTAATTTCTCCGCCAGTTTTTTCTGTTGTCTGGCCAACTCTTTTAATTCAGCTTCACAATGCTTTATGTCTTCTTGGATGTCCAGCCTCATGCGGCGGCTGTCAGATATAAGCTGCAGAGTCTTTTCCTTTTCGGCCTGCTTGATCTTTATTTGCTCCTCCAGCTCCGTCGTTTCAAATAACAAGCTCTCTTTTTCAGTTATGAAAGCCTGCCATTTATGATGAGCCTCTTTGATGAAGCTGTCTGTCTCAACTAATGAAGAACGGATGCGCTCCAGATTAGAATTGGCTGCGTGCATCTGTTCTTCCAATTGGACTTTTTGCAAGTTCAATTGGTGGATGGTAGCCAAAAGCTGATCTTTTGAACTTTGCTGAGAAATTCTCGTCTCAGCAAGCTGTTTGATTTCCTCGTCCAGCTGGCGGATGGACTGTTCCCGCGCCATTAAGGCTGTATGTGATTGTTCCGATTGCAGCTTTAATTCCTGAATGTCGTTTAGTAGGCCATCTTGTTCCACCTCGTTCAGCGACAGGGCATCTTTCACATGTTTTAATTGGATTTTCAGTTGCGTCTTATCTGATTGAAGCTCATATTGCACGGCTTCCAATTCCTTGATTTTGTTTTGATGGTTGCTTAACAGCTTTTCGCATTCAGTCATTTTTTCTTTCAGACGGGTTAATTCCGATTCAGCAGTTGTGATTTTCTGTTTTTGAACGAAGAGGTTTTTCTTTACAGATTCCAGCCGGTTTTTTCTGCTGATTAAAGAGGTTCTTTTTTGCTTAGAAGTTCCCCCTGTCATGGAACCCCCTGCATTGATCACATCACCCGTCAGAGTGACAATGCGAAGCTTATAGCCTGTAAGCTTTGCCAATTCACCTGCTCCCTTTAAATCTTTTGCCACAACAATACTGCCGAGGAGATGCCTGATGGCCGGCTCATGTTTTTTGTCGTATGTTACTAGATCTGAAGCAGTGCCAAGAAAAGAAGGGTGGGATTTCATTGCCTCTTTATAGTTTGAATGAAAGTACTTTGGCTGGATTACATTTAAAGGCAAAAACGTAGCACGACCAAGTCTTTTCTTCTTCAAAAACTCAATCGCTTTCCGGCCGTCTGTATCGGTCTGAACTACAATATGCTGAACAGCAGCACCCAAAGCCGTTTCCACTGCCGTCTCCAGTTCTTTTGGAACTTGAATCAGGTCGGCTGCTGTACCTTCAATACCTGACAGCGTCCGTTTTGCCTTTAATACTTCACGGACTCCCTGCATATAACCAGCATAGTCATCTTCCATCATCTCAAGACTTTCCTGTTCAGCTTTCATTTTCTGTGTTTCACGGTACAACTGAAAAAGTTCTGACTGAAGATTCTCCCGTTGGTTTTTCATTACTGCCCGTTTTTCTGTATATTGCTCGTTTTTTTCCGTCAAGGAGCGAAGCTGTTTCTGGATGTGGGTCAACTTCGTTTCTTTTTCTTTGAGTTCAGTCAAAATGAGATTGAGCTCTGCTTCGTCCTTTTCTTTGTCGCTCCTTAGTTTTTCCAGCCTGATCCGGTGCTGGCCGAGCTGCTTTTCGATATATTGTATTTCATTTTTATAGGATGCCTGCTCATTCATGGCATCCACATACTCACTTTTTAAATTTTCTATCGTTTGGTCCAGAGTATCGTCCAGTTTCCCCAGGCTTTGCTCGATTTTCAATAATTGATTATGAATATTTTGCGTTTCAGCTTTCTTTTGAGAAATTAAACTTTCCGTTTCCTTCTGGGTATGAAGGAGCTCTTCTTTTTTGGATTGGGCTTCCTTGATATTCACCTGAAGCATATCCATATTCCGAACGATGTTTCTACTTTTTTCTTCCAAAACTTGACGCTGGCCTTCCAATTTTTCAAGCAGCTCAGACACATCTACAAGTTTTTCCTGGAGAGAGTTTATTTTCTCATCCGTAATATTTTGCTGTTGCTTTTTTTTGTCAATGTCCAGTTCAAGATTTTGTATATCTTTCGAAAGTTTTATTTCTGCGTCAGTATAGAGTTCAACTTCATTGTTGACTTTCTCCCATTGGACGTACAATTCTTCAAGTTTCCGAACAATCAGGGCAGTTTCCACTTTTTTTAGTTCACCTTTCATCTGCAGAAACTGTTCCGCCCGGTCAGCCTGTTCTTTCAATATTTCCAGCTGGCCCTCCAGCTCATGAAGGATATCATCTACGCGCTGAAGGTTCTCTTCTGTTTCAAGAAGCTTGTCTTCCGTTTTTTTCTTTCGGTGTTTATACTTCAAAACTCCTGCAGCTTCTTCAAAGATCGTTCTTCTTTCTTCCGGCTTGCTGTTTAATACCTGATCCACTTTCCCTTGGCCAATGATAGAAAAAGCTTCACGACCAAGGCCCGAGTCAGTAAATAATTCCACAATATCTTTAAGTCTGCACGGTTTTTCATTAATAAAAAATTCACTCTCGCCCGTCCGAAAAACCCGCCTTTTCACATTTACCTCACTGTAATCCACTGGCAGGGAGCCGGTCTCATTATCCAATGTAATCGAAACTTCTGCATAATTCAGAGGCTTCCTCGAATCACTTCCGGCAAATATAATGTCCTCCATTGTACCCCCGCGGAGAGATTTGGCCGATTGTTCCCCAAGGACCCAGCGCAAAGCGTCGGTCACGTTGCTTTTTCCACTTCCATTTGGACCTACAACCGCCGTAACGCCCGGCACAAATTCCATTTCCGTTTTTTCTGCAAAAGACTTAAATCCATACATATTTAATTGCTTGAGGAACAAATAAACTTCCTCCTTCTTTATGTTCAATCATGATTCATTTAGTTTACCCAGCGCCATTTGCGCTGCATGTTGTTCAGCTTCCTTTTTGGAGCGTCCTTTTCCTTCGCCCAGAACTTCTCCGTTGAGTACAACCTGGGACTCAAATACACGGCTATGCGCAGGGCCGTGTTCTTTTAAGATCTCATATTTAAGCGTGCCGGTTCCATCTCTTTGCACCACTTCCTGAAGCTGGCTTTTAAAATCCATCACATGAGAAAAAGCACCTACTTCAACTTTTGGAAATACAACTTTATCCAAAAAAGCCTTCGTTTTCTCCAGTCCTTGGTCTAAATATAAAGCACCAATAAATGCTTCGAATGCATCGGCCAATAATGCCGGGCGCTTTCTTCCCCCTGTCATTTCCTCACCTTTGCCAAGCAGGACGGCTTCGCCGAAGTTCAGTTCATTGGCAAAAGTAACAAGCGATGGTTCACATACGATTGCTGCTCTCAATTTTGTTAATTCGCCCTCGCTCATCATCGGATATTTTTCATATAAAAATTGGGAGACAGTTAATTCCAGGACAGCATCACCCAAGAATTCAAGGCGTTCATTGTCTTCATACGGCTTTTTCCGATGCTCATTCACATAGGATGAATGTGTAAAAGCTTTCTTTAAAAGTTTTATATCAGTAAAGTGAATTCCTATTTGCTTCTGCAGCTCGTCAAACAGCTTAGCCTCTCTTTCCGCTGCTTTTGAACCTTTTCTCGATTTTCGCATTGTCTATCCACCTTATCAATTTAAAAGTAGAAAAAGCCCCGCTGGCAATCAACGGGACATTTTATTTTCCAACGACTAGCTGTTGCTTTTTATGTAATTGACCGCATCGCCTACTGTTGCAATTTTCTCAGCATCTTCATCGGAAATTTCCATGTCAAATTCATCTTCCAATTCCATAACAAGCTCAACTACATCAAGCGAGTCCGCTCCCAGGTCATCTTTAAAAGAAGATTCCAATTGAACTTTTGACTCTTCCACACCCAGGCGGTCTACAATGATTTTTGTTACTCTTTCTTGTATGTCTGCCATCAGGTTCACCTCCCCTCAAGCCATTATAATCCAAACATGGCAGAAATAAAATATTTGTTCTATTACATGCCCATACCGCCATCAACTTGGATCGTCTGACCGGTAATATAACCGGCTTCATCCGAAGCAAGGAACACGACCGTATTGGCAATGTCGGAAGCCTGTCCAAATTTTTCCAGTGGTATTTGCTTGAGCATGGCATCCTTTTGCTCATCCGTTAGCTGGTCGGTCATATCAGTAGTAATAAAACCCGGTGCCACTGCATTCACTGTAATCCCGCGCGAAGCCAGCTCTCTAGCTGCTGATTTAGTTAAGCCGATCACTCCTGCTTTTGCAGCAACATAGTTTGCCTGGCCCGGGTTGCCGATCACTCCTACGATCGAGGCCATATTAATGATGCGTCCGCTTCTTTGTTTCATCATCTGCCTGGTTACAGCCTTTGTACAGAGAAAGACACCTTTTAAGTTTGTGTCTATGACATCATCCCATTCATCTTCTTTCATACGCATCAGGAGATTATCTCTGGTAATGCCTGCATTATTTACAAGAATATCGAGCTTCCCAAATTTCGCTACAGTATCCTTCACCATGGCCTGAACAGCTTCAGAATCAGATACGTTGCACTGGTATGCAACGGCTTCCCTTCCCATTGCTTGAATTTCGCTGACCGTTTCATTCGCTTTGCCGGTACTGCCGGCATAGTTTACGACAACATTCGCACCTTCTTCGGCAAGCGCAAGCGCTACAGCTTTCCCTATGCCTCTGGAGGCGCCGGTCACAAGTGCTACTTTTCCTTCCAATCGCATGCTTATTCCCCCCTCAACATTCCGATCGCTTTTTGACAGCTCTCCGGATCTTGAACTGATATGGCCGTGACCTTCCTATCCACCTTTCGAACTAAGCCGGACAACACTTTGCCTGGCCCTATTTCTACAAATGTATCAACTCCTAAGCTGATAAGCTTTTGCACACTATCTTCCCATAACACCGGTGAATAGAGTTGTTCGATCAATTTTTCCTGAAAGGCTTCTTTCTTTGTTTCAGGTTCAGCAGAAACATTCACAATGACCGGAACATCAGCATCCTTAATCTCAATTTCATGTAAAACTTGGGTGAATCTCTCGGCAGCAGGCTTCATAAGACTTGAATGAAACGGACCGCTTACCTGCAATGGCAGTACTCGCTTTGCACCCTGCTCTTTGGCCTGTTCACCAGCCTTTTTGACTCCTTCCACTGTTCCTGATATAACAATTTGCCCGGGGCAGTTTAAATTGGCCATCTGTACAAGATCTCCACCTGAAGTAACCTGTTCGCAAATGCCGTGCAGAGTGCCTCTTTCCAATCCGAGTACAGCAGCCATCGTCCCCCGCCCGTTTGGAACTGCTTCTTCCATAAATTGTCCGCGTTTATGTACAGCATATACGGCATCTGCAAAGTCAATGGCACCAGCAGCGACTAAGGCAGTATACTCCCCAAGACTGTGGCCTGCGGTATAATCCGGAGAAATCCCTGCATCTGTCAAATCCTGCATGAGAGCCATGCTGGCAGTTAACAGGGCCGGCTGTGCATTAGCTGTTGATGTCAGGTCTTCCTGAGGTCCTTCAAATATAATCGACGACAGTGAATACCCAAGGCGCTGGTCTGCCCGGTCAAAAACGGACTTCGCTTTTTCATTTGTTTCAGCAGCTTCTTTTCCCATACCAACAGTCTGTGACCCTTGGCCGGGGAATATAAATGCTATTTTTCCCAATTTCCAAACTCCTTTATTCTTTATGTACTGTAACAGCAGATTCAATGGTTCCGGACACGTCATTCAGTACGATATCTCTAGCCTGGCGAACCGCATGATAAATGGCATTTGCATTGGATGAGCCGTGGGCTTTTACAACAGGCGCCTGCAGTCCAAACAAGGCCGCCCCACCATATTCCGAATAATCCATTTGTTTTTTTAACTCTATGAGATCCGACTTGACTAATCCTGCGGCAAGTTTATTTTTCAGGCTGCTGGTGAAAGTGGATTTCACCATTGAAAAAATGGAAGCAGCCGTACCCTCGATCGCTTTTAAGACGATATTGCCAGTAAAACCATCTGTTACCACGACATCTGCGCGTCCTTCCAGTAAATCACGGGCCTCAATATTACCGATAAAATTTACGTCAGATGAATGTAAAAGTTCAAAAGCTTTCTTCGTCAGCTCATTCCCTTTATTGTGCTCAGATCCAATGTTAAGCAAGGCCACTCTCGGCTTTATAATCTTTCTTACTTTCTCTGCATAGATTTGTCCCATAAAGCCATATTGAAGCAAGTGCTCAGGCTTTGCATCCGCATTTGCCCCAAGATCAAGCATTAAAAAACCCCTGCCATCCAACGTTGGAAGGGTTGGTGCCAAGGCCGGCCGCTCAACGCCTTTGATTCTTCCGACAATGAACAACCCTGCCGTCATCAAAGCTCCGGTATTTCCTGCAGAAATGCAGGCGTCAGCCTCGCCATCAGCTACCGCCTGAGCCATTTTCACCATAGATGCTTCTTTTTTCCGGCGGACAGCACGAACCGGTTCATCCGTTGGCTCAATCACATCTTTTGTATGAACAACCGTAATGCGGCCGCTCGGATCCAGGTATTTTTGGATCTGCTCTTCGTCTCCAAAAAGAATAAACTCTGTATCAGAAAAATCACGGGCTGCGTGATTCACACCCAAAATAATTTCTTTCGGTGCATGGTCGCCTCCCATGGCATCAATAGCTACTTTCATAAACAATCTCCTTTTCATTCACTCGAGCGATACATTTCAAATTCGCCCTTAAAGGCCAATTCCCCTCCTACAAAACTCTCCACATCCACAATCGTTCGGTTACTGTTCTTTTTACTGGAACGCACCTTTGCTTTGGCAATGACTCTTTCACCGGCTTTTACCGGGCGGGTAAAATGGATGCCGGCTCTTACGGTCAATGCCAGTTCGTCGTCAATGACCGCCACTGCAAGAGAGTTGGCTTGGGCAAATAAATGATGTCCCCTTGCGATAGAGTTGCGCGTAAAGACATGTTCCTCCTGAACTTCAAACAGTGAAATTGCGCTCTCGTCCAAATGCAGGTCTATCACTTCACCAATGACCTCATTCATCGGCAATGATTTCACTGTGTTATCCACATGCTTTTCAGCAACCGTTTTAATTCTTTCTCTCAACTCGGGTATCGCCAATTCCATCCGGTCAAGCCTAATGGTCTGAACGCTCACTGAAAATCGTTCAGCCAACTCCTCATCTGTCACAAAAGGATTGGTCTCAATTGTTTCCACAAGCCATTTTTGTCGTTCCTTTTTTGAAGGCTTCATTTTGACTTTCACACCATTCCCCGATATTAAGACTTGGTACTAATAGTAGTATATAAAATGCCGGGGCACCATGCAACTATTAATTCATCCGAAACGAATACTAATCTAGCTTCTCTCCTGATAAAGCCCCGGATTGCTCAAGCCGGGACCTTAGTATTTTATAGGATTCCCCGTTCCAAAACTCCTCTGATTCAATCATTTCCAGTGCATCATTTCTGGCCACTTCCAAAACGCGGTAATCATGAACCATGTCGGCAACCTGAAATTCAGGCAAGCCGCTTTGTTTTTTTCCAAAAAAATCTCCGGGTCCCCTCAGTTCTAAATCACGCTCACTCAAGGCAAATCCATCATTGGTTTCTGTCATGATCCGCATTCTTTCCTTGCCGATTTCGGTTTTAGGGTCAGCCAACAATATACAGTAAGACTGGCTGCTGCCCCTTCCAACCCTTCCCCGAAGCTGGTGAAGCTGCGCAAGCCCAAATCGTTCAGCGTCATAAATCAGCATAAATGTAGCATTGGGAACATTCACTCCCACCTCTACAACTGTTGTAGATACAAGGACCTGAATTTCATTCCGGCTGAATGCTTTCATGATCTCATCCTTTTCAGCTGCAGGGAGGCGTCCATGCATTAAACCGGTGCTATATCTGCCTTGGAAATGGCTGGAGAGCATCTCATAAACATCAATAGCATTTTGAACATCCAGTTTGTCGCTTTCCTCGATTAACGGGCAAATGACATATGCCTGTCTGCCTTCGCGAAGCTCTTTTTCCATGAAATCCAGTACTCTGTCCAGCATCTCCTGTTTTGCCCAATAGGTTTCAATTGGTTTTCTTCCTTTAGGCAATTCGTTGATCGCAGATACATCCATCTCTCCAAAAACGGTAATGGCCAGCGTCCTTGGAATGGGAGTGGCCGTCATAAATAAAACGTCCGGATGTTCCCCTTTTTCCTTCAAAATCCTGCGCTGTTCCACACCAAACCGGTGCTGCTCATCTGTTATGACAAGACCCAGACGATGAAAATCCACATCATCCTGAATCAGCGAATGAGTGCCGATCATAATGTCAATGTCCCCTGACTTCAAACGTTCCAAGATGTCGTCTCTTTTCTTTCCTTTCACTGAGCTTGTCAATAATTCAATTCTCAGATCTGTCTTTGAAAAAATTTCTTTCAGCGACTCTTCATGCTGCTCTGCCAAAATCTCTGTCGGCACCATCAGTGCACCCTGATATCCTGCAGTGACACTGGCAAACAGGGCAATGGCGGCAACGACGGTTTTACCAGATCCCACATCCCCCTGCAGCAGCCTGTTCATTTTATATGGGGATTTTAAATCGTAACAAATTTCATTTACAGCTTTTTTTTGAGCATTGGTTAAAGTAAATGGCAATGAAGCGATGAATGCTTTTAACTTTTGAAGATCATACTTTTGACCGGCACCACTTGTTCTCTCTCTCCTCATTTTTCGAAGCGCCTGCATTTTCAATTGAAATAATAGGAATTCCTCATATACGAAACGTCTCCGTCCCTGTTTCATTTCTCTGGCCGTTTCCGGAAAATGCATAAAGGATAACGCATCCTTTATACCAACGAGCTTATATTTCATTAGAAGCGGTTCGGGAAGAGGTTCTTCCATATACTGGGCATATTCATCAAAAGCCTCTTGAATAAAACGTCTTAACGCTTTGACCGTCAAACTCCCTTTTACTGCATACACCGGCTGGAAATCCCCTACCCTTTCGTGAGGCCCGAGAATCACTTCAAAGCATGTAAGCGTTTGACGGTGCTTGTCCCATTTCCCTGTCACCGTCACAATGCTGTTGGGCTGGAGCTTCCCTTTTAAATAGCCGCGATTAAAAACTACAGCTTTTATTAAGTACCGGTCTGCCAAAAGACGGAACGTCAGGCGGTTTCTTTTTTTTCCATAATACACAAGGGAAGGTTCACTATGAACCTTCCCTTCAACTGTAATGCGCTCATCATGCTCAACATCGGACAAATCACGAAGCCTCATATCATCATATCGGTACGGAAGATAATAGAGTATATCGCGGATAGTATGAATGTCCAGACCGGCAAGCTGGACAGCGGTCTCTTCACCAATTCCCCTTAAAACTGTCACTTCTTGATCCAATGGACTGTTCATGATTCCGAAATGTGCGCCTCCTTCATCCTGCTATTATTCCACTGAAAAAATATAGTTGTATACCGGCTGTCCCCCATAATGAAGTTCCACTTCAATTTCTCCAAAATGGTCATCAATAAATTTTTCCAGCTGATTCAGCTGCGTTCGGTCTATATTTTCACCATATAAGATTGTCAGGATCTCCGCGTCTTCATCAATCATTTCCTTTAACAAAACTTGGGCTGTTTCCAAAAGATCCGGACCCGAATAAATAATATTTCCATTTGCCAATCCCATATAGTCATTTTTATTTATTGTAACGCCATCAATCACTGTATCCCTGACTGCATAGGTAACTTGTCCGGTTTTGACATGTTCCAGCGCTTCAGTCATCTCCCGGCTGTTATTTTCGAGAGAAGCTGTCGGATTAAAAGCTAAAATCGCAGCCATCCCTTGAGGAATCGTTTTGGATGGCACAACTGCAACATTGTCTTCAGCCATCTCAGCTGCCTGCTCAGCAGCCATCACTATGTTTTTATTGTTCGGCAGGATGATAACATTTTTAGCATGAGCTGAACGAACGGCTTCCAGAATATCTTCGGTACTCGGATTCATCGTTTGCCCGCCTTCTATAATAGCATTGGCCCCGATGCTCTTAAACAGCTCCCCGATCCCCTCTCCCATGGAAACCGAGACGATGGCATACTCTTCCTTCTCTTTGGGACGCGGGTTCGATGGCCCTTCGTTCGTCAGCGCACTATGCTGTTCTCTCATATTCTCAATTTTCACATGAATGAGCGGCCCATACTGTTGACCATATGATAAAACTTCTCCCGGCTGCTCAGAGTGGATATGTACTTTTGCTACATCCTCGTCAGAGATAACGAGCAATGAATCTCCGTACCTGCTCAGGTCTTTCCGAAAATCACCCTCATGATAAGGACGGCCGCTTTCCAGCCTGACCATAAACTCGGTACAATAGCCAAATTCAATATCTTCGGTGCTCATAAAACCATGTATGCTCTGATGATGCTGTGCATTAACAAGTTCATCCATGGAAGGAGCTGCTTCAGTGATTTCCTTTCCTGTCAAGGCAGCCAGAAATCCCTCGTAAACATAAACGAGCCCCTGGCCGCCGCTGTCTACTACGCCCACTTCTTTTAATACCGGCAGCAAGTCCTGCGTTCTTGCGAGAGATTTCTTCGCCTCATCCAATGCAGCCTCCATGATCTTGACCAAATTATCTGTTTCCTTGGCCGATTGGACCGCTTCATTTGCTGCATCCTTCGCCACGGTCAGAATGGTTCCTTCAACAGGTTTCATGACAGCTTTATATGCTGTTTCGGCCCCCATTTTCAGTGCATGGGCAAATTCCATGCCTGTAACAGATGATTTGTGTTCAATATCTTTTGAAAATCCCCTGAATAATTGGGATAAAATAACCCCGGAGTTCCCTCTCGCACCCATCAGCAGGCCTTTCGAGAATGCAGCTCCAACTTTTCCTATGTGGTCTTGCCTGTGAGCCTGGGCTTCCTTTGAGCCGGAAGAAATCGACAGCTTCATATTTGTTCCGGTATCCCCGTCCGGAACAGGAAAAACATTCAGCGCATCAACCGTTTCAGCGTTTGCTGACAAGTGATTAGCTCCGCTTGCGATCATATCTGCGAAGCGATTCCCATCCAACGATGTTATCGACACAACTTTTCCTCCTCATTACGGATTCGTCACACGAACCCCCTGAACATAAATATTGACAGTATCGGCTGACATGCCGATTGTTTGCTTCAATGTATATTTCACTTTTGATTGTACGTTAAAAGCAACCTCTGAGATTTTTGTCCCATAACTTACAATAATGTACATATCAATGTGAAGTCTATCATCCTCTTGACGAATAACTACCCCTCGGGAAAAATTTTCCCTTCGAAGGATTTCTGTCAGCCCATCACGTATTTGATTTTTCGAGGCCATTCCAACGATTCCGTAGCAATCAATCGCCGCTCCTCCGGCAATCGTGGCAATGACTTCATTTGAAATATCAATTTGACCAAAACTTGTTTTCATTTCAATGGACACAAGAGATTCCCCCCTATAATTGTTGGGCCATATCCCATCAAATGCTTCAAGCGTTTAGAGATATGCTTATATTACTATAATGTGCCTGATTTTAAAAGCCGGATACAAGGGATCTTCTCCAATTTTCCATTGATGTAAAGGGGTCTTTCCATTCAGATAAAAAATGATATTGTTGCACTATAACGGTTTTTATGATAAATTATTAAGGTATCTTTTCTGAAAAGAAGATGAACGAATCATTGAATATTTCATGATACCGTAAGTGACAGGAGGGAAATCATAGATGCCTAAACAATGTGTTGTAACTGGGAGAAAAACCAGAACTGGAAACAAACGCTCACACGCTATGAATGCAAATAAACGTACTTGGGGTGCAAACCTTCAAAAAGTCCGGATTTTGGTTGACGGTAAGCCTAAGCGTGTATGGGTTTCGGCCCGTGCCCTTAAGTCCGGAAAAGTACAAAGAGTATAAGTTTTGTCTGTCATTCCTGCCGATCGAACATCTTACAGCCTGGTTTACCAAGCATACGACGACTGCAGGAATAACAGATTCATGAGCTTCCGTTTATTTTATTACGCCGGGATCAAGTGCTGGAACATGCCCGCCTGCGGTAATTTCTTTGGCACTCGATAAAGGCGTCCAGCAGCCATGACTTTGTTTGAAAACGGATGATCTTATTGATTCAACATAAAAGAGGCGCCCTGATCAGGTGCCTCTTTTTCTTATGCCTCCATTAATCTTTTTTGAAAGTACCCAACATGGCTCTTACAATACCTCCTAAAAACCTAGGAAGCTTGATTGTATAAAACTTCATACAGGTCCCCTCCTCATCACTCTGAAACTGTCACACTTTCAGTCACTTTATCCTATTCATGATCTATGCATAAGTACATATGCCCGGTTCTTTAAAGCCAAGTTTAATCCTTGCTCCTTATCATCATAAGTATGCCTTTCTCAAATGAAAAATGACCGGTTTCCTGAATAAGTTCATTACTTATGCATAAAGATGAACCCAATGGAACGTGGTGTTGTGTGAGGGGAAATTTGAATCCTTTCAAGGTCAAACCATTTACATCCGAAAAAACGGGGATAAACGATACATATTTTTTTTCATCCTCCCGCCCAATCTGATAAAATCCGGGTACAAACACAGATAAACTATTTTGAGTATCGATCATTTCAAATGATGTGTCAGGATGGTGCTGCTTAAATCTTCCAAGCATCATTATATTGGCCATTAAATGATCCAGCCGCCCGCCGGTAGCCCCAAAGATTTTAATAACTGATGGAGTCATTTCCAATGCCGTTAAGATTGCGAGTTCCATATCCGTTTCATCCTTTTCCGGCTTAAACTGCCGAAGTGAAGGGACAAGGCGTTTAACTCTCAAGAAGTCCTCCGGAGAAATTGAGTCAAAATCCCCGACGGCCAAATCAGGATGGAGTCCGTGCTGAATGATCAACTGAACTCCTTTATCCACACCGATCCAAATGGCATCTTTCTGAGCATAGTCTGATAAATCCGGTAAAAACTCATCCGGCCCGCCAGCGACTACATGAATAATTTTTTTCATGGAGCATCACCGCTTGTCACTATTGTTCCACTTGTCTGCGCAGCTCTTGTATCGCTTTTTTTCTGTCAGACTGGTTAAAGATAAATGAACCGGCCACAAACACATCCGCTCCCGCTTGTTTGCACAAGCGGGCAGTTTCCGCATTGATGCCGCCGTCTACTTCTATTTCAAGATCCAGACCCTGGTCGTCTGCCATTTTCCTGATCTCCGTCATTTTTGGGAGGACAGACTCAATAAAAGACTGTCCGCCGAAACCGGGATTGACTGTCATAAGTAAAACCATATCAATATCACCCAAAACATATTTAATCGATTCGGCGGGAGTAGCCGGATTTAGGACGACTCCCGCTTTTACATCATGCTTCTTTATTTCCTGCAAAGTCCGGTGCAGATGCGGATCAGCCTCTACATGAATGGTTAAATAATCTGCTCCTGCTTTTGCAAAATCTGTTATATACAGGTGGGGGTTCTCAATCATCAGATGGACATCAAGCGGTAGATCTGTAATGGAATCGATCGCTGAGACTGTCCCCGGCCCCATGGTGATATTCGGTACAAAATGGCCATCCATTACATCAATGTGAATATAATCAGCCCCTGCTGCTTCCACCTCCCGGATTTCATCACCCAGCTTTAAAAAATCAGCAGCTAAAATCGAAGGTGCTATTTTCATTTTGAATACCTCGGCTTTCTGCTCTTTAATTCTTGATAAAAATCCTGATAATGCTCATAACGATAGTTTTGAATCTCACCTGACTTCACAGCTTGCTTGACTGCACAGCCCGGTTCATTGATATGAACGCATCCTCGGAATTTACAGGACTCCCCAAATTTTACCATTTCCGGAAACGTGGATGAAAGCTCTTCTGCCTCCATGTCAGGAAATTCCAAGGAGCTAAATCCCGGTGTATCAGCGACAAGACCCTCTCCGATCCGAAGCAGCTCCACGTGGCGTGTCGTATGCTTCCCTCTCCCAAGGTGGTCAGATATATCTGCTGTCTTAATGTCTAAATCAGGATGCAGCGAATTTAGCAGTGTTGACTTTCCAACACCAGACTGTCCAGCCAATACACTAATTTGATCCTTGATCACAGGAAAGATCTGCTTTATCCCATCCCCTGTTAATGATGATAATTGAATTATGTCATAACCGATGGATTGATATCCTTCTATATACCAGTCTATCTTTTTCTTTTCTTCTTCAGACAGTAAATCTATTTTCGTTACGCAAATCACAGGTTTGATTTCATTCGCCTCTATCACGGAAAGAAACCGGTCAAGCAAAGCTGTACTGAAATCCGGCCTTGCAGCGGAAAAAACCAAAATGGCTTGGTCTATGTTGGCTATCGGGGGACGAACAAGCTCATTTCTGCGCGGCTTAATTTCCATAATATATCCTTCTGTTTCATTCTCTGCTTGATAGACGACATAATCTCCAACTAGAGGAGTCACATTTTTTTTGCGGAAAACCCCGCGCCCTCGGCATTGTATAACTTCTTCCCCATCCAGTACATAATAAAATCCGCTTAATGCTTTAATAATTTTGCCTTTCGACATGGCATCCATCCTTTCGGTTAATCTGGATATGGTACTTCTTCATCCAAAATGACAGTATTGTCTCTCACTACTTTATAGCCTGCTTTTTTTCCTTTTTCTATCGTAAATTCCAATTGTTTCTTAATCGTAGAATCAATTGTAAAGGTTTCTGCCGGAACAGTCATACTGTGATTCATATCTTCAATAAATATAACGATGTTTTGTGGCTCTCCTTCTTCATTAGGTTCATATGGAATCGTGATTTCTTTTCTAACTTTTTCAGGAGGAATCTCTTCTTGTCCTTTGGATATAGTCACCTTGACAGTTGAACCTTTCATAAGGACTGAGCCTGGAGCAGGATCCTGACTAATGACCACGCCCTCCGGAACATCATCGGAATACTCTTCAGCAGAAGAATCAATTTTCAGCCCTGTCGAATCTTCATAGCTCTCCAAACCCTTCTGATTATAACCGGATAAATCTTTTAAAGTAATTTTTTCTTCGCCTAAACTGACTTTAAACACGATCTTTGTCTCAGAAGGGATGACGTCAGATCCGGGGACCGGATCTTGCTCAATTATTGTGCCTGGTACAGAAGAATCATGCAATTCCTCCTTCTCAATGCGTTCAAAACCTTCTTTACTGAGCAGCTCTTTAATCTCCTCGTATTGGCGCCCACTATAATCCGATAATACAAACTTTTCCTTTCCTGTGCTTACATAAACATTGATGGTACTTCCTTTTTTTACTTCTCTGCCGGCTTTCGGACTTGTTTTTATCACTTCCCCTTCTTTTACTTCTTCATCGGGCGTTTCTATAGTTTCACCGATCTCGAATCCAGCCTCTACGAGACTTAATACAGCATCCTCATATAGTTCCCCGCTTACATCAGGTACTTCTACAACTTTTGCACTCATTAAAGAAGGCATGACAAACAGGAGTACTGTCGTAACGAAAAGAATTGCAGCAATAGAACCGATTACCCACGGCCACTTCCTCTTTTTCTTCTTCTTTTTCCCAGGTTCCTGTTTTTCCTGCTCTTTGGGTATTGGATGGATCACAGTATCATCATCCATCGATTCGATATGTTCATCCGTGATGACAGGAATAGCTTTCGTTGCTTCATCGTCTTCGGGTATGACAAATTTGGGTTCTGCCGCTCTCTCCGGATCAAGAGCTGTTTCCAGATCTTTTTCCATTTCTTCAATACTGTCATATCGGTGGAATGGATCTTTGGCAGTTGCTTTTAACACAATATTTTCAACACTCTGCGGGATATCGGGATTCCACCTTGACGGCCGCGGTGTCTCAGCCTGCAGGTGCTTTAGTGCGATGGAAACCGCTGATTCACCTGAAAAAGGCAGCCTTCCGGTCAGCAGTTCAAACATGACAATTCCTAAAGCATAAATATCCGATTTTTTGGTAGCCATTCCTCCTCTCGCCTGTTCAGGAGACAGGTAATGGACGGATCCGAGCACTGCATTTGTTTGAGTGATGGAGGTGGCGCTCAACGCCATGGCAATTCCAAAATCCGTAATCTTTACGTTTCCTTCATGGTCTATCAAAATATTTTGCGGTTTAATATCCCGGTGAACAATATGGTTATAATGTGCATGCTCAAGAGCTGAGGTAATCTGGCTGACAATATCAATTACTTTTTGGACTGAGATTGGGTAATGATTGTGTATGTATTGTTTCAGAGTCATTCCATCGACATATTCCATGACGATATAATAGATATTGTCTTCTTCCCCGACATCAAAAATGTTTACAATATTGGGGTGATTTAAGCTGGTTGCGGATTGTGCCTCACGCTGAAAGCGGCGGATGAATTCCTCTTCATCTGCAAAATCCAGCCTTAGCACTTTTACTGCGACGTCACGATCCAGAATCATGTCATGTGCCAAATAGACATTGGCCATTCCGCCGCCGCCAATCATCCTGATAATTTTGTAGCGCCCGCTAATTCTTTTCCCGATCAGCATTCATGGCACCTGCTTTCACCGCGGGTCCCTTGTTCTATAATAGCAATGGAAATATTATCGTCACCGCCATATTTATTTGCCAGATGGATCAGGCGATCAGCTTTCTCTTCTTGAGTAAGAGAAGCTTTCAGAGTTTCCTCCATTTCCGCTTTGCTGACCTTATCAGACAATCCATCTGAACATAAAAGGATTCGATCCCCATCTTCAAATGCAATGGTCTTTGTATCAATTTCTATATCTTCTTGTGTACCTGCTGCTTTAAGTACAATGTTTTTTCTCGGATGATGTGCTGCATCTTCAGGAGTAATCTGGCCCGTCTTCACCAATTCATTTACAAATGAATGGTCCTCCGTCAGCTGTTCATAACCTTCCTCATTCATTACATAGCAACGGCTGTCCCCCACATTGGCGATGGTCGCGAAGCCATCTGTACAAATGGCAGCAACAATTGTAGTCCCCATGCCTTCAAACTGAGTATTCTCTTTGGCGTGTTCAAATATTTTTTTATTGGCAACATCAATATGTTCACGAAACCACTGCTCTGCTTCTGCAGGAGTGAAGGATTGCTGTACTGTTTCCCATTGTTTACGCAGGACGTCTACCGCAATTCCGCTGGCCACTTCGCCCGCTTTATGACCGCCCATGCCATCGGCGACAACGGCTAAAAGTTCTCCGCTCTGACTGCGGAAAATCCCGCCATTATCTTCATTGTGAGGCCTAACTTTACCCTTATCTGTTTTAAATACCGCGAGCATAATCCCATTTCACCCCTTTTGTATACAAGACACTTTAAACCTTTGATTGGAAATTTATTTTTTTCTAAATGCTGATATAAAAAACCCGTCTCCGCCAAAGTCTTGGGGAAAAACTTGCAATATATGACGATCTGCTTTAATTGGCAGCCCTTCCGGAATGTTCAAGGGGTTTTCCGTAAACTCTGCGTGGTCCGATAAAAATTGTGCTGCTGTTTCAACATTCTCTTCCTTGTCAACTGTACACGTGCTAAAAACTAAGATCCCTCCCGGTTTTACCAGTTGGGAGACAGTATCTAAAATGTCTTTCTGAACGCTCTTCAAAGAATAGATATCCTCTTCGGATTTGGAATATTTTATATCGGGTTTTCTCCTTAAGACACCGAGACCGGAGCAGGGGGCATCCACCAACACCCTGTCAAACGATTCATGTTCAAAAACATCCCCCGCCTTCCGGCTGTCCAAAACCCGTGTTTCCACATTGTTTAAATGCAGCCTTTTGACTTGGTCCATCATCAGGTTAACTTTGTGGGCATGCAGGTCCAAGGCTGTAACAGAGCCTGTGTGATTGAGTATTTCTGCAATGTGGGTTGTCTTTCCTCCCGGTGCTGCGCAAGCATCCAAGACACGCATACCCGGTTCGATTTCCAGAGCAAAAGCCACTATCATAGAGCTCTCGTC
Organism: Siminovitchia sediminis; assembly: GCF_042680885.1. Lineage (NCBI taxonomy): Bacteria > Bacillati > Bacillota > Bacilli > Caryophanales > Bacillaceae > Siminovitchia > Siminovitchia sediminis. Next base: position 216,284 of record NZ_JBHUEO010000005.1, on the reverse strand, counting down.
CTGTATGGTAAATAATCCTTTTCTGAATGCTTCCGTATGGGCAAGATTGCCTTTGACAGCCCGAATGGAGATGGGAATCACCGGGCTTGGTACGGCAGTGACCCCTTCTGACTGAAGCTTTTCAATAACCTCCCTGCGGTTCGTAATTGTCTCATTTACACGGGCGGTTTGTACAGGGGCCAAGAGATTTTCTTTACACATCCGGCGGGTCTGTTCGTATCCATATTGATGGACCCAGCGTTTGATCAGCCACTCAGGATGGCTGGTTTCAATGGACAACCGGTGTATCGGGTCTTTAATTTCCTCCAGAGACGGAACTCCTTCTCTTTGGACCGATCGAAGCACCCCATTTACCAAACCGGCTATGCCTTTATGGCCCCGTTTTTTAGCAATCTCAACTGATTGGTGTATGACCGCACGGTCCGGAATTTTATCAAGAAAAACCATTTGATAAAGGGATAGCCTTAACAAAAGACGAACCCATTGCTCTAATTTCTTTTTTATAAAAGGCTTTAAGTAATAGTCAAGAGTTAACTTTCTTTGGATTGTACCGTAAGTAAGCTCGGTTAATAAAGCTGCATCAGGCCCGGTCATATGATATTTTTTTATCGTATCATTTAATAACAGATTGCTGTATGATTGATTTTTTTCAACCGCTTCTATAATCTCAAGTGCAGCTTCTCTAACATTTTTCATCTGATTATCCATCTTGGCCGCCTAACTTCATCCCTTTTTTGACGAATGAACCGGCACCTCTCAAAAACTGCGAAGCGGACATCCGTTTTTTACCTGCCGGCTGTAATTCGGTTATTTTAATGGAAGTTTCATTTCCCGTTGAGACGATAATACCATCTTCTTCAACTTGAATGACTGTCCCCGGTTCGTCTGTAAAACCCAGCTGCTTTTTTTCCGCTCTCCATATTTTTAATACATCCTGTTGCATGATCGAGTAGGCAACCGGCCATGGACGCAGTCCGCGGATTTGGTTATAAATATCCTCCCCGGGACGGCTCCAGTCCACTTTTTCCTGCTCACGTGTGATATTGGGGGCAAATGTTGCTAAATTGTCATTTTGCGGGATCCGCCTTGCTTCTCCGGATAGGAGCTTAGGAATTGTTTTGGAAAGAAGCGCTGCCCCGGCCTCACTAAGTTTATCATGAAGGGTTCCGACATCATCGTCATCATCTATTGGAACTTCCACTTGACTGATCATATCTCCCGCATCTAATCTTTTCACCATATACATGATCGTTACGCCTGTTTTCTTCTTGCCTTGCAAAATAGCATAATGAATCGGTGCCCCTCCCCTTAGTTCAGGCAGCAGGGAGGCATGGACATTGATACATCCAAGCCTGGGGACATTCAGAATCTCTTTGGGGAGAATTTGCCCGTAGGCTGCTGTAACAATCAAGTCCGGGGCCAGCTCCAATATCTTTTCAGCTTCATCACGTATTTTCTCAGGCTGAATGACAGGAAGGCCAAGCGCTTCGGCAGTTACTTTCACAGGTGGAGGAGTCAGCACTTTTTTTCTTCCTGCCGGCCTATCAGGCTGTGTAACTACAGCCGCTACATCATATCCATCATTTACGATTGTTTTTAAAATAGGTACAGAAAAGTCCGGGGTACCCATAAAAATCACTTTAGTAATGGTCTCTCACTCCAATTCCGACTCATCTACATATTCCGTTACTTTTGAGATAAAAAGAATTCCGTGCAGATGGTCTATTTCATGCTGGATCGCCCGTGCCAAATAACCTTCGGCGGTCAGGCTGAATTCATTCCCGTATCGGTCAAATGCTCTTATTCCGATCACACTTGATCTCGTTACCTTTCCATAGACCCCCGGAATACTTAAACAGCCTTCAATGTCCACTTGATACCCTTTTTTCATAATCAGTTCAGGGTTCACCATTTCGATGAGTTCTTTTTTTTCTTCACCTATATCAACGATGGCAATTTGGCGGCAGCATCCGATTTGCGGAGCTGCCAGACCCACACCATCTTCTGCAATCATCGTTTCATACATGTCATCCAAGAGCCGGTGAAGTTCCACATCAAAATTCGATACACGTTCACACTTGATGTTCAATATCTTGTTTGGATAATGAACAATCGGATGTATAGCCAAAGCTTCCCCTTCTTTCCCGTACGCTACATCATATTATTTGGTTCTATATCAATGGTGACCGAAAATCCTTCACGGGAGGATTGCGTGTTATAGTGCTCCAACACTTTTCTTAATGCCGGAAACAGGTTAGGTTCACGCTTGTATTTTATCAGACATTGGTAACGATATCTATCATTGATCTTAGGAATGGATGAAGCGACGGGGCCAAGTAAAATAGCCTGGTCTGAGATGTTCGACTGCAGAAAAGCAGAAATCTTTTCTGTAACAGACACTGCCTTCATTAAGTCTTCATGTGTAACTGTAATCAGCGCCAAATAATAAAAAGGTGGATAAGACCCGACTTTTCTCATGGACATTTCTTGCACATAAAATCGTCCATAATCTTGCGCGGCTGCCAGTTGAATACTGTAATGTCCGGGTGTATACGTTTGAACCACCACTTCCCCTGACAATTCATGCCTTCCTGCCCTTCCACTCACCTGAGTCAGCAGCTGAAATGTTTTTTCTGCTGCCCGGAAATCAGGCAAATGGAGCATCGTGTCAGCACTCAGCACTCCGACAAGTGTGATATTTGGAAAGTCCAGCCCTTTTGCAATCATTTGTGTTCCGAGTAAAATATCCGCCTTGCCCGATTGGAATTGATCCAGCAGACGTTCATGTGAGCCTTTTCTAGTCGTTGTATCTACATCCATCCTAATCACCCTGGCTTCGGGGAGCAGTTTGGCCAGTTCTTCTTCAACCTTTTGGGTTCCCATTCCAAAATACCTGATATGGGAGCTGTCACATTCGGGGCAAACTGCTGGAACACCTGATTGAAACCCGCAATAATGACACTTCATTTCGTTCGAAGAACGATGGTAGGTCATCGAAATATCACAGTGCGGGCACTGCATAACATAGCCGCAGTCTCTGCACATGATAAACGTGGAATGTCCCCGTCTGTTTAAAAACAGTACAGCTTGTTCGCCTTTTTCAATACGGTCCTTCATTTTTTCAAATAACTCAATCGAAAACATGGACCGGTTTCCATTCCTCATTTCCTCTCTCATATCAATAATTGACACTGATGGGAGCCCCCTGTTATTCATTCGTTTAGGCAATGAAAGCAAGTGATACACACTTTTTTGAGCCCTGGCAAAAGATTCGAGCGAAGGTGTCGCACTGCCAAGAATAACTGGACAGTGATGATATTCTCCCCTCTTTATCGCCACATTGCGTGCATGATAGCGCGGTGCCTCTTCCTGCTTATAACTCGTTTCATGTTCTTCATCAATAATAATAATTCCAAGGTTTTCAAACGGGGCAAATACAGCCGAACGAGCCCCGACAACCACTTTAACTTCCTTTCTCTGAATCTTTCTCCACTCATCATACTGTTCTCCTATGGAAAGCCGGCTATGCAAAACTGCCACATCACTTCCAAACCTGCCTTTAAATCGTTCAACCATTTGAGGAGTTAAGGCAATTTCGGGGACTAAAACCACCGCTTCTCTTCCCTTTTTCAACACTTCCTGAATAGCCTGCAAATAGATTTCTGTTTTACCGCTCCCGGTTACCCCGTGGAGCAAAAATGTTTCATGACGATGATGGGAAATTGACTGCATGATCGGCTCTATTGCTGTCTGCTGATCGGCGGTCAACGGCAAAGGAGCTGTCCTTTCAAAGCTTCGGTGTTCGTAAGGATCTCTGTAGGTTTCCAGCATGTGTTCTTTAAATATCCCTTTTTTAATTAATGCCTTTATTGTTTCTTGAGGTACGCTGGCACTTTTGGCCAACTGAGATGCATCCATAGTCTCAAATGGGTGTTGCATTATATATTGAACCAACCGTTTCTGATTTACGGCGTGTGAAGGGAGAGTTTCGAGAAGATCTTCTAATTTCTCCTGTTCTGCATTGACTTGAACTGTTCTTATCAATTTTTTTCTTGCCCTGTTTTTCACACGGTAGATGACTTCAGCGTTGCCGTTTTCAATTTCTTTATGGAGGGCAGGCAAGAGATTACGTTTTTCCGCTTCTTTCCAGGTTATTTCCTGTTTTCCTTCAAATAATTCATCCAGTAATAGTTGAGCTTCTCCTGTTCTCCGGATGATCTTGTCATACTTCGCTTTCATTGCAGCGGGGAGCATTGCGTGAAAAGCAGAAATTTTATATGAAAGTGTCTCTTCTGCAATCCACTGTCCCAGCTGCAAAAGCTCTTCATTTAATACAGGTGTCAAATCAAGTGGCCGTCTAATACTTTTGAGATTTTTAATGTCCGTCCGGCTTTTTAAGCCCACAACAAATCCTTGGATAGCTCTGGGACCAAACGGCACGGCGACTCTCAAACCGGGACGGATGATGTTTGCCCACTTGTCCGGAATGGCGTAATCAAATACCTTGTCCGTCCCTGCAGAAGGAACATCAACAATTACCTGCGCAATGGTCATGAGTGGTGATCATCCCCCCATTTTTTTGATATCTCCAATAAGATTCTTTTGGCGGTTTCCTGTTTGCTCATAAGCGGCAGTGACACAGTGGAAAAGTCCTTATGAAAAATCGTGACAATGTTTGTATCACCTGCAAAACCTGCACCTTTTTCGGAAACATTGTTTCCGACGATCATATCTGCATTTTTCCTTACTAGTTTATCTTTGGCATAAGTCTCCATATCATTTGTTTCAGCCGCAAAACCAACAAGAAATTGATGTTTTTTTATTTGGCCCAACTCAAATAGAATATCTTTTGTTCGTTCCATTTCAATGATTAAATTCCCTGGCTGCTTTTTCATTTTTGAATCAAACGTTTGCTTGGGCCTGTAATCTGCTACGGCCGCACTTTTGATAATAACATCGGCCGAAGAGGCATACTTCATCACAGAATGGAACATATCCTCTGCACTTTCAACAGGGACGATTTGAACACCCTTTGGTGGAGGAAGTGAATCTGTGCCGGAAACTAATATGACCTCTGCACCCATTTGTGCAGCCTGCTCAGCTAGAGCATAGCCCATTTTTCCACTTGAACGGTTCGTAAAATAACGGACAGGGTCTATTTTTTCTTTCGTGGGTCCCGCAGTAATGACAAATGTTTTTCCTTTAAATAACGGCTTGACTGAAAAATGTTGTTGTATGTGTTCCAAAATCTTTTCAGGTTCTTCCAGTCTGCCTTTTCCAACATATCCGCAAGCCAGGTATCCTTCATTCGGCTCGATGAAACTATACCCCGTTTGATGCAAGGCTTCAATATTACTTTTCACGATGGGATGGTCATACATATGAACATTCATTGCCGGTGCAATCCATACTGGAGCGGCAGCAGCCAGCAAGGTAGTTGTGATCATGTCATCAGCAATCCCATGTGCAAGCTTGCCAATAATATTTGCCGTAGCCGGTGCAACCAAAATAAGATCCGCCCAGTCTGCAAGTTCGATATGGGCTATTACTTCCGGGTTATTTTCAATGAAAGTATCTGTATACACTTCATTGCGTGACAAAGCTTGAAAAGTAAGCGGAGTGATAAACCTTGTGGCCGATTCACTCATGATGACCTTTACCTGATAACCTGATTGAACAAGCTTACTTGTTAGGTCTGCAGCTTTATATACGGCTATGCCGCCTGTTACACACAGCAAAACTTTTTTCTTTTCCACAGCAAAATATCCCCTTTTTTCCTACTGGTTCGATTTCTGTTCTTCCTATTATGAATCATATTTCTTCATTATAAAAGAAAAAACAACCTGCCATTACAGGCAGGTTGAAGGTAAGGTTATTATGCCGATTCTCTTTCATCGTTCTTATCCGGTTCATCATCTTCAGATTCACTGATCGTCAAAACACCTGCATGGATTTCTTCCAATGCCTTACCGACGTATTTCTGAGAGTGATAAGATTCCAGCTGAGGATTGTTATCATCCTGAAGCTGGCGTGCCCTCCTGGCTGCAATGGTGACCAGTGAATATTTTGAATCAATGACGTCCATTAGCCGATCAATAGAAGGATACAGCATTTACTCCACCTCCAGCATTTTAATGTATTGATCTATTACACGCTCACTGCGGCAATGCTCTGCTTGGACAATCGCATAAATTTTATCGACCGCTCGCTCTACATCATCATTTACAACAATGTAATCATACATACTTGTCAATTCAATTTCTTTCCTGGCTGCTTCCATCCGGTCATGAATCAGCTCTACAGACTCTGTACCCCTGCCCGTAATTCTATTTTTTAATTCTTCCAGACTGGGGGGCATCAGAAAAATAAACAGGCCTTCGGGAAATTTTTCCCTTACTTGCTTGGCCCCTTGCACTTCAATTTCCAGAAAAACATCTTTCCCGGATTCAAGCGTTTCTTTTACATAATCCACAGGAGTCCCATAATAATTACCGACGTATTCGGCATACTCAAGCAACTTTCCTTTTTTAATCAGGTCTTCAAATTCTTCCCTCGTTTTAAAAAAGTAATCAACCCCATCCACTTCCCCTTCACGGGGTTTTCTGGTTGTCATGGAGATTGAATATTCGAATTTGGCATCCGGACGTGAAAAGACGGCTTTTCTTACCGTTCCTTTTCCGACACCGGACGGCCCGGAAAGTACAATCAGTATTCCTTTATCCTTCATACATACAACCTACCCTTCATCCTGGCCATTGGACATCAAACGCTGGGCAACCGTTTCGGGCTGCACCGCTGAAAGAATCACATGATCACTGTCCATAATGATGACCGCCCTTGTCCTTCTTCCATATGTAGCATCAATCAATACGTCCCGTTCCCTGGCATCCTGAATCATTCTTTTAATCGGGGCCGATTCAGGACTTACAATGGATATAATCCTATTAGCAGAAACAATATTTCCAAAACCTATATTTAAGAGCTGTATCGGCATGCTGCTCCTCCAGTCACGTTCGGCTGCTGAGCCTTATTTCAATTTTTTATTCAATATTTTGAACCTGTTCCCGTAATTTTTCCAACAATACTTTCATGTCAACTGCCAAATTGGCAATGAATGAATCGTTTCCTTTTGAGCCGATGGTATTTACTTCGCGATTCATTTCTTGTATGATAAAATCCATTTTCCTGCCTGTTGGACCACTTGCGTGCAGCGCCTCCCTGAATTGGGCGATATGGCTGTGTAACCTCGCTGCCTCCTCACTAATATCCGCTTTATCGGCAAAGATGGCAGCTTCCGCAAGAAGCCTGGATTCATCTATATGATCCTGCATGAGTTCAGATAATTTATTTTTCAGTCTATCCGTATACTTTTTTAATACAGCAGGAGCCTGCTCTTTTACTTTCAATACACGTTCTTCTAATTCATCTATGTATGAGTGTATCTCATTGGATAATGCGATACCTTCAGCGTGTCTCATTCTTAAGACCTGCTCTGCTGCCTCATCTGCAGCGCTGATCAGCACGGTTGATAGCTCCTCAGCCCTATCACCTGATTCTACAACTTCTACAGCATCTTGTATACGAAGATAATCAGATATTACAGCATCACCCGGCACTGAATATTTCTTCTTTATTTCCTGTATAAAATGATCATAACTGTCCAATAAATCCCAGTCAATATGCAATTCTTTTCTTGCCGGCAATTGGCCTGTCATTTTTACGGACACTTCAACCCTGCCCCTGTTAAAATACTTGCCGAGACGGTTTCGCAGGGCCATTTCGGTATTTGAAAGCTGCTGGGGAATTTTCAAGTGATATTCACGATAGCGATGGTTCACTGTTTTGATTTCAACTTGAATGATACAGCCGGAGGTCTGTTTTACAGCCCGTCCAAAACCAGTCATACTCATCACCATCAGAATCACCTCTTTTTTTACCGGTAAACATCATGAAAAAAGGTAATAGAATTACTCTATTACCTGATTTATTATAGCACACACTACTTTCTTTTTCTTGAAAAAAATGTTCCGGCAAGCAAAAACGTAGGCATTGCGCTTAGACCAAGTATTAACATCCAGTCGATCCATTCAATGGCTACTGTATGGAAAATCGGCTGGAAGATTGGAATATAAATCACTGCAACCATTAAAAGCGCAGAAGAAATGACTGCCCAGACCAAATATTTATTCCCAAAAGGATTTCTGGAAAATATGGATATTTCACTCCTGCAGTCAAATACATGAATAAGCTGGGCCATAACCAGTGTGGCAAATGCTGTTGTTTGCGCATAGGGCAAATTATTCGGATCCCTCTGATAAATGATAATAAAAGCTGCCAAGGTGACAAGGCCGATCAAAAATCCCCTGGATAAGATTTTCCAGCCGAGTCCCCGGGCAAAGACCCCTTCTTTTGGGTGCCGAGGATGTCTTCTCATCACATTTTCTTCCGGTTGGTCCAGCCCCAGGGCCATGGCAGGCAAGCCGTCTGTAACTAAATTGACCCATAAGATTTGGATGGGCACCAAAGGCAGCGGCAAGGATAACAGCATGGCAAACAGCATGACCAAAATTTCACCCACGTTGGAGGCGAGCAAATACCTGATGAATTTCCGGATATTTTCATAAATGTTTCTTCCTTCTTTAATGGCCGCTTTAATTGTGGCGAAATTATCATCCAGAAGAATGAGAGAAGAAGCTTCCTTTGCTACATCTGTCCCAGTAATGCCCATGGCAATTCCGATGTCTGCTGCCTTAATGGCAGGGGCATCGTTTACTCCGTCGCCTGTCATGGCCACGATATGCCCTTTATTTTGCAACGCGTTGACAATTTTAAGTTTGTGTTCCGGCGATACTCTTGCAAAAACCGAAATGTCTTCTACCACTTTCTCCAAATCTTCCACAGAAAGCTCATTCAACTTGCGCCCGTCCAATACCTTTGTTTCTTTGGGACCGCTAGACAAAATTCCGAGCTGCTCCGCTATTGCACAGGCTGTTTCTACATGGTCCCCGGTAATCATGACCGTCTTGATGCCTGCTGCTTTACACTCTGATACAGCAGCTTGTACTTCAGGACGAGGAGGATCAATCATGCCCTGCAAGCCGATCAAGGTTAACTGTTGTTCTACATCATCTGCTCTCTCGGGCAATACGCCTTCTTTCAGTGGTTTGTATGCGATTGCTATTGTTCGGAGCGCCATAGATGCCAATTGATTGATGGCTTTATTTACTTCATCGATCTGCCGGGGGCTGAATGCTTTCCGTTTTCCGTCCCAAAGAATCGCCTCACTTTTCAGCGTAAGGACATCCGGTGCTCCTTTCGTTATTAGAAAACGATCCCCATATGAATTTTTAACTACGACACTCATCATCTTTCGGGCAGAATCAAAGGGATATTCTTTTTCCAGCGTAAATTGGCCAAGGAGGGTTTTTTTATCGAGGCCCGCTTTTGCCCCCGCAATCATCAATGCTACTTCTGTAGGATCACCGTCAACAGAAAGTTTGTTGTGTTCCAGTTTAATTTCGGCATTGTTGCAGAGCACGCCAAACGTAAGAAGTTGCTGGAGGGCTTTTTCCCGTTCAACATCCACTTTCTTATCCTGATCAAAATAATCACCTGTCGCCTCATATCCTGTCCCTGAAACTGTCCATGTTTTTCCTCCGCTCCATACATGGGTCACTGTCATTTTATTCTGGGTCATCGTCCCGGTCTTGTCCGAACAAATGACAGAAGCACAGCCCAGGGTTTCAACCGCAGGAAGTTTCCTGACAATCGCTTTTTTTCGGATCATTCTTTGGACGCCCAGCGAAAGTGCAATGGTTACGATAGCCGGAAGGCCTTCCGGGATGGCTGCGACGGCAAGGGATACACCGGCCAAAAACATCGTATATACATCATGCCCATGAATAACGCCCACCAATACAACAATAATGGTGAGGAACAGCGCAACAGTTATTAAAATTTTTCCCAGCTGATCCAATCGTCTTTGAAGGGGAGTCATCACTGCCTGGGCCGATTCGATCATTCCGGCAATATTGCCCATTGCTGTATTCATACCGGTTCCGGTAACAATCCCTACACCATTGCCGCGAGTCACCATTGTCCCCATAAATGCCATATTATTCAAATCACCAAGAGAGGGGTTCTCGTCCAATATAGGGTCTGAATGTTTAACCGATGGAATGGATTCCCCTGTGAGAGCGGACTCTTCTATCTCTAAGTTGTTGGCAGTAATGATCCGAAGGTCCGCACCAATTCTGTCTCCGCTGGCAAACCTTAAAATATCTCCCGGGACAATATCCTTGGAATCAATTTTGGACCATTGTCCATCCCTTAGCACCGTCACCTGAGGAGCAGACAGATTTTTCAAAGCTTGCAGTGACTTCTCGGCTTTTCTCTCTTGAATGAACCCTAACATGCCGTTCAGCAACACGATCACCATAATAGCAACGGCGTCGACATATTCTCCCAGGAGACCGGATATAAGTGTTGCCGCCAATAAGACAATTACCATAAAGTCTTTGAATTGGCTGAAAAAAAGGAGGATGGCAGATTGTTTTTCTCCTTCCGACAGTTCATTTCGGCCAACCTTTTTTCTTCTTTCATCTGCCAGTTTATTCGATAGTCCTGTCACTTTATTTGTATGGAGTGATTTAGCCAGCTCATCTTCATTCATCTGATGGTAGTTCATTACACCCGCCTCCTGTATAAGACAAGCAAACGTTGTCCTTATCATTGCAAGCTTATTCATGATGAAGGCTGTTCATGATATAATTTTATAGAAATGTGAATGGACTGATTAACAGGCGGAGACAAGCACCGGACTAATGCCGCCGTATCACAGGTTTAAATCCATTATTATTCCGGTGACTGCACATAAGTGTTCATAAAGCCGAATGAAGTCAATATATAGAAAAGGATGTTTCAATCATGGCATTTGACGGATTATTTACCAGGGCTATGACGAAAGAGCTGAAAGATCAGCTACTGAATGGCAGAATCAACAAAATTCAACAACCGTTTAAAAATGAGATACTCATGACGATCCGTGCCAATGGAAAAAATCATAAATTGCTGCTGTCTGCGCATCCCAGCTACTCCAGAGTTCAATTAACTCAAGAGACCTACTCAAGCCCCGAAGAGCCCCCGATGTTTTGCATGATGTTGAGGAAACACGCGGACCGCGCCATCATTCAAGATATTTACCAGCCTGGACTGGATCGAATGATCATTTTTCAGCTAAAGGGCAGAGACGAGCTTGGCGATGAGTCTATTAAACTGCTCATCGTAGAGATTATGGGCAGACACAGCAATATCATCCTGGCAGATCAAAAGACAGAGAAAATTATAGACAGCATTAAACATATCCCTGCTTCTGTCAATAGTTACCGGACCGTTTTACCAGGAAGCGTATATGTGTACCCACCCGCTCAAAATAAAGTAAATCCCTTGGATGCAGATACAAATGATATTTTACGAAACATAGACTTTAATGTGGGAAAGATGGATAAGCAAATTGTCCAGCATTTTGCCGGTATTTCACCGCTGTTTGCAAAGGAGATTCTGTTTCATTGCGGCTTGGCAAACAGGAACACACTTCCTCCTGTTTTCATCAACATGATGCAGCGTTTAAAAAATCATCAATACCAGGAAGCCATTACTGCCTCATCCGGCAAAACCGCTTTTTATCTGTTGCCGCTCGATCACATGAAAGGTGAAGTTACAACCTTCCAAACACTCAGCGATATGCTGGACAGCTTCTATTTCGGGAAAGCCGAAAGAGATCGGGTGAAGCAGCAGGCCATGGATCTGGAGAAATTGATGAAAAACGAAAAGGAAAAAAATGAAAAGAAAATTGTCAAACTCGAAGATACATTGAAGAAAGCCGAGAAGGCTGAAGAATATCAGCTGCTCGGTGAGCTCTTAACGGCTAACATGCATCTTGCCAAAAAAGGAATGAAAAGGTTGTCGGTTGTAAACTATTACGACCCTGATGGAAAAACGATCGACATACCGTTGGATCCGCAAAAAGAGCCGTCTGAGAATGCACAGCATTACTTCTCTAAATATCAGAAAGCAAAAAATTCCGTTCAAGTCGTTCAGGATCAGATTAGAAAAGCGAAAGAAGAAGCGCAATATTTTGAGAGCCTCCTGCAGCAGTTGTCTGCTGCTTCTGTGGAAGATATTGAAGAAATCAGAGAGGAGTTATCTGAAGGGGGATATATCAAACGCCGGCCAAGCCGTACAAGAAAAAAACAATTGACCAAACCGGCTATAGAAAAATACGAAGCGAGCGACAAAACAGAACTCCTTGTAGGAAAAAACAATACCCAAAACGAGTATTTGACCAATAAGTTGGCTCGCCGGGATGAAGTGTGGCTCCATACAAAAGATATACCTGGTTCACATGTTGTGATCAGGGATACGGATCCATCGGAAGAAACGATTCTGGAGGCGGCGATGCTCGCCGCATACTTCAGCAAAGCAAGAGACTCATCTTCTGTACCTGTGGACTACACGAAAATCCGTCATGTCAAAAAACCAAATGGAGCCAAGCCGGGATTTGTCATTTACGATCATCAGCAAACAGTCTATGTCACTCCTGATGGAGAAAAGGTCAGGTCCATGAAAGTGAAATAGCTGTTTAATACACATTTTGTCCGGAGGATTAATTCAGCATCCATACCGACAAGAGCAGAAAAAACAATAAAAATCCAGGCGAAGAATTCCTTCGCCTGGATTTATTATTGACCCCATTCCTCCGGGTTTTCTCTCCACCGGCGGAGTGTTTCCATGTCTTCCTCCTGAACTAATCCTTTTTGAAATGCCGTTTCGATCAAATCATCGTAACCTGTAAGAGAAAATACCTGAATGCCTTCATTCTCGAAAGACTGTTTTCCCTTATCCAGGCCATAAGTAAAGATACTGACCACACCCAAAACATTACAGCCGGCCTCTTTCAATGCACGTACAGCTGAAATTGAGCTCCCGCCGGTAGAGATCAAATCCTCTACGACTACCACATGTTGGCCTGCTGATGTTTTTCCTTCAATCTGGTTGCCTTTGCCATGTGACTTTGCTTTTGATCTGACATAACACATGGGCAAATTAAGAATATCGCTAACCCAAGCTGCATGGGGAATGCCTGCAGTCGCTGTACCGGCAACTAATTCAACCCCAGGAAACTGCCTGCGAATCAGACCGGCTAATTCGCTCGCAATTTTTTTCCGTACATCTGGATAGGACATCGTCAATCGGTTGTCACAATAAATAGGAGCTTTCAAGCCCGACGACCAAGTAAATGGATCATTGGGCTGTAAAAATACAGCTTGTATATCAAGTAAACTCTCAGCAATTGATTCCTTCATAGTCTTACCTCTCCCATTCTGTCACCACTTTTTGATAGGCAGCTGCCGGGTCTGCCGCGCCCGTAATTGGACGGCCAATCACAATCATGGAGGATTTCATGGCCCGTGCGTTCGAAGGAGTAACGATTCTTTTCTGGTCATCGCTCTTGCCTCCGTCCAACCTGATCCCGGGAGTCACCCGCAAAAAGCTGGTATCCGTGGCTTTTTCAATCGATGCCGCCTCAAATGCAGAGCAGACAACACCATCAAGGCCCGATTTCTTGGCTAGCCGGGCATAATGAAGAACAGACTCCTCCATGGACCGCTTAATTAATTGCTCTCGCTGCATTTGTTCTTCACTTGTACTTGTAAGCTGGGTCACAGCAATTAAAGCCGGACGGGTCTGCCCGGCCAGGGTCCCTTCCTCCAGCCCTGACCTGGCCGCTTTCATCATGTCTGTTCCTCCGGCTGCATGGACATTAACCATGTCTACGGAAAGACCTGCCAATACCTTCATTGCCCTGTACACCGTATTTGGGATATCATGAAGCTTTAAATCCAGGAAAACTTGATGCCCATTGTTTTTCAACTGTTGAATGAATGCTGCGCCTTCCTGATAATAAAGCTCCATACCAACTTTAACGTATAAGCTTTGTCCATGGAAATGGCGTAAAAAGTCGTTCGCTTCACTTGCATTCGGGAAATCAAGAGCAATGATTACTTCATTTTCCAAAGCCCGCCCCTCCATTACTGAACCGCCCTGTTTCCTGACGGCATTGCTTCTGCAGACAGTACCATCGATTCAAGAATATCGAGAATCGCCTTTGCAGTATCCAGTGAAGTCAGGCACGGAATGCCGTTTTCAACAGATTCTCTGCGGATTCTAAACCCGTCACGGCGCGGCTGTTTGCCTTTTGTCAATGTATTGATAACAAGCTGGGCATCTCCCTGTCTGATCGTATCTAATAAATTATGACCGGACGTTCCGATTTTATCTACTGTCCTCACTTTGATGCCTGCATCCATAATCGCCTTTGCGGTACCGCTTGTCGCAATCATTTGATAGCCGATAGCAGCAAATCTTTCCGCCAGCTTAACAGCTTCATCCTTATCTTTATCTGCAACAGTGATCAGCACTGTACCATGAGTCTTTATCTCAATGCCTGATGCAACCAACCCTTTATATAGGGCCTTTTCCAATGTTTTGTCTTTCCCCATCACTTCGCCGGTTGATTTCATCTCAGGTCCAAGTGTAATATCTACCCTTCTCAGTTTTGCAAAGGAAAAGACAGGCACTTTCACATACACACCATCCATTTCTTGGACTAAACCTGTTTCATATCCAAGTGCAGGCAGCTTTTCGCCCAAGATCACTTTAGTTGCAAGATTGGCCATTGGAATGCCTGTAATTTTGCTTAAAAACGGAACTGTCCGGCTTGAACGGGGATTGACTTCAATGACATACAACTCACCATTAGAGATGACATATTGAATATTTAATAAGCCGATGATTTCTAAACCTTTTGCAAGCCGAATCGTGGCATCTTCAATCTTCTTCATCATATCGGGCCCAATATTTTGCGGCGGATACACGGCAATTGAGTCTCCGGAGTGGACACCTGCACGCTCAATATGTTCCATGATGCCCGGAATTAATACATGTTCTCCGTCGGAAATGGCGTCTACCTCTATCTCCTTGCCCGTTAAATACCGGTCCACCAGCACTGGATGTTCAGGATTGATTTTCACCGCATGTTCCATGTAATGAAGCAGTTCTTTCTCTTCATACACTATTTCCATGGCCCGTCCTCCAAGAACATAGGAAGGGCGTACCAACACAGGGTAGCCAATGTCGGAAGCAATCTTCACAGCTTCTTTTACTGAAAATGCTGTCTTTCCTTTGGGCTGTGGAATATTTAATTGAGAAAGTGCCTGTTCAAACAGTTCTCTGTCTTCTGCTCTATCCAGACTTTCCAGTGATGTTCCGAGTATGTTTACACCTCGTTCGGATAACCCTGATGCCAAATTGATCGCAGTTTGGCCGCCGAACTGTACA
The DNA here is from genome assembly GCF_042680885.1 of Siminovitchia sediminis. Lineage (NCBI taxonomy): Bacteria > Bacillati > Bacillota > Bacilli > Caryophanales > Bacillaceae > Siminovitchia > Siminovitchia sediminis. Next base: position 200,885 of record NZ_JBHUEO010000005.1, on the reverse strand, counting down.
ACTACTCCCTCAGGCTGCTCCAAATCGATGATATGCATAACATCTTCAAGGGTAAGCGGCTCAAAATAGAGTTTGTCTGAAATACTAAAGTCTGTAGATACTGTTTCCGGGTTGTTGTTAATAATAATGGCTTCATAACCTGCCTGTTGTATCGCCCATACACTGTGAACTGTTGCATAATCAAATTCAATTCCCTGACCGATGCGGATCGGACCCGATCCAAGAACCACAATACTTTTTTTGTCCGTCCTCACTGACTCATTCTCTTCTTCATACGTACCGTAAAAGTATGGTGTTTCTGATTCAAACTCACCGGCACACGTATCCACTTTCTTGTAGACAGGGATGAGATTATTTTCTTTTCTCCACTCATATATATTTTTTTCGTTCGTGTTCCAAAGTCTGGCAAGGGTCAAATCGGCAAAGCCCATCTGCTTGGCTCTCCGTCCTAAATCGATATGGAATGGTGCATCTTGAAGCTCTTTTTCGATATCAATGATCTTTTTAATTTTATGAAGGAAAAACAAATCCATTTTGCACCAGCCATGAATCGTTTCTATGGAGATTCCTCTTCTTAAAGCCTCTGCTATAACAAACAGCCGCTCATCAGTGGGCTGCCGGATAGCAGCTTTCAAATCCGTTTCTTCCATGGTTTTTGCTTCTTCATTGTCCAGATGGTATAAGCTGATTTCTAATGACCGAACAGCTTTAAGCAAGGATTCCTCAAAGCTTCTGCCAATCGCCATGACTTCCCCAGTCGCTTTCATTTGTGTACCCAGGCTCCTGTTTGCGGACTCAAATTTATCAAATGGCCACCTGGGTATTTTCGAAACAATATAGTCGATCACCGGTTCAAAACAGGCATACGTTTTACCCGTTACAGGGTTCATCAGCTCATCCAAAGTATATCCTGCCGCAATTTTGGCCGCCAGTTTGGCTATCGGAAACCCTGTAGCTTTTGAAGCTAAAGCAGATGAACGGCTCACTCTCGGATTCACCTCAATAATATAGTATTGGAAGCTGTCCGGATCTAGAGCAAGCTGGACGTTACACCCGCCTTCGATTCCAAGTGCGCGAATTAATTTTAACGAAACATTTCTCAGCAGCTGGACTTCCCTGTCACTTAATGTTTGACATGGAGCCACTACAATGGAGTCTCCTGTATGAACACCGACAGGATCTACATTTTCCATATTGCAGACAACGATCGCATTGTCATTGGCGTCCCTCATGACCTCATATTCAATTTCCTTATAGCCTGCAATGCTTTTTTCAATAAGACATTGATGGACAGGACTGTTTTTCAGGCCGCTGGTTACAATCGAGGACAATTCCTCATCATTTTGGCAGATTCCTCCGCCGGTTCCGCCAAGTGTATATGCCGGACGGACAATGACCGGATACCCAATTTGTTTGGCAAAAGTTTGGGCTTCTTCTAAAGAATGAACAATTTCACTTTCGGGTACCGGTTCGTTTAATTGATTCATCAAGTTTCTGAACTCGTCTCTATCCTCAGCCTGTTGTATAGCCGACAATTTGGTTCCCAGAATTTCAACTCCACATTCGTCCAAAACTCCGGCTTCTGCAAGCTGCATGGCAATATTTAAGCCTGTTTGTCCGCCAAGTGTAGGCAGAATGGCATCCGGTCTTTCTTTTCTAATGATCCGGCTGACAAATTCCAGCGTCAGCGGTTCAATATAGACAGCATCTGCAATTTCTGAATCTGTCATGATCGTTGCAGGATTGGAATTTACCAAGATGACTCTGTACCCTTCCTCTTTTAAAGCCAGACATGCCTGGGTACCGGCATAGTCAAATTCAGCTGCCTGTCCAATCACAATCGGGCCGGACCCGATGACTAAAATGCTTTCGATATCAGTTCTTTTCGGCATGGTCATCCGCCTTTCTTTTATGATCTTCCATTACTTTTAAAAATTGATCGAACAAATACTTGGCATCCTCTGATCCAGGTGCTCCTTCCGGATCAAACTGCACGGAAAAAGCTGCATAGTTTCGATGGGAAAGGCCTTCAATCGACCCACTGTTCAGTTCTGTATGTGTGATCATCATTTTGCTCTCATTAACGGAATCTTTTACTACTTCATACCCATGGTTTTGCGAAGTGAAGACAACTTTTCCCGTGGCCAGATCTTTCACAGGGTAACTGCCTCCTCGATGCCCGACAAACATTTTTTGTGTTTGGCAGCCGTTGGCCAGGGCAAACAGCTGATGTCCAAGTCCGATAGCAAAAAGCGGAACTTTCCCTTGAATATCTGCTATCATTTCAGTCGCTTCAGGCACATGTTCCGGGTTCCCCGGCCCGTTGGATAAAATAACACCGTCTGGCTGTAATGTAAGAATTTCATCAGCTGATGACCGATAGGGGACAACCTTTACGTCACAGCCTCTTTTCGTTAATTCACGCAAAACCCCGTGCTTCAAGCCAAAATCGACAACAATTACATTGCTGCCTCTTCCGGGTGCCGGAAAAGGTTTGATTGTTGAAACTTGTTTTACCTGGTCAGGCAAATGTTCAACTGCCTGAAGCCTGGACAGGTGTGTTTCAACACTTTCCCCAAACCCGCACATCACACCTTTCATCGCACCTTTCGTCCTGATCAGGCGGATCAGCTTTCTTGTATCAATTCCGGTGATCCCGGGGATATCTTTTGCTTCCAAAAATTCACCTAAGGACATATTGCTGCGCCAGTTAGAAGGATAATCAGCCGCTTCTCTAATAATGACGCCCTTTATAACTGGTTGAATGCTTTCGAAGTCATCCCGATTAATACCATAGTTGCCGATTTGCGGAAAGCCAAATACGATAATCTGCCCATAGTTGGATGGGTCTGAAATAATTTCCTGATAACCGGTCATGCTGGTGTTAAAGATCATTTCGCCCGTTGTTTCTTTCTCGCTCCCGATCGCTTCACCTACAAATATAGTTCCATCTTCTAATATAAGCTGGCGCTTCATTCATCATCCCGTCCTTCCGACCATTTCAATTTACCATTCACAAATGTTGCAGCTGGCCAGCCTTTACAGGCCCAGCCGGCAAACGGTGTGTTTTTTCCTTTTGATAAAAACTGATTGGGATTAATTGTTTGTTCTTTCTTTAAGTCAATCAGTGTGATATCAGCAGGCTTTCCAATATCCAATGTTCCGCAATCCAAGTTGAATGTTTTGGAGGGAGCTGCAGTGAACCAATCGACCAATTGCTTTAATGTACAATATCCTTTTTCTGCAAAATGTGTATAGAGGAGAGGAAAAGCCGTTTCGAGGCCCACGATCCCAAAAGGAGATTCTATCATTCCCCTGGCTTTTTCATCTTTTGCATGAGGGGCATGGTCTGTTGCTATAAAATCTATTGTTCCATCAAGCAGCCCCTCGATCAGAGCCTGTCGGTCATCTTTACTGCGAAGCGGTGGATTCATTTTATAATTCGTATCATCCGCATTCGGGATATCTTCATCAGACAGCAGCAGATGGTGCGGACTGACCTCCGCTGTCACTTTAATTCCTGCACGTTTGGCATCCCTTACTGTCCGTACGGATTCTTTTGTACTAATATGGCAGACGTGATAATGACAGTCTGCAGCCTCTGCAAGGAGCACGTCGCGGGCAATATGGACGGATTCGCAAATTGACGGGATTCCCTGTAAGCCCGATTTTTTGGAGAATTCCCCTTCATGTACTGCCCCGCCGTAAATAAGGGAATTATCTTCACAATGAGCCACAATCGCCATATCCAATTCAGAAGCTTTTTGCATAGCTTCGTACATCTTGGCTGCGGTTTGTACCCCTACTCCATCATCAGTAAATGCGAAGGCACCAGCTTCTTTTAAGGCTTTAAAATTTACAAGGTTTTCTCCTTGAAGGCCTTCGGTGATCGCAGCATAAGGTAAAACTTTGACATGAGCAGTTTCTTTAATACGGTTTGTGAGCCACTCCATCTGCCCGGCATTGTCAGGTACCGGGTTTGTATTCGGCATAGAGGCAACTGTAGTAAAACCGCCTTTGGCTGCTGCTGCCGTCCCCGATTCAATCGTTTCTTTGTATTCACCGCCCGGTTCACGCAGATGAATGTGCAAATCTACGAAGCCTGGTGTTACGAGCAGGCCTGTTGCATCAAATTCCTTCTCACCCTGATTCTCTAATTGATCACCTATTTCGGCAATCCATCCATCTTTAATACGAATATCTTTATGGACCATCTCTTCATTTTCGAACACTTTCCCATTTTTAATCAGCCAATTCATGCAGGTTTCCTCCCTCTATTGATCAAGTATGTGTTTTAGAACAGCCATTCTTGTATATACACCATTTTGTATTTGCTTAAAGATTCTTGACTTTTGGCTTTCCACCAGACTGTCCGCTATTTCAACGCCTCTGTTTACTGGTCCCGGGTGCATAATGATACTTTCCGGCTTCATCCTCTTTTCCCTTTCGGCAGTCAGTCCATACAACTTGTGATATTGTTCGGCCGGCAGCTCCATCACATTTTCATGTCTTTCATGCTGGATTCTCAATAGCATCAAGACATCAGAAAAACCTATGGCCTGATCCAGCTCCACATAACTATCCGCTGTTTTGGGATCTCCTTCGAACCATTCCGGCGGACCTGAGTGAAATACTTCAGCCCCTAATGCGGTCAGTGCTTCAGTATTGGATCTGGCAACTCGGCTGTGGCTCAAATCGCCGACAATGGTAACTTTCAAACCCTCAAATTTGCCAAATTCCTGTTTGATGGTCAGTAAATCCAGCAGTGACTGCGTTGGATGTTGGCCGCAGCCATCCCCGCCATTAATGATTTTTATATTTACGGTCTCCGCCAATGTTTTATAATAGGCATCTTGTTTATGGCGAACAACAGCAACATCTACTCCAATGGCCTCCAGCGTTTTTAAGGTATCTTCCATAGTTTCACCTTTTAAAATACTGGATGACCCTGACTCAAAAGGTATAACCTCAAGGCCCAGTTTGCGCTCTGCCATTTCGAAACTCAACTTTGTTCTTGTGCTCGGTTCAAAGAACAGGTTCACCGCAAAAGTTTGTTCCCGCGGCGTCCAGCTCTCCCCATTCGCAAAAGCTTGAGCAGTCCTGAGCAGATCATTCATGTCGTTTGTGGATAGGTCTTGCATAGAAAAAAGGTTGTTCATGCTGTTCACCTTTCTTTCGTTTATGTTCAAAAAGAAAACCCTCTGTGCTTTTTAGGCAAAGAGGGTTTGGAAAACAAAGCTGGAAAATATTGCTCCGGCTTTTACTCAAACAGCTCCCCTTGCCAGCCTCACAGGACTGAATTAAAAGGGTTATTTATTTTCGTAAATCTCTACCCGGTCACAGCCGTCTGCTTCTACGAGCTGTACAACTATTCGTTCCTGACTGGAAGTCGGAATATTCTTACCGATAAAATCAGCTCGTATCGGCAGCTCCCTGTGACCTCTGTCTACAAGAACAGCGAGCTGAATTTGAGAGGGTCGGCCCAGATCAACGAGAGCATCCATCGCAGCCCTGACTGTTCTTCCTGTATAAAGAACATCATCAACAAGGATAACTTTTTGATTTTTAATATTCACCGGAAGATGAGAACCTTTGATTTCAGGTTCAGAGCTGTCCGTTTTGACAGTCAAATCGTCTCTGTAAAGTGTAATATCCAGTTCACCTACCGGTATATTCTCACCTTCAATCCTTTTAATCCGATCAGCAAGACGCTGTGCCAGGTAGATTCCTCTCGTTTTGATTCCAATGAGTACACAATGATCTATTCCTTTATTCCGTTCAATAATTTCGTGGGCGATCCTGGTCAACGCCCTATGGATGGCCTTTTCATCAAGTACGATTGCCTTTGGATTCATGGTATCATACCCCTTTCATAAGAACAGCGCCAAGTATACAGGCTTAGGTGACGAACACAAGACAATTATTGCCTAAGGACCCTTTCGAGCCGCCAGGACTTAATTCTGGCTTCTAGTTATTCATGATGATGTTATGCAGCAAAAAACCCTCCTGCATCCAGGCAGGAGGGTACCAGAGAAATAACATAGTTTTGAACAACACATGTTATTTCCAATCATATTCACCGTACCTTCCCGGCCTCACTGGACCGACTTAAAGGGTCATATTCAACTAATACAACTATAAACTTCTGAGAAATGGTTGTCAATGAATTTGTCGAAGCTCATTCAGCAATTTGGTGAAGCTATCCGGCAAAGGTGCCTGAAATTCTTTATATTCTCCGGTTCGAGGATGGTTAAAACCCAAAATTCCTGCATGTAACACTTGTCCATTGGCAGAAATCGTATTCCTCGGTCCATATTTCGGGTCTCCGACAAGCGGATGGCCGATATATTTCATATGAACCCTAATTTGATGTGTCCTTCCAGTTTCCAACACACACTCAACATACGAATAAGGGTCCAGCCGTTCCAAAACTGTAAAATGAGTCACAGCCTGTTTTCCTTTTTCAATGACTGTCATGCTTTGACGGTCCATGGGATCTCTTCCGATCGGAGCATCGATCGTCCCGTGGTTATGAGGGATCACCCCGTGTACCAGAGCAAAATATTTCCGGGTGACTGTTTTATCAACCAGCTGCTGTACAAGCTTCTCGTGGGCCCGATCATTTTTTGCAACCATCAACAGCCCTGATGTATCCTTATCAATTCTATGGACAATCCCCGGACGCAATACACCGTTGATCCCGGATAAATCCCTGCAATGAGCCATTATTCCATTTACAAGCGTCCCAGAGGTGTGGCCTGGTGCAGGGTGAACGACCATGCCTTTGGGCTTATTGACTACGATCACATCCTGGTCTTCATAATAAATGTCAAGATCCATCTCTTCCGGGATCACATCCAACGGTTCGGGCTCCGGGATTTCTAAAACGATCCGGTCATTCTGATTGCATTTATAATTTGCTTTTACATTTTTTCCGTTTACCGTCAGATGTCCATCTTTGATCCATTGCTGAATCTGGGAGCGAGACCAATCCTTGTTCAGCGTTGCTGCCAATTTATCAATCCGCTCTCCGCTATCTTTTTCTTTTACAAGATACTCAATTTTTTCCATCTGCATTCACCTTTTCTTTTCTCTCTTCCCGAAACATTTGGATAAAGAGAAGAATCACCCCGATTGTCAAAGCCGAATCAGCAATATTAAAGATAGGGAAGTCATAACCAAATATATATGTATCCAAAAAGTCCACTACTTCTTTTCTAAACAATCGGTCAATAAAATTACCGATCGCTCCTCCCAATATAAAAGATAGGCTGATCTGAAACAAAGGCTTACCTTTAGCCTGTGTCTGCATGTAATAAATAATTCCGGCCACTACAATCAGCGTAACGATATAAAACAGCCACATTTGGCCTTCCAGCATACCCCACGCGGCACCTCTATTCCGGTGGGATGTCAAATAAAAGAAATTATGAATAATTGTAATACTTTCACCGATTTCCATGTGGCGGACGATGGTCCATTTGGTCACTTGATCAAGTACAATGACGAACAATGCTATTAAATAATAAGGCACTCGTAAACCCCCGAATCATAAAGTACTTATTCCTACTGAATTTTAGCACAAAAAGAATGACAATAGTATAAAGAAACCGTTATGTTGACTATCCTTTGTATCCAGTCCAAGTATGAAGCAGCGTCAAAAGAAATGCACAGATACGGTTTCCTTCGCCAAACCTCTCACCATCATGACCATCACTAAAAAGAAGCCCCCCCGGGGTGCAGTACCCAGCGGAGGGCTTCTTTTAAGATTTCAGCTCTTCAACAACTGATGCACAACGAGGGCAAATGGTTGGATGTTCCTCAACTTTGCCGACATCAGGGGTGACAACCCAGCATCGTTCACAAGTTTCCCCATCAGCTTTTTCTACCACAACAGCAGCCTTGTCAAGCTTCAAAGCATTGTCCGGTGCTTCATCGTAGGGTCCAGCCACTTCAAAACCTGATACGATAAAAAGTTGGTGTAAACTTTCGGAAATGCTGTCCAATAACTTTTTCACGTCTTCATTCACATACAGTGTCACTTTAGCTGTCAATGATTTCCCGATCACCTTTTGATTTCTGGCTTCCTCCAGAGCTTTGAGAACATCATCCCTGACAAGAAGAAACTCTTTCCATTTTTTCTCCAATTCTTCACCGTTTTGAATTTCTTTGACATCAGGCATATCTGTCAGCTGGACACTTTCTTCCTGTACTCCAGGGATATGGGACCAGACTTCATCTGCTGTATGAGGTAAAATTGGAGACAGCAGCTTTGCCAGCGTTACGACACTTTGATACATGACCGTCTGCATGGCCCTGCGCTCAAAGTTGTTTTCTGCTTCAATATATAATATGTCTTTCGCAAAATCCATATAGAAAGAGCTCAGATCTACCGTACAAAAATTATTGACGGCATGGTAAATGTCCGCAAATTCATACTCATCATAGGCTGTCAGGGAATGTCTTACCAAGTTATTCAGCCTGATGAACATAAACTGATCGACTTCACGAAGTTTTTCAAATGGAACTGCATGTTCATTCGGGTTAAAATCAGCCAGGTTTCCGAGAAGGAAACGGAATGTATTTCTGATTTTACGGTAAACTTCACTGACTTGCTTCAAAATGGCATCGGAAATTCTTACATCTGACTGATAGTCTACAGACGCTACCCACAGACGGAGGATTTCAGCTCCATACTGATTAGTTATCTTTGAAGGTACAATGACATTCCCTAGGGACTTACTCATTTTATGCCCTTCTCCGTCCAGGACAAAGCCATGGCTCAGCACTCCCGTGTATGGTGCTTTTCCTGTTACGGCCACCGCCGTTGTCAGAGAAGAGTTGAACCATCCGCGGTACTGGTCAGACCCTTCCAAATACAAGTCAGCCGGGCGTCTAAGTTCTTCTCTTTCAACTAGGACTCCCTGATGAGAAGAACCAGAGTCAAACCAAACGTCCATAATATCCATTTCCTTGGTAAAAATTCCATTAGGGCTTCCAGGGTGCGAAAATCCTTCAGGCAACAGTTCTGAAGCTTCTTTTTCAAACCAGATATTGGATCCGTGTTTACGGAATAGTTCAGATACGTGAGCAATCGTTTCATCTGTAATAATGGCTTCACCATTTTCCGCGTAAAACACCGGGATAGGCACTCCCCATACCCTTTGTCGGGAAATGCACCAGTCTCCCCGGTCCCTCACCATATTAAAGAGTCTGGTTTCTCCCCAATTCGGTACCCATTTCACGTCTTTAATGGCTTCCAAAATATCCTCTCTGAAATCCTTAATGGAGGCAAACCATTGGGAAGTTGCTCGGAAAATGACCGGTTTTTTGGTCCGCCAATCATGCGGATAAGAGTGGGTGATAAATTCCAGTTTCAGCAAAGCCCCAACTTCTTGAAGCTTTTCTGTAATCGGCTTGTTGGCCTTATCATAAAACATCCCCTCGAATCCTGGAGCCTCTTCTGTCATGATCCCTTTGTCATCAACCGGGCAGAGAACTTCCAAATCATATTGTTGTCCGACAATAAAGTCATCTTCACCATGACCCGGGGCTGTATGGACACATCCCGTACCGGAATCAACCGTTACGTGCTCACCCAGAATGACTTGGGAATCCCTATTGTAGAAAGGGTGTTTTGCAACCACATATTCAAGGGTGGATCCTTGTACCGTTTTGATGACTTTGGCATTTGGCCAATCCAGTACCTCTTTTACATTTGAAACAAGGTCCTCAGCAACTAAATATGTTTTTCCTTCGTGATCCAAGACTGCATAATTCAAGTTTGGATGAACGGCAACGGCCTGATTGGCAGGGATCGTCCAAGGCGTTGTTGTCCAAATAATAATGTTTGTCCCCTCTTCAATGACACCTTTACCGTCCGTTACCGTAAATGTTACATAAATGGATGGCGAGCGCTTATCTTTATATTCAATTTCTGCCTCAGCAAGTGCAGACTCACTTGTAGGTGACCAGTACACAGGTTTTTTACCTTTATAAATATATCCTTTTTTCGCCATTTCGCCGAACACTTTTATCTGTTCCGCTTCAAATTCAGGCTTTAAGGTAATATAAGGATGATCCCAGTCTCCCCTGATACCCAGACGCTTAAATTCACTTCTTTGATTATCAATTTGTTCATATGCGTATTCCTTACAGATTTCCCGGAATTCCGCTAATGTCATTTCTTTCCGGTTTACACCTTTGTTTGCAAGGGCTTGCTCGATGGGCAGACCATGTGTATCCCATCCTGGGACGTATGGAGCACAATAGCCAGCCATAGATTTGTAGCGCACAATAAAATCTTTTAACGTTTTGTTTAGAGCATGGCCCATATGAAGATTGCCGTTTGCAAATGGCGGTCCATCGTGCAGCACAAATAGCGGCCGTCCCTTTGTTCTTTCCTGAACCTTTTGGTAAATATTGTCTTCTTCCCACTTCGCTTGCATTTCCGGCTCTCTTTTTGGTAGATTTCCACGCATCGGGAAATCTGTTTTCGGCATAAGCAGCGTATCTTTATAATCCATCCTATTTCCTCCTTTAATGTTTACATCCGTATATATAAAAAAACAGCCATCTCATCCCAAAAAAGGGACGAGAAGGCTGTTCCCGTGGTACCACCCAATTAGACAATTACCGGTAATTGTCCGCTCAAGCATCCGTATCATGGATGAAACGCTTTTTTCTACTCGCAATGCTTTCGAATCAAGTACTCCAGGGTGATTTTCCACATCTCTCCTATTGCCGGGCTTTCACCTTCCCCGGCTCGCTTGGAATAGGTCTAAGATTGTACTGTCCCTGTCATCGTATTACACATATCATTGAATTGATACCATTATATGAAAGTCTTAAATGCAGAGTCAAGTTTTACTCTAATTCTTCGACTTCTTCTAAACTATTCAGTTCAGTTGCATCCAGTTCAAATTCCATTAATTGGTCCCAATCATCCGTATTAATTAAATCCAGCTGTGCTTCAATCAGCATTCTGAAGCGTGTCCGAAAAACCTTTGCCTGCTTTTTCAACTCTTCAATCTCCAAAGCAATTTTACGTGCTTTTGACAAAGACTCATTTACAATCCGATCCGCATTCTTTTCGGCTTCCCGAATGATGAGCTTTGCTTCCTTCATAGCATTTCCTTTTACTTCTTCAGCTGCTTCCTGTGCAACGACAATGGATTTATTCAACGTTTCTTCAATGGTGCTAAAGTGTCCAAGTCTTTCGTTCATAGATGCAATCTTATCTTCCAATTCTCTCTTTTCCCTGAGGACTAACTCATAATCCTTTATAACCTGGTCAAGAAATTCGTTTACTTCATCCTCGTCATATCCGCGAAAACCTTTGCTGAATTCTTTATTATGTATGTCCACTGGTGTTAACGGCATGATGCCACCTCCATTACACTTCTGTTCATCTACTAATCATATTATACTCGAATTTTGACTAAAGTTGGCGGGTTTCTTAATTAATTTTTTGTTCCAATTTTCAGCCGCGCCTTATTTTTTTTCGTTGTACCCAGAACGTCAATAATTTTGCACCTGCCGAGCCTGCGTCCGGATATAATATCACCTTCCATGCATTCAGCTGCAGGATTTTCAACTGTTTTCCAATTCAGCTTTACACGCTTTTGCTCAATTAAAACTTGGGATTTTTGCCTTGACAGATTAAACGCAGCCGATACGATGGCATCTATGCGCATTGAAGCGGCGGACACCTCTTTTTCGTTCCATTTCTCGGTAGTTTCTATGGCTTTTGTCAGCGGTATTGCTTTAAGACGAACAGCCGCCCGTCCAACTTCCTTCAGTTCTGACAGTAGAAAACGTTCAATCTCTTTACTTGAGAAAAATTGTATTTGATCTTCACCTACAAGAATATCACCGAATTTATCTCTTTTTAAACCTAGTGACATGAGGGAGCCCAATACCATCGGATGTTCTATTCGAACAAACTTTTTCGGATACTCTATTTCATAGAGCCCGACTTGAAAATCCTCTTCCTCCGGTTGAAAATAGTCCGGATATAAGAGAGCTCTTTTCCTCTCGCTTTGTTCCTGGCCTCCAAATAAACCAAATTGTATATCCCCGCCTTCGCCTATGACAGACTGAAGAATATACTGCTGGCGAGGATCCAAAAAATCAGTCAGTTTAGGGGAATAAGTATTCTCCACAAGATGGCGCCAATCAAAAACGGTATCAATAAATGGCTTTTCTTCAGGTCTGAAATGTTGATAAATAGATGACATGTGATACAACTCCTCATGACTGGTACATCATGCAGACACCTGTCCACAAATCCAGGAACTCCTAAAAAAGAGATCAGGGGGGCATTCCCCCTGGGAGCTTTTCAAAAACAACTGTTTTTAAAAACAGCAAAAGCCACTGCTTCAGCAGTTTTTATCTGTTGACATACTCCCTTCAAAATAAAAGGTGTGATATCCGAATCGATGGTCCCGTTCTGTTTTATCCGCAACAATAAAAAAGGAGAGCTGAACAGCTATCCTTTTCTAGCTTACCCATCTCGCAATTTCCAGCAGACCTGCGGTTGCCAGTCTTAACACTAAAAATGCGACAATAGGGGATATGTCAATCATTCCAAGCGGGGGAACAATTCTTCGGAAAGGTTCCAAATACGGTTCACATATCTTGGCAAGAAATTGGCCAATGGCCGATTCTCTTGCGTTTGGGAACCAGGACATTAAAATATAAATAATTAATGCCCATGAATAAAGGCTTATGACTTGCATAATAATGGCTATAATTACGTTCATTTGTCTTATGACCACCTCGGATCCTCAAAATTTTCATCATCAAACATTTCAGTGATATTTCCGGACACCTCCACATTATCCGGTGTACAGAGAAAGATATCCCGGCCAATCTTTTGGATATCCCCTTCAATGGCATACACTGTTCCACTTAAAAAATCTACAATTCGGATAGCCTGATCATGGTGGATTCTCTGTAAATTGACGACTACTGCACGGCGGTTAACAAGGTGATCAGCAACCTCCTGCGCCTCGGCATAAACTCTGGGCTCTACAAGCATCACTTTTGATGACTGCTGAACACTTTGAAGGCTGACTACATTTTGCTTTCGTGAAGGTACAGGATGAGCTTGTTCTTTTTTGGGTTGAGGTTCCATTTCATTTTTTTCTTCTTCGTAATCATACTCATCTTCTAAAAGGAAAAAATTTTTGAACTTTGATTTAATCCCCATTTCTCAGCCTCCTCAACATCATTCTCCGACTAGGGCAGATCCGATACGTATAAATGTCGCGCCTTCCTCAATGGCAATTGTGTAATCATTGGACATTCCCATGGATAGTTCGTGGCATGGCGCATAAGATAAGCCCAGCCCTTCAACTTCTTCTTTCAGCTTACGAAGGCGGCGGAAGCATGTACGCAAAACCTCATCATCATCTATATGAGGGGCCATCGTCATCAGGCCGACAACCTCAATATTTTCATAGGCCTCCAGCTGTTTTATAAATTCCACTGTATTTTCCGGCGCCAAACCGTGTTTGGACTCCTCACCTGATACATTGACCTGTACAAAGCATTTGACAGGCTGTTTAGCACGTTTATTAATTTCTTTAGCCAGAGACTTTCGGTCAAGAGAATGGATGTAATTTACTTTATCCACAACACTTTTAACCTTTCGGGATTGAAGAGTACCGATAAAGTGCCAGGTGGGCTTGTCCCCTAACGCTTCCCACTTTTTCAATAATCCTTCGTCCCGATTTTCACCCAGGTTTTGAATACCTGCGTCCAAGGTCTCAGCAGCTCTCTCAACAGAAACATATTTGGTAACTGCCACAATTTGAATATCCTCCGGGTCCCGCCCAGACCGTTCGCATGCTTCGTTGATCCGTTCTTGAATAATAGATAAGTTTTCCTTGACATCTCTCACTTTGATTACTCCTATTTGTGTTTCTACTTTTTTTCACAGAAAAAGACATTTTCTTAAGTGTACCATAAAAGTATGCGAACGGCATCTAATATCTAGTCCTTTGGAGTTTCCAGCTTCTGTTGGGTATATTGGGTCCCGGCATACCTGACAAGAATGACATCTTGACCGATTTTCATGATTTGATTCCAGGGGATCACTACTTCTTCATCCTTTCCAAAAAATCCAAGCAGCTTTCCCGAAGCGCTGATAATGATCGATTCGATTTTGCCCGTGTCCAAATTTATTTCAATGTCTGTAATGTTTCCAAGTTTTCTTCCATCGGCTATGTTCACTATATCCTTTAATTGAAATTCTGAGATCCTTACCATTGATTTCCGCCTCCATCCTTCGTTTATACAGGCGCTCTATATTATGTATATGCTGAGGGAGCTATGGTTGATGATAATTAACAAAAAGCTGCATTTTTCCAATAGAACAAACAAGAGCCGGATGTCCACTTGGAACCATCCGGCTCTTGTTCTGATTTTTCTCCAGCTGCAGACGGCAGGGGCTCAGGGCCGCTTCAAAAAAACCAATGAAGGCAAACTACGCCATCACTGGTATTTACTCCAGCGCTTGTCGACCCTAAGCACCGTCTTCCGATTTTCTTATTGGCCAGCTGCGGCGCCTATCGACTAGCAGACTTCGCGCCTCAGGTGCTCCTGCGGCGGAGCTTGTTCGAAGAAGTAGAGCTCACCTCGTCGCAAAGCTCATGATGTCTATTCAAAGAAGTCACACACGAAGATTTCAAATTGGTAGGCTTTCCTATGATAAGTCAACATCGGCTCCTGCGTCGCCGTGTTTCCTTTATCTCGTCGGAGGCACTCCAGTCTGTACGTCGATAAACAGGCGCCCTCCGCTTTTCTTATTGAATATTAATATTTTTATTCATTTGCTTGATTGCCGCCTTTTCCAGTCTTGACACTTGCGCCTGGGAAATCCCGATTTCTTCTGCAACTTCCATTTGGGTTTTCCCCTGAAAAAAACGTTTTCGTATAATCAACTTTTCCCTGTCATTTAAATGCTGCAGCCCGTCATGTAATGCAATCTCCTCAATCCACTGACTGTCGCGGCTTCGCTCATCACTGATTTGATCCATCACAAAAATCGGATCACCGCCGTCGTTATAAATGGGTTCAAATAAAGAAACAGGGTCTTGGATAGCATCCAAAGCAAACACCACTTCTTCATGGGGGATTTCCAATTCCTTGGCAATTTCTGCGGCAGTCGGCTCCTTTGAAGTTTTCGCCATCAGGCGTTCCCTTACATGGAGTGCTTTATAAGCGATATCGCGTAATGATCGTGATACACGGATAGGGTTGTTATCCCGCAAATATCGGCGGATTTCCCCTATAATCATCGGAACGGCGTAGGTGGAAAATCTAACATTTTGGCTTAAATCAAAATTATCGATTGATTTCATCAGTCCTATACAGCCAACTTGAAAGAGGTCATCCACGTATTCTCCCCTGTTGTTAAAGCGTTGGATGACACTTAACACCAGGCGGAGATTGCCATTGATCAGTTTATCCCTAGCTGTCACATCACCTTGCTGCATCTGTCTCAACAGTTCTCGCATTTCCTCATTTTTGAGAACAGGCAGCTTTGAAGTATCTACACCGCAAATTTCCACTTTATTTCGCTTCACTTATTTCCCTCCTAGCAGGAGCTGCTAGAAATAAGTATCTCCGAGCATGGAAATTATATGCATGGTGTCCTGTGATGCGGAAGTGAAAATTGATCAAATTTTATACAAAAGTTAAGGAAAATCTAGTCACACCGGCTCTATACCATTTTGTTAAATTCTTTTCGAAGGCGCTTAATAATTCTTTTTTCGAGCCGGGAAATATACGATTGAGAAATACCCAAAATTTCTGCTACATCCTTTTGGGTCTTTTCTTCTTCCCCTGCAAGGCCAAACCGCAATTCCATGATTTGCTTCTCTCTTTTTGTGAGTTTTTCCAGTGCTGTCAACAGCAATTTTTTATCCACGTGTGCTTCAATATCACGGGTAATAATATCATCATCTGTACCCAACACATCCGACAAAAGCAGTTCATTGCCATCCCAGTCAATGTTTAATGGTTCATCAAAAGACACTTCGGAGCGAATCTTATTATTCCGTCTCAAATACATTAAAATTTCATTTTCTATACAGCGAGATGCATATGTAGCAAGCTTTATTTTCTTTTCCGGATTAAATGTATTGACTGCCTTGATCAGCCCAATGGTGCCTATACTGATTAAATCTTCAATATTGATTCCTGTATTTTCAAATTTTCGTGCAATGTATACGACGAGCCGCAAATTCCTTTCAATCAATAGAGATCTTGCTGTTTTATCACCTTTCGGCAGCTTATTTAATAAAATGGCCTCTTCTTCCCTGGTAAGGGGTGGAGGCAGGGCTTCGCTTCCCCCAATATAATAAATTTCATCCGATTTCCAGCCAAATTTCTTCAGTACCTTATACCAATAATAGGTGATGTACAAACGTAATTTTTTCATGCTGCTTCCTCCTTTCATCTTTTCTCCGCAAATTAAGAAGCCGGTTGTATCACGGACTGCTCCACCATAAGCGGATGTACAATGCATTGAAACTGGCCATCACTTGATAATTCCTGATCCGTAAAAATGATTAATGCTTTTTTTACGGCTCTTTGACCTTGACCCATATGAATATAAAGTGCATCGGGTTTAAAAGCACATAACAATTGGTTGTTATCCCCAAGCGTCTTTGCCGGTACCAGCCTCATTTTATTACTCCATTCATCCGGCAATTCATGGACGAAATCAAGGGGATTATTTTGTCTCACCGACAAATGTTGAATCACAGCAGGAAGCTGGTCCTTTAACCGGGTAATAGATAAGACCATGACTGGAGTCTTCGAGATGGGCTCATATAGTTGATTCCCGCTGTCAATCAATCCTTTCATTTGGAAATCCAGATCATTGATATGAATCGTCAGGTCAATCAGGACATCATATTCCACTGAAGAAGCCGTCAGGTCTTCCACCCTTTTTTTTGAAAAATACCAGGCAACCGGAAAAGCTGCAGCTACAAACAGCCAGCTGACCGGATCCCCGAATCCCCTTATGCTGTCCAATGAAACAGCGGTCTGAAGTTCGATATCATATCGTATGAAATAATGGGTCCCCAACAAAATTCCGCCAAATAAAAAAGTGGAAAAATAGAAAGTCAGCAAACAAGTGACGAATAACTTCAGTCTTTTGAACCCAAATACTGTCCATACCATACAGCCTGAAACACCTATTTTCGCCAATGGATGAGCAGCCCATGAAGCTAATGGTGTCAATGTGAACAGTATCAGACTTGCACCCATCAGACCTGCTAGGATCACCCTCCACATGCTTACTTGCCTTTTCAAAATAATTGCGGTAAACCAAAGCAGTAAACTGTCCACGAGGAAGTTTAATAACCAGATGACATCCATATAAATCGTCATGGGAAAGGCCCTCCTTATAGGATGCAGCCATAGAATGCCAGGCTTTTTTTATATCATAGCTATGGTTAGTATAGCTGACGTCTCGTCTGGAATGTGTCAGTTTCTGTATGTAAATTTAGAGAAGTTTTCACAATAAATATCGAAGAATGGCTAATGAAGGAATTGCCTTTGAGGCTAGCAATGATGGTAAAAAGAGTAGACAAAGGCGAATGTGCCTGTTCATCAGCGTTCAGACTGAAGCAACTTATGGTAAACGCCTTGAACAGTACCCAATTAATGTGATTACCATACAGGAAGCTTATTAGCCCGGCTGCTGATTTCAATTCAGCGTGAAATTGCTTCATGCAGCTTTGCGGCCAGTTGAAAGCTGAAAAAGCCTTCCCCAAATAAACTGTGACGCAGGAGAAAGGCCTCATGTGACATTTGTGGGAGAGTGCATCACCGTTTTGCATAGAGGCAGCTTTACTCCTTTGAAAAAGCTTGAGCATTGATGGATCGGAAGCTCAAACAATGCTATCCACAGGTGCCGTAGCGGGGGAAATAGAATACATCCAAATACATTCGTTTACATTTTCCTCAACAAAAAAACCAGATGGATCATCTGGTTTTTTGCTTATTTTACCTTCTTCGATTTCGGTTTCTTAGGAAGGTTGGTATATCGAGCGTATCTTCAATAGGCTGCTGGCTGGTTCTTGCCGGCTCCTGAGGAACTTCTTCCCTTTTTTGGTCACGATTTTGTGCCGGGGTTTGCTGTGTTCTCATTTGTCCGAACAAAGGAGCTTGCTGCTTTGCCTTTGACGTCAATTCATTAAACCCTGTGGCTATCACCGTAACTACAATTTCATCTTTTAAGTTATCATTGATCACTGAGCCAAAAATCATATTTACTTCCTGATCTGAAGCAGTGGCTACAATATCAGCAGCTTCCTGCACTTCATACAAACTTAGATTTGCACCGCCTGTAATATTCATTAACACGCCTTGTGCTCCATCAATGGAAGTCTCTAGCAGCGGGGAAGATATAGCCTTTTTAGCAGCTTCAGCAGCCCTATTTTCACCCGTAGCCACACCTATGCCCATAAGGGCTGACCCTTTATTGGTCATAATGGTTTTTACATCCGCAAAGTCTAAGTTAATCAATCCAGGTACAGCGATAAGGTCGGAAATCCCCTGAACACCCTGCCTGAGTACATTATCCGCTTCCCTAAAAGCTTCAAGCATCGGTGTGCTTTTATCTACAATTTCCAAAAGCCTGTCATTTGGAATAACAATGAGTGTATCGACGGCATCTTTCATTGCTTCAATTCCGCCGCTTGCCTGATTAGCACGCTTGCGTCCCTCAAATGTGAATGGCCTCGTGACGACACCCACAGTTAAAGCACCTAAATCCTTAGCAATTTGAGCGATCACAGGGGCCGCTCCTGTTCCGGTTCCTCCGCCCATTCCTGCCGTAACAAATACCATATCAGCACCTTTTAGTGCTTCTTCAATTTGTTCCTTGCTTTCTTCCGCCGCCTTTTTGCCTACTTCCGGATTGGCTCCAGCACCCAATCCCCTTGTAAGCTTGGCACCGATTTGCATTTTTATTTCAGCTTTAGATAAGTTCAAAGCCTGAGCGTCTGTATTGACAGCAATAAATTCAACGCCCTGCACTTCATGCTCTATCATCCGGTTAACAGCATTGTTTCCGCCGCCGCCAACCCCGATTACTTTTATGGTTGCCAATGAATCAATATTCGTATCGAAATCCAACATGACATGTCCTCCTGTTCGTTTTATTCAACCCGGTCACTATTCAAAAAAGTAGCCAAAAAACTTTTTTACTTTTGTTGATATTTTTTTATCAGGATCTCTATCCTGCTTTTGTTTTACCGCATGTTGTATATCTTGTGCGGTACCGTAATCTTGATCATTTGTCATTTGTACCGATGAGGCACTGACATTTCTTCCTTGCAATCTGGCATTCTTATATGCGTACTTAATCAGTCCGACAGCAGTGGTATACTGCGGCTCCCGAACACCTATATAATCTGGAATAGCAACCCTTACCCGGCTCTGGAAAATCACTTGAGCCAATTCAATCACTCCCGGCATATTTGCACTGCCGCCGGTGAGGACAAATCCACCAGGCAAGTCGGTCACACCCATTCTGTTCAGCTCTTCTTTCACCAATTCAAAAATCTCTTCCATTCTTGCTTCAATGATGTCGGCCAGTTCCAGTTGGTTAAATTGCTGGTGCTGGTCACTTCCAATAATGGGAACACTGAATACTTCATCTTCCGATGCATGATCATAAAACGCATGTCCATATGTAATTTTAATCTTCTCCGCGTCATCCGTAGCCGTTCTCAGACCAATCGACAGATCTTTCGTAATGTGCTCTCCACCGACAGGAATGACACTGACACTCTTTATGCTGCCATTTTCAAAAACAGAAAGTGTGGTTGACCCGCCTCCCATATCAATCAAAGCAGTTCCCAATTGCTGTTCGTCTTTCGATAGGGCCGCCGACGCAGATGCAAGCGGTTGTAAAACGATATCTGTGATACTAAGTCCTGCACGCTCAACACAGCGAAGCGTGTTATGTAGAATGGTTTTGGCCCCGGTAATAATCGTCCCTTCCATTTCAAGGCGGACTCCGATCATTCCCCGGGGATCAGTAATCTCATCCAATCCATCTACAATAAATTGGCGCGGAATCACGTTAATAATTTCCCTTTCAGGAGGAATCGAAATCACTTGGGCTGCATCCATCACCCTTGCTACATCCTCATTTGTAATTTCCCGATTTTGGCTGGAAACTGCCACCACTCCGTGGCAGGGCTGTAAAGCAACATGAGTACCGGCTATACCGACAATCACATCATCAATCTTCATTCCTATCATTCTTTCTGCCTGCTCAACCGCACTTTTGATCGAATGAACGGTTTCATCTATATCAACAATTGAGCCTTTTCGAATTCCCTTGGCACTGACATTTCCAACCCCTATTACATTTAAGGAGTCGCTGCCCATGGAACCTATAATGACTTTTACTGTAGATGTTCCAATATCGAGACTGACATACATCTCGCTGCTGTTCATTCCGCGGCACCTCCTTCAACTCTCTCTTTAACATCAATGAATCTATCGAGTTTCATCATATAATCATCCTTGACAAAGCAATTACTTGTATGTATTCGGCAAATTCAAGTAATTTCCTTTTAATCTCTTAAATTATTTATGAGTTTCCATCGTTAAATTTTGGGCCTGGAGCCTTTTTGTTCAACAAAATTTGACAACATGCGTCGTTCTTCTTATCCAGCTGTATGCTTATATACTAAAAACAACAGCTAAATATTAGTCTACACTAAGATGGAGTCCTAGAAAAGCCAAACTTACGACAAGACCCCATTAAAGATGATCGGAGAACATTTGTCGAACTTTATCTGCCCGGGCCCAACGAGTAATCTATCTTTAAAATAGAGAAGGTGGGCTTCACTCCTCCTGCCCGTCTCCTTCTCCGTTTTCTTCTCCTGGCTCGTATGCTTTGAAAAATGACCCTACTTCCAAGTCAATGACTCCTTTCACCTTCGGATCCAGCTGACTGACAAAAGATGGGTAGTGGATCATTTTCTCAGAAAACGACAAGATCGTTGCCGTTACCTCATATCCATCATTCATATATAATGTAATGTGGTACTTGTCCGTTTTCTTGGGAGTGTAATGGATTTCTGAAATAACATTTACAATTTCCGGAGGCAGTTTTTTTAATTCCTTTGCCATTTCTTCCAATATTTGGTTTTCTTTAAAATTTGATAATATCGGCGCACTTACGGGAACCTCGCCCTCCGGATGATTTACTATCAGACCATTTTCCAAAATGGGATGAAATTCTGTTCCTGTGGATACGTAGGCAATTGTATCATATTCCACAACCTCCAGGACTGCTGTATTAGGGAACCCGACTTTCACCTTTGCCTCTTTAATTTCTTGATGTTCTTCGAGTTTTTGAACGATCTTTTTTCTGTCAAGCTTCCAGATATTATCCCCTTTTTCCAGACCGCTCTCTTGGATAATCGATAGGTCGGGCACAGATTCATTGCCCTCCACTTTTATGTTGGCAACATGGCTTAAAGGTGATTGAAAATAGATCACCAAAATAATAAGAAGAAAAAATAATGAAATAAGGAAAATGAGCCGTCGGTTTGCTTTACGCTTTCGATGCTCCTTTATTTTTGGAATCCTGTCTTCCAAGGATAAAACTTTCCTTTTATCCACGGTCATTCCCCTTTTCGTCCCGGTTTTCTATCTACATAGAAAAAAATCTATGAATCTTCACTCTTGGGTTCTCTCTACAATTTCAACTTCGGTATGCAGATCAATACCATTTCTTTCCTTCACCGTTTCTTTTATATGGCAGATTAAAGCCAATACATCTGCTGCTTTGGCAGATCCATTATTCACAATAAAGTTTCCATGGAGTTCAGAAATTTGTGCGTCCCCAATAGAATATCCTTTCAAATTGGCATCCTGGATCAGTTTCCCTGCATGTTCAGGCAGAGGATTTCGAAATACACTGCCACAGCAAGGTTTAACCGGCTGTGTATCACGTCGATATGCTTTGTGTTTTTTCATTTCAGCCATGATGATTTCCTTATCCCCTGCAGCCAGCTGAAAGACTGCTTCCAAAACAATGCCAGGTCGTTTTTTCTGAAGGACCGACGTTCGATATGAGTACTCCATTTCTTCATGGCTCAGCCATTGAACGGTACCATCCGGAAAAAGAATCCGGGCCTTCTTCAGTATTTTTGAGACATCTGATCCATGAGCACCGGCATTCATATAGACAGCTCCTCCGACAGAACCCGGAATACCCCCGGCAAATTCTAAACCGCTCAGTCCCTTCCTGCTCATTGCATTGGCAAGAACGATGAAGGAATACCCTGCCCCCACCCGAACGGTTGTATCCTCCATATGCAGGTGATCCAGGCCTTTTCCTAATTTAATGACGGCTCCTGCTATACCCTCATCTGAAACAAGCAGGTTGGAACCTCGGCCGATGACTCTCCATGGTACTTTGTTTTTCTGAATTATTTCCATCACCAGTAACAATTGATCTATGGAATCAGGCTCGATAAAAACTTCAGCTGGCCCGCCTACTTTAATCGTTGTATGATTGGACAGCGGTTCATCCTCTTTCACCTTTCCAATTTCATTAGAACGCAGCTCTTCAATCAACTTTTTCATATTCATGCCCCTTTCAACTCCTGCCGCTTTCCATCATTTTCAGTAATACTTCATATAGCCGGTCGGAAGCATCAGGAAGTCCAAGCTCTTTAGATGCTTCACTCATATTCTTTCTTTTTTTGTCATCCAAAAGAATTTCATCTAGTGACGCGATGAGCTTTTGGCTTGATAAGTCTTTTTCCTTTAACATGATGGCCGCACCTGCAGACGTTAGTACCTCTGCATTTTTCTCTTGGTGATTGTTTGTCACATAAGGACTTGGAATGAGTATGGACGGAAGGCCCAATGCCGTAATTTCCGCAAGTGACGTTGCCCCTGCTCTTCCGACGACAACATCAATGGCCGAAAGAACTTTCTCCATATTATGTATGAAAGGAACTACCGCTACGTTCGGAGAATCACCGATCAGGTCAACTTCCTTTTTAACATCCGCAAAGTGAACTTCCCCGGTTATGTAAAGCACTTGATATGGCTTATTCGCAAGCTGTGCTAATGATTTTACAACAGCTTCATTAATGGGCCTTGCTCCTCTGCTTCCGCCTGTAATCAAAGCTGTGGGAGTGCCCTCTTTTAACCCCAGCTTCCCCAATTCACCAACACCGGTTTTTCCCACTACTTCAGTGGCACGGGGGTTTCCTGTAAGAATCACTTTATCTGCAGGAAAGTACTCCTTCGCCGATTCAAAACAAATGGCGATTTTCTTCACATACCTGCTTAAGAACTTATTGGTCAGACCCGGAACACTATTTTGTTCATGGATCACAGCCGGAATTTTCTTTTTCGCCGCAGCATACACAACCGGAGCGGATACATAACCGCCTGTTCCGATCACAGCATCCGGCTTGAACCGTTTAATAATCTGCTTGCTTTTTTTTACACCTTTTAAAAAGCGGATCACAGTTTTTATATTTTCGAATGATAACGATCTTTTGAATCCGGTAATTTCCACAGTTTCAAAAGGAATATTTTCTCTTCTAATAATATTGGCTTCCAATCCATTTTCGGTGCCGATATATAAAAAAGAAGTATCAGGATGTTTTTGTTTAATCGTCCTGATTAAGGCCAGGGCAGGATAAACATGACCCCCGGTGCCTCCTCCACTCACTATAATTCTCATGAGAACACCCCAGTTAGTCTATTCTAATAAACAAACTTCTTAATGATCTTATTGTACTATATTTTTTATAAGAAAAATGTTTTCCTAACGTATTGTTGTTTAATTGTAATAGAAAGTACGTGATGTATTGATATATGCTTTTCAAGCAGTTTTTCCTGCTTTACAGACAAACAAAAAAGAACCCAAATTCAATTGAGCTCTTTGGCTAGAAACGTGCATAGCGGCTTATGTTTAACAATACTCCCACTGCCATAAG
Source organism: Siminovitchia sediminis (assembly GCF_042680885.1). Classification (NCBI taxonomy): domain Bacteria; kingdom Bacillati; phylum Bacillota; class Bacilli; order Caryophanales; family Bacillaceae; genus Siminovitchia; species Siminovitchia sediminis. The sequence continues at coordinate 176,874 of NZ_JBHUEO010000005.1, read as the reverse complement.
CATAATTGTCAAAGAGGAACCTCCATAGCTGAGGAAGGGAAGTGTAATTCCGGTAACAGGCATCAACCCCGTAACGACTCCGATGTTAATCATCACTTGGATTGCGATCATTGATATAATTCCTACTGCAAGAAAGCTGCCGTATAAATCGGGCGCTCCCAAAGCTATCTTAATGCCCCGCCACAGCAAAAGGGCGAATAATAAAATGACGAGGCTTCCGCCGATAAATCCCAGTTCTTCCGAAAGTATGGCAAAAATGAAATCCGTCTGCGGTTCAGGCAAGTAAAAGAATTTCTGTCTGCTCTGTCCCAAACCTAAGCCAAATAATCCTCCCGGACCGATGGCATACAGCGATTGAATGATTTGGAACCCGCTGTTCAGAGGATCTTGCCACGGGTCAAGAAAAGATGTAATCCTTGCCATTCTGTAGGGGGCCGATAAAATCAGACCAACAAAGCCTGCCAAACCAATCAGTCCCAAAATGACAAAGTGAAGGATCCTGGCTCCGGCAATAAACAGCATGATGAAGCATGTTCCAACCATCACAGTCCCTGTACCAAGGTCAGGCTGCAGCATGATCAGGGCAAAGGCAAGAAATACTAACGAAAGTGAAGGAACCAGCCCTTTCCTTATGGTTGTAATGTATCTTTGCTGTTCAGACAGGAACTTTGCCAAAAAAGCAATCAATGCGAGTTTAATAAATTCGGACGGCTGCACGGAAAAAGCACCGACTCCAATCCAGCTCCGTGAACCATTTCTTTCCATTCCGATACCGGGAATTAAAACTGCCACGAGCAAAATGAAGCAAATCAGCAGCATGGGCTTGGCCCACTTCCGCCATGACCAATAATCAATATTCATCATAAAAAACATGGCGGCAAAGCCAAGCCCTGCAAAAAGCAGCTGCCTTTTTGCAAAGAAAAAAGAATCATTAAACTTATAATCAGCCCAGACAGCACTGGCGCTGTAAACCATAATCAGCCCAATGGCCAACAAAGTCATGGTAACGATAATTAAAATGAAATCGGGTGTAGATTTTTTTAACGGCAACAGTCAGCACCTCTGCCTCCACTGAATTTAAGCCTGTTCCATACACCTGTTATTGGCTCTCTTTCAATCTATGCACCGCTTGTTCAAAAATATGCCCCCTGATTTCAAATGTTTTGTATTGATCCCAGCTTGCACAGGCAGGGGAAAGGAGTACAACATCACCCGGTTCGGATAAGTGATAGGATACCGGAACAGCCTCCTCTACATTATCGACGTGAATAATCGTTTGTATTCCCGCCTTTTTTCCGGCTTCCTCGAGTTTTTTGGCTGTTTCACCAAAGAGTACCAAAGCCTTGACCCCGGACAGATAGGGCACAAGCCCGGTAAATCCGTTCCCCCTGTCCAATCCTCCCGCCAACAACACGACCGGCTGCCGGAAAGCCTGCAAGGCACTTTGAGTGGCCAAAATGTTTGTCGCTTTGGAATCGTTATAAAACTTTCTCCCATGTACTTCATCAACAAACTGGGTCCGATGCTGGACTCCCTGAAATGTTTTGAGTACATGTTGGATTGCCTCATTGCCGACCCCAACGATCTTAACTGCAGCTATGGCTGCAAGGATATTTTCAAGATTATGCTTTCCGGGCAGCAGGATGTCTCCTGTATCGATTATTTCCTCACCAAAATAGACAATGCGGCCGTTTTTAATGGATACTCCCTCTTTAAGAAACCTTTGAGTAGAAAATGGGATCCGGGCTGCCTTGGAATAGCTGACCCACTCAAGAAGTTCTTCCTGGTCGGCATTAACGACCAGAAAATCCGATTCTGTCTGATTTAATGTAATATTTGCCTTTGCTTTTGCATAATTTTCTCTCGTTCCATGATAATCAAGATGAGCATCGTATAAATTTGTAATAACCGCTATATGGGGTTTAAATTGATCTACACCCATCAATTGAAAAGATGATAGCTCAACAACCATCTGATTTTCTGCAGTAGCCTTCATTGCTACTTCTGACGCCACTGTACCGATATTTCCTGCAATCAAAGGATGCATGGAGGCTTGCTCCAGCATTTTGAAAATCAGCGTGGTTGTGGTTGTTTTTCCGTTGGAGCCGGTGATCCCGATCATGTCAGCTTCAGAAATACGATAGGCAAGTTCAATTTCTGTAATAATAGGAATACCCATTTTCATAGCCTTTGCTACCAGGGGATTCGTATAAGGAATTCCTGGATTCTTTACAATCAATTCGAAACCTTCATCAAGAAGCTCTGGTGGATGGCTTCCGCAAATGACTGTAATTCCTTTTTCAAGCAAGCCCTGTGCAGCAGAATTTTCCTCAAAAGGTTTCTGATCGTTTACAGTGACAAAGGCACCTAATTCATGCAGCAATGTAGCGGCTGCGACACCGCTTTTCGCCAACCCGAGCACAAGTATTTTTTTATGCTGATAATCCGTAATTTTCTTCAATTCAGACCCACACCTCTATGTAGATTCCCAGAATGGCACAAAGAAGTCCAACAGCCCAAAATGTAACAACTACTCGCCATTCTGACCAGCCTATCAGCTCATAATGATGGTGCAGCGGACTCATTTTAAAAATTCTTTTTCCCGTCAGCTTAAATGATATCACCTGCAAAATGACCGATAGCGTTTCAATTACAAATATACCACCGATAACGAGAAGAATGAACTCAGATTTTGTAAGGATGGAAACTGCTGCTATTGCGCCTCCAAGTGCAAGGGATCCCGTATCCCCCATAAATACTTTGGCAGGATGGGCATTAAACACAAGAAAGCCCAATACCGCACCCACCACGGCAACAGAAAATACTGCTATTTCATACTGGGACTGGCTCCATGCCAAAATAGCAAAAGCACCAAATGCAATGGCGGACGTCCCTGATACAAGGCCATCCAATCCATCGGTTAAATTTACAGCATTAGAGAATCCTACCATCCAAAAAATGATAAATAATGAATAGAAAATTCCCAGATCTATTGAAAGACCAGTTAAGGGAATGGCTATTTCTGTAGAAAAATCCAGATTTCTTAACACAAAATAAAAGATCAGGGCAATCATGATTTGTCCAAGCAGCTTTTGTTTGGAGGTCAAACCAAGATTGCGTTTCATGACAATCTTGATAAAATCATCAAGAAATCCCAGCAGACCGTATCCAAAGGTGACTAAAATGAGTAAATATGTATCGGAACCCGGCTCAGTATATTTTCCGGTCATCACCAATGTAGTCACAATCAGGGAGATGATGATCAATATCCCTCCCATTGTCGGGGTTCCACTTTTCTTTTGATGGGATTTTGGGCCCTCGTCCCGAATGCTCTGGCCAAATTTCAGCCTTCTTAAAAAAGGGATAAAGAGGGGGGATAGCAGTACGGTAATCAAAAAGGACATGATGATCGTAAATAGAACAACTCTTTCTATCATATTTGATCCCCCCCGAATTTCCTGATGTTTTGTCTTTCTTTTTTGATGTACTTCCTTAACATTCCGGCTGCTCCTTGCTTTTGCAAGAAGACAACTGTTTTATTTTCATCTTTTCTATCACCTTTATGATCAGGTATGATCCTTTCCACATCTTCATATGTCAGCATTTCTTATACTCCTTAATCGCATTCCTCGCAATCTGGCGGTCATCAAAATCCAAGACCTGATTGCCAATAATCTGATAGGTTTCATGTCCCTTACCGGCAATTAACACAATATCCCCCGCATGAGCAGCTTGTATAGCAGCCACTATTGCTTTTTTTCGATCAGGGATCACTTGATATGTTCTTCCTTTCACCCCTTGTTCCATGTCATTTAAAATGGCAAGCGGGTCTTCCGTACGCGGATTATCTGAAGTGAATATAGGGTCAGTTGCATAGTCGCAAGCAACCTTAGCCATCAGTGGACGCTTTGTACGGTCCCGGTCACCTCCGCACCCGACAATCGCAAATACCCTTTTTCCGGCGAACTCCCCAATCGTTTTCAATACGTTTTCCAAACTGTCAGGTGTATGGGCATAGTCTACGATAACAGAAAAATCTTGTCCCTCGTCTACACTTTCAAACCTTCCGGGAACACCGTGTACCTTTTCTACTGTTCGAATGATCGTTTCAAGCGGCACTCCCGATACATACCCAGCCGCTATCGCAGCAAGTGTATTGTATACGCTGAACTTTCCCATCAGCTTCAGCGCTATTTCTGTCTTTCCTTCAGGTGAGGAAAGAGTAAATGTTGTACCGGTTCTGCCTATCTTCAGGTGCTCGGCACTAAAATCAGCAGGATGATCGATTCCATAGGTCACCACATGTGCCGAAGTGTCAGCTATAAATTGACCTCCAGCCGGATCATCTGCATTAATCACAGCAAATTTTGGGGTGGCATAAGTATTGCCGAGCTTGGTAAATAATAGGCCTTTTGCACGCTGATATTCTTCCATCGTTTCATGATAATCCAAATGGTCCTGAGACAGATTAGTAAAGACAGCCACATCAAAATCACAGCCGTTGACCCTTCCCTGGACGAGTGCATGGGAAGAGACTTCCATCACTGCGGCATTTACCCCATGACTGACCATATCAGCAAAGGTTTCCTGCAATACGATCGTATCTGGTGTCGTGTTCTTTGTTTCAATCACCCGGTCACCGATTTTCATGCTGATTGTGCCGATCAGTCCAGTTTTTTGCCCGGCTTCCTTAAAAATCTCATCTAGGATAAAAGTGGTCGTTGTTTTTCCGTTGGTACCGGTTATTCCGACCAAGTGCAATTGGGAGGTAGGATGCTGATAAAATGTATCAGCCAATACTGCCATGGCGTACTTTGTATCTCTTACTACAACGACAGGGACCGGCAGATCCATGTGTTTTTCAGAGAGAATGGCAGAGGCTCCCTGTTCAGCTGCTTCTTTGGCAAATTGATGGCCGTCGGCCGTATGGCCTTTGATACAGATAAACAGTGCACCCTGCTCTACTTTTCTATGATCATTCACAATACATGTAATTTCAGGATTCTCGCTTGTTGGCTTTACAAGCGGCAAGGCGTTTAACAGTGTATGAAGCTTCATTCTTACAAGTCCTTTCTATTTCGATAATACTAATGAAGTAATCGTAATGCCCTTTTTCTATAAATCTCTAATTTTTTTTGATCAGCAACCATTTTACCATATTCGGAAACCATATAATACTCGGTTTGGTGTCCTTTACAGCAAAAGTTCCGGAAAAACCCAAAGAAGATACTTGACCCGTTTCATATGAAAAATCCACCGATAACATCTATATGCCAGTCATCGTGCAGAATAGTTCCTTTCATTCGAAAAATCTACCCGGTGATCAATTCGGGTAGATTTTTGGGTACCAACTTTCACCAATGTGAAGTGTTTTTTATTTCATATAAACCCTGATAACTGAACCCTCTTCCACTTTAACACCCGGATCGGGTGCCTGCTGAACCACTTTGGAACCTTCTCCGCTGACTTCCAGCCGAAGATTAAGCATTTGATGCAGCAGCTCTTTCCTGGTTGCTCCTTTCAAGTCGGGTACCGTTACCATCTTGGGATCCAGCCAATTCTCCTCTTTTTCAATTTGGTTCTTTCTTGGCTTTACATCTAGAGCCCGCAAGGAATCTTCCATTATTTTACCCACAATAGGGGCTGCCACCGTTCCACCAAATTGAATCGTCCCTTTTGGGTTATCCACAGCAATATATATAACCATCTGGGGATCGTCCGCCGGGGCAAATCCAATAAACGATACAATATGGTTATTTTCCAGGTATCGTCCGTCCTTGGCTTTCTGGGCTGTACCTGTTTTCCCTCCGACTCTGTACGTATCTATAAAAGCATTCTTTCCTGTACCCTGTGCTACTACACTTTCAAGTGCATGGCGGATCTCCTTGGACGTTTCTTCAGAGATAACCTGCCGTTTTGCTACAGGTGCCTTTCTCATGGCAACTGTACCGGTTACAGGATCCACAAGCTCCTTGGCAATGTACGGCTGATATAACGTTCCACCGTTTACAGCTGCAGCTACAGCAGCGACCTGCTGGATGGGAGTTACTGACACCCCTTGGCCAAAAGAGGTAGTAGCTTGCTCCACCGGTCCCACGCGGTCCATATTAAACAATATGCCAGTACCCTCTCCTGCCAAATCAATGCCTGTCTTTTGACCAAATCCAAATCCTTTAATATAATCAAACAGCTTTTCTTTTCCTAAACGATCTCCCAGTTCAACAAACCCGGGGTTGCAGGAATTTTGAACCACCTCTAAAAAACTCTGGCTCCCATGCCCCCCTTTTTTCCAGCACCTTAAATGAGCACCGCCCACCTTTACAAAACCCGGATCATGGAAGTGGTCATGCTCTAAATCAACCAGGCCTTCTTCCAAAGCCGCAGCAAGAGTAATAATCTTAAAGGTAGAACCAGGCTCATACGTACTCCAGATCGGTAAATTCCGATTATAGATTTCCTGAGGAACGTCCCGAAACTCTGCCGGATCAAATGTCGGCCTGCTTGACATCGCAAGAATTTCACCATTATTCGGATCCATTGCAATGGCTACAATTCCATCCGGATTAAACGTTGCCTCCGCATTATCGAGTTCCCTTTCCATAATTGTTTGGATTCTTGTGTCGATGGTCAACTTGAGATCCAATCCATCTACCGGCGCTTCATAATCGTCAGACATATCGGGCATTCTTTTCCCTTTGGCATCTGAGAAAAATTGAACGGAACCTTTCTTCCCCTGAAGCTCTTCATCATAATAAAGTTCAAGACCCATCAATCCCTGATTATCGATGCCTGTAAAACCCAATACATGGGATAAATAACTTCCAAATGGATAATGGCGCTTGGAATCTTCCGCTATATAGACTCCTTTGATATTCAATGCCCGGACTTCCCTTGCTTTCTCATATGAAATTTTTCTGCCTTCAGGAACTCTTTCTATAGAAGAATTAGCTGTCATATGCTTGTACAGTTTTTCCTTGGAAACATTCAGAACAGCCGCAAGTCTTTCTGCTGCTTCCGGCGGATCTTCAATTTGCCTGGGTACAATATAAACGGTCGGGGCACTTTTATTCTCTGCAATTGCAACGCCATTTCGATCCACAATTTTTCCGCGTTCCGGTTCAAAGGGAATGTTCCTGCTCCATGAATCCCTCGCCCGTTCCGATAAATCATCCCCTAGTACAAACTGGACATAACCCAGCCGTATATCAATGATTAAAAAAACGATCAGTCCCATCAACAGAAAATAGGAAAGTCTTTTCCTGACTGTAACAGTTGAAACCCGCTTCACAAAAGGCCCTCCTCTTTTTACGGCTCGTTCAACTATATGTCCTTTTCTGTCTGAATAGACCAATCGCTCTATATGATTCAGAAGCTTACTTATTAATTAAGCGGTGCTTCAGTATCTGTGACTTCTTTTTTTGCTTTTTGCTGTTCCAATATTTCTGTTTGGGTGGCAAAGTTGACAACAAGTTGTTCTCCCGGAGTTATAGGAGCATTAGGCTTGATGTTTTGTTTCGTTGCATACCCTGTTCCTACCATATTGATTTGAAGTTCCGCCAAGTTGGCAACCTTCAATACATCTCTTTTCGACCACCCGGTCACATTCGGCATGGAGAGCTTGCCATTTGTTCGGATCACTACCTTTTCTCCTTCCATCACCGTTTCTTTACGCTTGGGTGATTGATCGGTAACTTTATCCCCATTTCCGATGACGACAGGCGATAATCCTTTTTCTTTTAAATAGTCTTTGGCTTCCTGGACCGTCATTTTGGTCAGATCAGGTAATTCAGTCACCCTCGTCTCTTCCATCTTCTGCGGTTCAATATTTAAATATTGGAGACTGCTTTGCATCACTGGTTTAAAAATTTCAGATACAGGCAAAGCTCCATTTTCATCCATTTCTAACTTCGGCTTTTCTACCACTACATACATCAGCAATTCCGGATCTTCTTTTGGTGCCATTCCCAAAAATGAAAAGATATGATTCTCCCTGCCTGTTAAATATCCGCCGCCAGGAGAGGCAATCTGCGCCGTACCTGTTTTACCGGCGACCGAATATCCATCAAGCTGATAAAATTGTCTTCCTGTCCCATGCTCAGAAGTGATGACCGTTTCCAATATATCCCGTACCTTTATGGCCGTATCGGGACTTATCGGCTGTCCGCTCACTTGCGGCTTTGTTTTTGTTACTTCCCCGCTGGCCGGGTCAATAATCTTATCAACAACATAGGGCTGCATCATTTTTCCGTCATTGGCAATAGCCGTTGCAGCTTGAATCATCTGCATGGACGTGACTGTTGTTCCCTGTCCCATCACACTCGTCACTTTTTCAATCGGCCAATTATATAAAATATTACCGCTGGCCTCATTTGGAAGAGCAATTCCGGTTTTTTTGCCAAAGTGAAATTTGTCCATATACTGTTTCCATTTGTCTGTTCCCATCTTTTCCAGCAAATACGCGAATGCGACGTTGGAAGAGCGCTGTACACCTTCAAGGTAAGTGATGGTGCCCCAACCTCTTCCCTGATTATGGTCATTGATGGGGGGCTGTTTTTTATCCAAGTAGTACTTTCCGGATTTGAATTTAGCATTTGGATTAAAAACCCCTTCTTCAACAGCCGCAGCCAAAGAGAAGATTTTCATCGTGGATCCTGGTTCAAATGTAGTTTCAACCACTTCATTATGCCATGTTTTTTCAATTCCTTCCCGAGTTGCCGGATGATAAGTGGGGCGCTGTCCCATAGCAACGATCGCACCCGTTTTTGGATCTGCCACAACGGCAAGGATTTTGCTGGGTGAATATTCCCGATCCACCTTATTCATTGCGTCTTCCAGGAAGGTTTGAATCTTTTTATCAATGGTTAAGTACATATCTTTTCCGTGTTTCGGCTCATCAATTTGTTTCTCCGAATTAGGTAAAATGTAATTCCATACATCTCCCTTGTAACGGATCGCCCCATCTTCGCCCTTCAGCATTTCATCATAGCTCTTTTCCAAGCCTGCCTGGCCTGTAATTTTGGATGACTTATCGTCAGCTTCTTCTTTTTGAGCATAGCCGATTAAATGGGAGGCAAACACTCCGTTGGGATAAAAGCGTTTTGTATCTTTTTTAAAGCCGATACCAGGCAAATCCAGGTTTTCTATTTCTTCTTTGACCTGATGGGATAAGTCGCGTCCGGCAGGGCCAAACTCAACTTGTTTCCTTCCTTCTTTCGTCAGCAGCCGATAGATTTCTTCCTCGCTGAGTGAAATATAGTCCGCCAGCTTTGCTGCAGTTTTTCGGGGATCCACCACATGGTTTGGATTCTCCTGGTCTGTGGTGAGCGTTTCATCCAACACGGCCACAAGTGTATAAGACGCCGAGTCCTCGGCAATCACTTCCCCTTCCCGGTCATAAATGGTGCCCCTCTTGGCTTTCAGTACATCTGAACGCATATACAGTTGCGATGCTTTGGAAGCCAGAGGCTGTCCTTTTACTTCTCCGGTATATTGAATCGTAATAAATCTTACGGTCAAAATAAAAAAAAGCAGCCCGAATATTAAAAATAACAGTGCTGCTCCTATATTTCTATTTTTTTTTTGAACATTCATCTGTTTTCAACAACCTTAACGTTATTCTCATTTAAGTTCAGGCCCAATTCATTGGCTTTCTTCCAAACCCGTTCATATCTGCTAAGTTCATCGACTTGCATGTCCAAGTCACTGGTGATCTTTTCATGATTTTGTATAGCTGTTTCTACTTCCTGAAGTTCCTTGTTCACTTCATAAATATCTGCCTGAACCGAAAGGATTTTTACTGACATAAAAATTATAAACGCAGCCAGCAATAAAAACAACAGTTTTTCACCCGGACTAATTTTCACATGTCTCTGGACTTTCTGAACTTGAACGTCTTTTGGTTGAATGCTTTGGTTTTCCTGCAATTGGCGGGCCAGGTTGCTCATTTTTCACTCCCCATTTCTCTATAAAGTCTCTTCTATAGTTTCTCTGCAATTCGAAGTTTTGCCGACCTTGCACGATGATTGGCTTCCAATTCATCTTCCGTCGGGACAATCGGCTTTCTGTTGACCAGCTTTAACAAAGGTTTATATTCATCCGGAATGACTGGCAAACCCGGCGGAAGTGCCGGCCCTTCGCTGGCCTCTTTAAATACGTGTTTACAAATTCGGTCTTCCAAAGAATGGAAAGTAATCACGCTGATTCTTCCCCCTCGTTCCAAACATGCAATTGCTTGTTTTAACGAGTCTTCAAAAACTTTCAATTCATCATTAACTGCAATCCGGATAGCCTGAAAAATTCTCTTTGCCGGATGGCCCCCTTTTCTTCGGGCGGGAGCCGGAATACTATCCTTGATGATATCCACCAATTCAAAGGTTGTACGTATCGGCTGTTTCTTTCTTTCAGACTCAATATTCCTGGCAATTTGCTTAGAAAACTTTTCCTCCCCATACTGAAAGAAAATCCTCACTAACTTTTCATACGGCCATTCATTGACTACGTCAAAGGCTGTAATCTCACCATCCAAATCCATTCTCATATCAAGCGGAGCGTTGTGTTGATAGCTGAATCCGCGTTCAGGAGTATCTAATTGCGGAGAGGAAACTCCCAGATCATATAGAATACCATCGACCTTTTCGATTCCTAATGCTGCGAGTTCCTCAGCCAAATGTTTAAAGTTGCTCTTTACCAGAGTCAGTTTGTCTTTATGTTCCTCCAGCTTTCTTTCTGCGTTGGCTATAGCAGTCTCATCCTGATCAAAGGCAATCAGCCTGCCGCCCTGTGATAGCTGTGACAATAGATAAGAGCTATGGCCGGCTCCTCCCAGTGTGCAATCAACGTATATACCGTCCGGCTTAACATTCAGTCCGCCGACTGTTTCCTTGAGCAAAACTGTCGTATGGGAAAACACTATTTCATTCACCATCCAAATTCATTAACCATTGTACAAGATTGTTTAAATATCAAAGTCAATCATATTCTCGGCAATTTCTGCAAAGGATTGTTCTGATTCTGAGAAATAGTCTTCCCATAAATCTTTGCTCCAAATCTCAAATCGATTGGATACCCCTAATATGACACATTCTTTCTCTAATTTTGCGTATCCAAGCAGTGAAGCAGGCAAGTTCACTCTGCCCTGCTTGTCCAATTCACATTCTACTGCTCCCGAAAAGAAAAAACGGGTAAAGGCACGTGCGTCTTTTTTTGTCAGTGGCAGGGCTTTTAATTTTTCTTCAATCTGTTTCCACTCGTCCAACGGGTAGCCGAATAAACATTGATCCAAGCCCCGGGTTATGACGAAGTTCTCTCCCAGGTGCTCCCTAAATTTGGCAGGCACGATTAACCGGCCCTTGGCATCTATGTTATGTTGGTATTCACCCATGAACATGACCTTTGCCCCCACTTTCTATAATAACTGTACCACAATCCCCCACTTGCCACCACTCTTTTTTAGTAATTGTCCAAGCTTTTTATCCGCTATTTTCGATAAAAAAAAGCCTGCTTCTATAGAAGCAGGCTCATAATTTGATGATTTGATGTCTGCCGTCAAATTTATACGGCAAAGTCAGCAAATCATCGATAAATTTCATGCTATATTCGTTAATAAAGTAAAATATATTCCATATCCTTTCCTGCGGCTGGCCTTCCGGCAAGATGACATGTTCTATACGGTCATATTTTTCCAAAATAGCTTCATGCTTTCTTTTTATGCTGTCTTCCACTTTCCTTTGCAGGAATTCCAGCTGTCTCACATGCATTTGAAGATTCGTTTGTGCAAGTGCCACATGCCCGCGGTCCATCTCTCCAACTTTTTCAGTAATGACTTCATACCGTTTTTCAAGTTCCATTTTTGCTTCTGCAATCATGGCCTCAAATTCATTATCTTGAACCGATGCAAGAAACCGGGCTTTTTCTTCGGCCGTCCCATTTCTCATAACATCTTCGATAGAGAGTTGTAATTCCTCCATATCACTTTCCGTTCGTTTATCTAATAAGGTCATGTTCAATCTGGGGATGATGGGAGGCATTTGGCTGTCTACCACTTCAAATGCCGAGAGCAGCTCTCCCCAATAAGAAATTTCTCCCGGTCCGGCAATAAAGGCCAGTGTCGGAAACAGCCATTCCTGCATGAGAGGACGGGTGGCCACATTATTGCTGAAACGTTCCGGATGAGACTCCAGCAGATCAAGCAGTTCACCAGGGGTAAAACACAATTCACCAGTTTTATTAACAAACGTGTTTTCTGCCGGGTCAAACTCCAATAATTCCCGTTCCTGATGATGATAATAAAAAACATTTGACCCATGTCGATCTATTTCTATGGTACTGGCAAAACCTGAGCTATGTTTTTTTTCCTGCTGCAATAAAATGGCATCTGTAATTTCTTGGCGTTGGTCAAGGATCCTGGAAAAAAAGGGTTTTTCCAAAACCCTTAATTGTGGATCAGCTGAGTCAATCAAAAGCAAACCATATTCTTTAAAGAAATGCATCAGTATATATGAGAAAAACTCTGTGAAACTTCGCGTATTGATAACAGCTTCATCCAGAAAAGAAAGTACTTCTTTTGTATGGGAGCGATCCCCAAAATGAGAAAATACTTCGCGGATCCATGCCTTCATCTTTTGTGTATTAAATTCTATATGGGATGCCATTTTTTTCCCGGAAACAGTTTCACGGTAACTTTTCTTTTTACATTGGCCATGGTAAAAGGCATATACATGATTAATTTCTAAGTAATCATGATCTTCACCGGCTACCCAAAAAACTGGAACAACCGGTTTTCCTAAATGGGCTTCCTGCTGCTTTGCCAGAACAATAATGGAGATCACTTTATATATGGTATACAGGGGGCCTGTAAGCAGGCCTGCCTGCTGTCCTCCTATAACCACGGTGGAATCCGGCTGTCTCAGTTTCCCCAATGACTCCTCCACCGCTTGAGACGCCGGGTATTTCTTCATATATTGCTGTATACAATCAGCAATGCCCTTCCGGTCAAATTCCCTTTTCATAAGGTCTTCATATCGCCGGGTAAAAACTGTTTCATCTTGTATATCATAATGAAAGAAATCCTTGACAGATTCCTCGTTTTCCATATATAGAGAAGCGAAACGGTTGGTTGCCAAAAATTCCGCATGTGCCAATTCCATCTATGTACTCCCTTTCTGCACCTAATTCCATTAAAAAGAAGTATAGCAAACTATATATCCAAAAGATATTTTCCTGCTTTCATGTAAGACATTAAACATTGAAAATTAAATCTTTGGCTCTTGTAATAACTCCAAATATGATAAGGCCAATATAAAAAAACGAAAACAAAAGAAAGTTCAATCGCCAATATCCTGCAAATACCTTTTTATAAATGATTTCCTCTCTGGTTTTCCAATGAAGGATGGTGAAAAAAACAGCAGTAATTAGCATAAACAGGATGATCACAAACAAATAGGAGTTCTCCCAAATCGTGACTACCAAGAAGTGTACCGAGAAAATCAAAATAAATGTAGTCGAGTAGATTGCTGCATTTAATGCTTTTCGGTGATTCCGTGTCATTTGTTTGACAATCGTAAATATCAATACATAAAAAAGAATCGGCAGCGTAATAAATATTGCGGCTGCAGATGATAAAAACGTTCCCACTTCAGGTCTTTCAACTCCTTTCTAGTACTATGCCCTTAACCATTACATAAATCATTTGGACCGTTTGGAGCTTAACCCCTTTTCTTTCTGCAACTTTTAAGATGTATCCCAGAATAGCATCAATTTCCGTCTTTCTGCCTGCCTGTATATCAGACAACATCGATGAAGTATTATTCTTTGTATTGGTACAAATTCTTAAAACCTGATCAAATGACTGTTCCTTATTTCCTGACGGGAAAATGGAATAAATTTCTTCAAACATTAATTTTAAAATGGCATAATAATACGGGTTTTCAACCAGACGTCCATTCTTTACGCGGAAAACCACGGTCAATGGATTAATTAAAGCGTTTGCCACCAGCTTCTCTATCATCATCGTATAATAGTCGTTATGAACTGTGACAGGAAAATGTGGATCTGTACATTGCGGAAAGATCTCCGGTAAATTGGCATGTCCTTTAAATAGAGCCAAATTTGTCCTCCCTGCCCCATTATGGGAAACAGATTGATCATCCAGCCTTTTAGCACCGTGCTCCACCGTGGCGACAATGATTGTTTCATGCGGCAAGCCATGTAACATGTCAAGATGACCCATCCCATTTTGCACAAAGCATAAAGGAATATGTTTGGGAATGGACAGGAGCAGTGGTTTTAATTCCGGCATATCGTATTGCTTAACTGCCACAATGATGACATCCTGCTCCGTAAGACTTTCCTTTTCAAAACTCGCATTTACTTGGACAGCCCGCCCCTCCTTTTCAGGACTGTACAGAAAAATACCATTTTTTTTAATCCCCTGTGCCTGTTCTTCCCGTTTTGTAAATAGCGTTACAGGATGTTCCTGTCCCAAATAGGCTCCAAACAGGAGCCCGATAGAACCTCCTCCAATAATACCAACCAGCATATCATCATCACACCCGATATCATATTTCATCAATGTTTTCATTGTAGCAAATGAAGCTTTTTTCGCCTATAAAAATTCCTCTTTATAAAAAGAGGAACCGTGACATTTCTTTGATTTGCTTTTTGATGGTGATCACACAGGATATACCGGGTGTTTGCGCCTGCTAAAAACAACATCTTTCGAATCATAGAATGAAAAACGTTCAATTAAAACCCTGCGCAGGTCATCAGGTTCCGTAATTTCATCAACAATCAGTTCAGATGCCAACTGATAGATATCAATATGTTTCTTATATTCTTCCTGCTTTTCCAATACGAACGACCGCCGTTCTTCCGGATCCTCAATTGCTTCTATTTTATTGGAATAGACAGCATTGACAGCAGCTTCCGGTCCCATCACAGCAATCTGGGCAGTGGGAAGAGCGATGCAGACGTCCGGATCAAATGCGGGTCCGGCCATGGCGTACAACCCTGCTCCATATGCTTTTCTGACAATCACCGAAATTTTGGGAACAGTAGCTGAACTCATTGCAGCGATCAATTTTGCTCCATGCCTGATAATCCCTGCTCTTTCAACCTTTGTGCCGATCATGAAACCAGGGACATCTGCCAGGAATAATAAGGGAATATGGAATGCGTCACATAGCTGGATAAATTTTGCTCCTTTATCAGCGGAATCCACAAATAGAACGCCGCCTTTCACTTTTGGCTGATTCGCCACTATCCCGACCGCTTTCCCATCAAATCTGGCAAATCCTGTAATCAGCTCAGGTGCAAATAGTTTCTTTATTTCAAAGAAGCTTCCTTCATCAATCAGAGCATCAATGGCCTCATACATATCAAACGGGGCATTCTGATGTTTGGGAATGATCTGTTCAAGCCTTCTTCCTGCCCTGGCTATTCTCCCTTTATGACCCATTGGTTTCTCTGTATAATTTGCCGGAAAATAAGACAGATAGTTTTTTGCTTCTTTGATTGCATCTTCTTCAGACTGTACAAGAATGTCTCCACAGCCGCTTACCGTACAATGCATTCGTGCCCCGCCCATTTCTTCGAGGCTTACTTTTTCTCCAATTACTTTCTCAGCCATTCTGGGTGACCCCAAATACATAGACGCATTTTTATCTACCATAATCACTACATCACAAAATGCGGGAATATACGCGCCTCCCGCGGCTGAAGGGCCGAATAATATACACACTTGCGGAATCATACCTGACAGCTTTACTTGATTATGAAAAATTCTGCCTGCACCCCGGCGGTTGGGGAACATTTCCAGTTGATCCGTAATCCGGGCACCTGCCGAATCGACCAAATACAAAAGTGGAACTTTAAGCTTTTCAGCAGTTTCCTGCATTCTAATCATTTTTTCCACAGTTTTGGCACCCCATGAGCCCGCTTTTACGGTTGAGTCATTGGCTATTACACAAACTTTCTGTCCATTCACTCTGCCGATTGCTGTCACAACACCATCAGCCGGCAAGCTGCCGGTTTCGTAATTAGCAAATAATCCGTCTTCCTCATAGGACCCTTTATCGAATAATAGGGACAACCGGTCTCTTACAAACAATTTTTTTTGCTGTTTTAAACGGTCATGGTACTTTTGGCTGCCGCCCGCACGCACCGTATTCTTTCTGTTTTTCAACAGATCCCGGTCCTGATTGTCTCCCATATGTAAACCTCTCCCTTGAGTTCATTTATTCCAGAATAAAAAGAATGTCACCTTCATTGACAAAATCGCCGGTAGAGACGTTCACTTCTTTTATGGTTCCGGCTTCCTGACTCTCAATGGGTATTTCCATTTTCATCGATTCTAAAATCAATACAGTCTGTCCCGCCGAAATGTTTTCTCCGGGACTCACTTCGATTTTCCACACTGTCCCCGCCATAGTCGCCAGAATTTCCTTCATCTTTATCCCTCCGCTTTCTATCCAAGTTCTCAATGGGTAAATGACTGTCCACAATACTGGAAGCGTTCTCAGTGAAACCGCTTCCTATGTTTTATTATATCTGAAATTTTTTGGGCTTTGTTATATAATTGAATTAAATTTACATAAAAGGGTGTGAGGGGTTGAATATAATGACTGAACAAGTAAAAAAACTAAGAATCAACTATAAGACGCTTGAGGAGTTCAAGAAATTTAAGGAATATGGTGCACAAGAGTTATCTATGCTGGAAGACTTGCAAGATAACATTATTGAAGATGATTTGGATTCTCCTTTTTATGGAATTTACTTCGGTGACCAGTTAGCCGCACGTATGAGTCTCTATAAAAGAGATGCAAGATTCGACCAATATTTTGACCCTCCTCAAGATTACCTGGAACTTTGGAAGCTTGAAGTCCTCCCAGATTTCCGCGGGAGGGGTTATGGGACAAAACTTGTCGAATATGCAAAGAGCTATAATATGCCTATTAAGACAAATCCAAGATTAAATTCCCGTACCTTTTTTGAAATGATGGGTTTTCAGGCTGTTAAATATGACGTTGAAAGGGACCTTGGTGAAAACCCTTTGGTCTGGTTCCCAGCTGGAGTCAGTGAGCAAAAGCTCAGCCAGGAGGATTCATAGAATTACAAAATTCAGCTCATGCTTGTATGAGGGGGTTTTTGTTTGAAACGTACCGCTGAAATGGTATTGGGAATTATAGGGATCATCACCAGCGGAATTCTGTTGTTTTTTGGAGGATCTTTTATATGGGCCAATAAATCTGAGGAATTTAAGATGTTAATGACTGAGGAATTGGCCGCAAATCCTGCAGCCCAGCTGACATCTGATGAGTTATCGTTAGTCATGGAAGGATTGGCAAGTTATGGCTGGGCTTTGGTCATTGCTTCTCTAATCGGCATGCTCCTTGGACTGATCGGAGTCATTCGTATTAAAGGAAATAAGAATCCGAAGCTTGCCGGATGGATGTTTATTGCTGCAGGTGTCTCCATTGGCGTCATCTCGGTTGGATTTGGCTTTCTGCCGGCCATTCTTTATTTAATTGCTGGAATAATGTCCCTGGTCCGCAAACCTCCACCGGATGCACCTGATTCTGGTATAGAATAAATATCGGGCCGCTTGCCGGCCCGTTCAGTTTTTGAAATCACTAAACATCACTAGTCTCTTTCCTGGCTGCTTGATCGGCCAGTTTTCTTGCTTTATCCATGATGGACAGCAAATTGGAATACTCCGCCTGAAGCTGGGAATATTTTTTTTGTGTTTCTTCCAACTTTTCGTATAACTGATCAATCGTGTGCTTAAGTTTTCTGTTCTCTTCTTTGACTGCGCTGTACGACAGATGATTTTCCTCACGATCATCCTGCAGGCCCCTTAAATACGTAATGATGTCTTGTATAGATAACCGTTCTAGTTGCGGACTTTCCCCATTGCCTGTTCCACTCTCCATGAAAGGACTAGTTTTTTGGATCTTTTTTCGTTGTTGTTTGGCAGCAGCAATTTCATCCTGGTAGTTCTTTCGAACAAATGAATTCCAGCGAAATCCGCATGCTGCAGGTGTTCTGGCTAATTGGGCAGCTGCTTCTTTAAAAGCTTTCAATTGTGTACTTCCATCCCTTATATGTGAAAGAACCAGATCTGCCAGCAGTCTATCTTCCTCAATGGTCCACGCATCCTGTCTACCCGTTCCCATTTACATCACTCCCGCTTTTTAACACATACATATGCAACTACTAGAAAAGATAGACTATAGCGATATAAAAAAACTCAAGGAGCTGCAATCAAATTCTCTTATAAGTGGATGGAAATATATATGACCTCTGATAAAAGAGGAAAAACATAAAAACCTCTATTAATTTCAGAAAAAACAAAGTCAGGATTTTGGGATCACTTTCAATCGGGTACTTACATCTTTCCTCTTCAGCAGGTCCTGCCAAGGAGCACGCATCCAAACTTTTTGCATTTCAAAAAAAACAGGCGGAGAAACAATGTTTTCTCCGCCGATGTTACTGTTCTTTTTAATTAATCGTTAACCACTGATTTTCCTTTGTATGTTCCGCACTCTTTGCAAACACGATGGGCAAGTTTCTTTTCACCGCAATTTGGGCAATCAACCATTCCAGGTACATGCAGTTTAAAGTGAGTACGACGCTGTCTTTTCACAGTCTTAGACGTTCTTCTTTTTGGTACTGCCATTTGTTCCCACCTCCTTAGACAATCATATCTTATTTTTGATTCTCATTTTCGTTTTTTGGAAGCAATTTTGCCAAATCTGCCAGGCGGGGATCCACCTTTTTCTTTTCGCGGTCTCTCGCTTCAAAAAGTTGTTCTTCTGTCATGACTTTCCAGTCTGGACCTTGCGGCATAGATAAGTCATTTTCAGCCTCCGGTGAAATGACCTGAATCGGAACATCCAATAACACCAGCTCATATACGACTGGCGTTAAATCGATGACACCGCCTTCGACTTCATGAATGTCTTCGTCTTCTTGATGATCGTAGTCAAGCGGCTTTAATAAAAAGGTTTCCACGGAATGAATGTCCAAGGGATAATTAACATCAACCAATGTTCTGGCACAGGGAAGCGTTAGTGTACCCGAAATATGCAGATGGAAGGAAGCTTTATTCGTATCCACATCTGCTCTTCCCTCTACATGGATTAATGAAGCCTTCCGGATTTCCGGATCAGCTTTTTTTAGATCCTGTGCAAGATCAACGTGCTTGTCGAACATCATGGTCTCATTCCGATATTTAAGTAATTCGGCAACGGTCCATTTCATTTATATCACCTCTAGGCAACAAAAGTAATTATAGCTGTGCACATACAGTTTGTCAATATAATCTTCTTTACAGACCTTGAGTTTTTCACATTATTATTACTGTACCCTTAAATGAGATAGTTGAACACTCCATATGACAAATAACTCCCTTGAGTGGGCAGTAGTACTGGCAATGTTGGATGTTAAGCATAGAGTATTGATATATCTGACGAGGGGGTGTATTTCTGTTGGAGATGGGAAACAGGCAATTCTATCCCACATATGGAGGGGGGTATCCTTGGGGAGGAGGTTATCCCATGGGAGGAGGCTACCCTCGCCCAGGTTACCCATACGGGCAATATTATGGCCGGCCGCCATGGTACCATCATGGGCATCATGGACATCACGGGCACCATGGTCATCACGGGCACCATGGTCATCACGGGCACCATGGTCATCACGGACATTATGGGCATGGCTACCACCGAGACGAGGACTAATCAGAAGAGGAGATCTTTCTCCTCTTACCTTTTGTATATAAATCAAGTATTATTAAGAAAAGTGGCAGGCATGCCCTTCAGGGGACAAGTACAAGAAGAATCCGGATAAGATAAAACCGTAAAGCACACAAAAGAGCAAGGACTTTATTCCGAATGTGCAGCAGCCATGTTTATTAAGCTTTGCGTTGAGGTTGAACAGCGGCATTTACGAGTGTGGACCCCATAAGGGTCCCTGCTTATTTGATCCGTGAGCCCATGAGCTGCCGGCTCAACATTCTTATACATACAAAAACCCAATCTCGATCTATCATGCTGCATATCATTAACGGCACTAAGACATTCTGTCGAACAATTGTAGGTTTCTATTCATAAAAACAGACAAGGAGGGATTATCTTTGAAGAGTGTCGGAGTCATAGCTGAGTATAACCCATTTCATAACGGCCATCTTTACCATTTAAACCAGTCTAAAGCAATGACAGGCAGTGATATAGTCATCGTTGCAATGAGCGGAAATTTTTTGCAGAGAGGTGAACCTGCCATAGTTTCAAAATGGACAAGGGCGAAGATGGCCTTGAACGCCGGAGCTGACGTTGTTGTTGAAATTCCTTATCCTTTTGCTGTCCAAAAAGCAGAAATTTTCGCTTCTGGGTCTGTTGCTATTCTGGACGCACTACATTGCCAATCCATTTGCTTTGGCAGCGAGTCAGGTACCATTCACTCTTTTTATAAAACAGTAGATTTTTTAGAAAAAAATCAAGACACCTATAATCAATACATCCGGCATTTCATTAAACAGGGGGTCAGTTATCCCAAGGCACTGGCTCTTGCTTTTGGAGCTCTGGGTAAAAAGGAAGACACGGTCGATTTAACAAGACCCAATAATATATTAGGGTATCATTACATACATGCTGCCAACCGCTTGAATTCCGATATACACTTTTATACGGTTAAACGCCATACAGCTGAGCACGATGACGACCATATTCACGATGATCAAATTGCGAGTGCAACCTCCATCCGTAAGCTGATTAGAGAAAATGGACATTTGGAAAGCATCCGCCCTTATATTCCCGAAACAACGTATGCTGAAATGGAGGCTTATTATCAATCCTACTTACATTGGCATGAATGGGAAGATTATTGGCCGTATTTGCAATACCGGCTCCTGACGATGAATGAAGACGAGATGAATAACATGTATGATATTGAGGTAGGACTTCCCTATCGTTTACAAAAGGCGGCTGAAAAGTCTTCCAGTTTCCGCTCATTTATGGAGAGGGTCAAAACCAAACGGTATACATGGACCAGACTCCAAAGAATTTGTGTTCACATCTTGACTAACACCACCAAAAAAGATATGGAAACAGCAGGAAATAAACCTCAATATATCCGTCTCCTCGGTATTTCAGCCGGGGGAAGGGCCTATTTGAATAAAGTAAAGAAAGATGTCTCTCTTCCCATTGTTTCAACTGTTTCTTCTTTTCCGGAAGATTTGCTCAGGCTGGACAGAAAGGCTGCACTTGTCTATTCACAGGCTTTGTCCGAAACGAAACGAGATCGACTGTTTACATTGGAATACGCCCAGCCGCCCATCATGACCTGATTTTTTAAAAATAATGCTTTTGCCACTCTTGTATAGTCTTTCGGATCGAAGGAATGGCTGCAAGAGTGGCTTTTTCCCCTATGCGGATAATTTCGTCGATATTCTTAAAAGCTTTTGCACTTAAATGTTCTACCGGGGGTACGATGGTTATGTCTGACTCCACCTTTCGTGCCGCAGAAATTTCCATCTGAAGAATATCTATACTTTGCATAATCACATCATATACTGTCAAAATTTCCGCCCGCTTGTTTACGACCGAAACATCTACTCCTATTACAATATCCGCCCCCATCTCTTTTACTGCTGAAACAGGAACCCTGTCTGTCACTCCCCCATCCACCATCATCCGGCCGTTTATTTTTTCCGGAATAAATACTCCGGGAATTGAAATACTTGCTCTTACGATCTCTGGGATAGGCCCTTCCTTAAACACCACTTTTTCACCTGACTGTAAATCGGTAGCGATCACTGCTACAGGAATATCAAGCTCCTCCAGCCTTTTTCCCTGCATAAACAGCCGAATAAGATTCTTCACCCTGTTCCCGGCAATAAATCCCATTTTCGGAACAGTAAAGTCTATATAATACTGTCTCTTGAAGGCTGTTGAAAGTTTAATTAGTCGATCAATATCGTGACCAAAGGCATAAAAACAGCCAACTAAAGCCCCCATGCTGCTGCCGGCAATCATATCAACCGGGATGGAGTGGTCTTTCATGGCCTTTAATACGCCAAGGTGTGCAAAGCCTCTTGCTCCTCCGGATCCAAGTGCAAGGCCTATTTTTGGTGTTGTCATTATCACCGCCTCCATCACCATTTTATGGTCTAAACAAGCTGCCTATGAGTATATTGATTATGTAGGGTCCCTTGGACAAGGAGGTCTGACTTTGAGTTTATCAAAAATCAAAACACTTTCTCTTGCTGCAATCGTGACATTCATGGCTGTGTCCATGGTTCTATTACCTGAAAAATCTTTTGAAGCATCTGTTCAAGGTTTAAATATGTGGTGGGAAATTGTATTTCCTTCTCTTTTTCCCTTCTTTGTACTTTCTGAACTACTCATCGGGTTTGGCGTAGTCAGGTTCCTGGGTGTCTTGCTGGAACCATTTATGAGACCATTATTCAAAGTTCCGGGAGTTGGGGGATTTGCCTGGGCAATGGGGATGGCATCCGGGTTTCCGGCAGGCGCCAAGATTACGGCCCGGCTCAGACAGGAAGGCCAGCTTACACGGGATGAAGCTGAACGGCTTGTATCATTCACCAATTGTTCAAGCCCGCTTTTTATTTTTGGAGCTGTATCAGTTGGATTTTTTCAAAACCCTGCGTTAGGGTTTCTGCTGGCATTCTCGCATTATATCGGAAACTTCTCAGTGGGCATCATGATGCGAAATTTTGGAACGAAGCACTTAATCAGAGAAAAGAAACAAAAACGTTCCATTATTGCCGAAGCGTTGTCAGCCCTCCATCAAACGAGGCTGAAAAATCAAAAGCCGATCGGCCAGCTGCTTGGAGATGCGGTCATCTCCTCCATTCACACACTGCTTATGATCGGCGGGTTTATCATTTTGTTTTCAGTTTTTAATAAACTTCTATTTGATTTGCATATTACATCTTTTCTGGCCAAACTGATAGAAGGTGTACTCATCATCTTTCAATTACCGGTTTCATTGAGTATTCCTTCCATTGCAGGGATGTTTGAAATAACTCTGGGTAACCAGATGGCCAGTCAGGCAGCAGATGCCAGTCTAATGCATCAATTAATCGTTGCCAG
Source organism: Siminovitchia sediminis (assembly GCF_042680885.1). Classification (NCBI taxonomy): domain Bacteria; kingdom Bacillati; phylum Bacillota; class Bacilli; order Caryophanales; family Bacillaceae; genus Siminovitchia; species Siminovitchia sediminis. The sequence continues at coordinate 153,766 of NZ_JBHUEO010000005.1, read as the reverse complement.
CTTTATTCTAGGCTTTAGTGGATTCAGCGTCCAAGCGCAAGTAGCAAGTATCCTTGCACCTACAGATATTCGTTTTTATCCTTTTTTTATTGGCCGCGTTCTTCACGGTTTTATATCAGGTATTCTGACTTTTCTTTGCTGGCCATTTTTCGAGCGAAAATTTTTGAGTGAACAAGCTGCGTCCATCCCGGTATTTTTACAAGAGCATACGATGTGGTGGGACATCCTTTTCCAATGGCTGAAGCAAATAGGACCTGTATTTACCATTGCTATGTTATTCATATGTATTTTGTTCTATGTACAACAAATCGTATGGAAAGATTAAACCTGTATTACGTAAATTTTTCTCTTAATGCTTTTTCAACTTCCCAAGGAACCAGCTCAGATATATCCGCATGGTATTTAGCAGCTTCTTTCACGATACTGGAGCTTAAAAAGGAATACTGGTTATTCGTCATAATAAAGAATGTTTCAATATTTTCATTCAAAACCCTGTTCATTGAAGTAATTTGCATCTCGTATTCAAAATCCGAAACAGCCCTGAGCCCCCTTATTATTGCATCGGCATGAATACTTTTTGCATAATCAACAAGAAGGCCGTTAAATGAATCTACTTTAACATTCTTGATATCCTTGGTTACCTTCCTGATGAGCTCCGTTCTTTCTTCCGTTGAAAATAGAGGCTTTTTCGAAGAATTGGTCAATACAGCAACATACACTTCATCAAAAACCTTTGCTCCTCTTCGAATAATATCCAAATGCCCATTGGTCACCGGATCAAAACTTCCCGGACATACTGCAATCCTCGTCATATTTCGTTCTCCTCCAGTTCCGAGTACAAATACAAGGTTAAATGACTCATGCCATAGCTGACATTCTTGATCTGCTTCAAGTTCCCGACTTTGTCAGGCAGCGGCACCCCAGTATCATGTTCACAAATGACATATCCTGAGTCTTTCATCACTGAATGGTCTTCTATGAGCTGCAGCAGGGACTGCAATTTCTGCTTTTGGTAAGGGGGATCGAGAAATATGAAATCAAATTGTATGCCCCTTTTGATGATGGCTTTTAAAGCGCGATCAGAATCATTATTGTAGATCTCACATCTATCTTCCATGCCGCATATAGAAACGTTTGATTTTATTGTCTGGATAGCCTGTTTGCTTTTGTCTACAAATATGGCGAAATCCATTCCCCTGCTTAATGCTTCCAGGCCGACACCTCCGCTTCCGGCAAACAAATCCAGACAGGATCCACCGGGAAAGTAAGGGCCAATCCAATTAAATATCGTTTCCTTCATTTTATCGGTTGTGGGTCTGGTTGACTTTCCCGGAACTGATTTTAGTTTTCTTCCTCGGCAACTTCCAGATACAATCCTCATATTTTTCACCATTTATCCTGTTTTTCGTCTTTTAATACTACCACAAATACTTTTGACAATCTATATCGGGAAGTCCCCTGAGGAGACAGGATAACCGAAAGTAAAAGATATGTATAAAACGTCCATTTCAGGTGATAATAGAACTAACAACATCGCAGCAGATGTTGTTGCCAACCGCGGAGAAGACTTACGCTTCCCCATAAGTTCTTCCTCCGGTTTCTCCTCTCCCTTTGCCTTCTATCCGTTTTTACGGAAAATAGAAGGACCCTGCAGAATATCTGCAGGGTTTTTTACTGAATGAGTATTTTTTTTTCATTCTCTGCGACCTGTAGTTCAAATAAATCAGGAAGGGCAGCCATATCCAAAAAGACAGATTCCTGTTGAATCAAAAATGGATTATGCTGAAAACCATATTGTCTGCCATTTAGAGTAAAAACTTTTTTCTCAAACGTAAAATGATAGGTATTTCCGTCTTTTTCAATTCTGATTTCTTTATTTCCTGCAGGCTTGAGAGTCCGGTACCCCAGCCTTTCAGTCAATGGAAAAAAAGAAATATAGGTGCGGTTGTTTTGCTGGAGAATCTTTATATCCCCAGCTTTTTTTCCTCCTATATATACTTCGCGCCCGTCAAATGTATATAGTGAATAGATGGGGCTTTGCAGCGAGGCATTTTGTTGAAAGAAATCCGTTGAGATGTTTGCAGTTTCCCAAAGCCATGCATCGAGCATCTCAGGAGTTACCTCTTCTTTTTCAGCAAGTATATGATTCAGCCAACGATTCAACTGCTCTTCAGTAAGGGTATCCACCAAGGTTTCGCGCATGCTTTCTAATTGATTATTTTGCGTTTCATAACCGGCAAGAAGAGAGCCCGCTAAATCTGTAAGCCATTGTATATCTTCTCTAAAAGCAAGCTGCTCTTCAAGAAGCAGTCTTACTGTCTGCTCCACCCCTTTTTTACTTGCCGGGACAAGAATTAAGTTTCCATGTTGAGTCAACTTGCTAATGTGTCCGGTTATCACCATATAGACATTCTCATCCGGAACCAGTTTCTCAAACACTTCTTCTTCTATCATCTCAGGATCACTTGAATAAATAGCCAAGCGGTGATTTTGCTTTTGATAGACAAGCTCTTCTGTTGTCCATAAAAGAAAAGGGATCCTGTCAGCTGATTCGAAAACATAGTAATCAATCGCATCCATTCTCTCTTTTCCGGCTAATTCTGCACTGGCAGCCCAACTGCCTTTATCCGGTTGTTTTTCCGTAAGTTGTATCCGGGTGAAATGAGTTTGAAATTCTTTTATTTCCACCGCCCACTCATCCAGCATAAAATCGGAGGATTGCTTTGGAACTTTCAGATCATATGTGAATATAATCGTCTGTTCATCATTATTGATGAACTGGTTATTTCTAGTCCAGTTGCATTTCTCTCTGTCTTGATTTTGACAGGTCAAATTTTCAGCCTGTGCGGGAGAATGGATATGGAAATGCCCTGGTGGAAGATTATGAATGGTTTGTATAACATGTAAGGTTTGATCTAGATGTGTTAATTTTATCGTTTGATGTATGCCTGGTAAATCTGAAGCGTCTTTTGACGAATACTCCTTCCATTGCAACAGCAAGATGCAGATGATAATCATTACAAGCAATAGAAAAAACCGCCTGATCTTTTTCATCATTCTTCTGTCTCCCGTATGAGTAAAAAATCCAAGGTACCCAGCCTGAACGGCAAGTATTAAACGAATGTTGATGATTCAACCTCCAGGAAAAAACAGGAAATTTCATCAAAGAATCATCTAAAATTTCTTGCAGAGTTAAGGAGAGCTCAACAGTCGCTCCCTTTGGCCATTTACCTCCCACGGCACATGGCGCCTCAATCTGCCATGTTCAAGCTTAAAGAAAAGCGGCCCGGAGGCCGCTTTTAAAGACCAATTCTATAGTCGTACTCTTTCGCCTTGTCGGGCTTTGCGTTTTCGAATTCTGTCTTCAAAAAAGGCTTGTATGAATGTTCCACTTTTTTTACAAATGGCAGGGAAGCCAATTTTTCCGACACTTCATCCAGTTCGTCTTGATTGCAATACAGAACTGCATATTTCATTCTTTTGGAAACGAAGTGGACATATCCAAAGCGTTTGAGCATTTTGGTATTTTTCATGTGCTGAAACCATACGATTAGCCCTTGTCTTTTGATAAACATATTTGTTCCCCTTTATAACATCCTTTTATGCCGAACAGCCGCAGGCACCGCCGCTGCCGCAGCCGCCGCCGCAGGCAGAACCTGTTTCAAAAAACGGATTACCGGTAACCACTTTCACATTGGAAGAAACTGCCTGTCCGATAATCACACCGATCTGATCCAGCAAGGATTGCAATTCATGTTCTGCTCTCCGAAAGCCGGCAACATTTTCATCCATGTCCATTTCCCGCTTGAGCGCTCTTGTCTGTCTCGTTACTTGCAGGTAATCCGGATGATAGCGGCCAAACCTTTGAACCTCTTCATACTTTTCTTTCATTTCGTTGAATGCTGCTATTTTCCTCTTTGTATCAGGGTCTTCTTGCAATTTATGATAATAAAGGCGGTAACGCTCGGCTAAATCTGTTTGTTTGATCATTTCACCTAACATTTCCGCATGATCGATTAATTGGACTCTCTCGAGTGTAGCAAGCACAGAGCTCACCTCCAGCTTTATTTTATCATGTTTCCTCCATTGTGGCGATACCAGTTTGTGCAGCAGCAGATACTGGCTCCTTGAGAAGCTTCACTCTCCTGCCAACTTTCTTTAGGAAGCCCGGCAATATACCAATTGAACACTGCCTTCACATGTATTTATTCGATCGTCGCGGTAAAATCCCGGCTCATCCCAAGGGGACGATTGTCCTTGTTTACAATTTCGACCGTAAAAGTATGAGCGCCACTCGGTAAATTTTTCACCATAAAAGCTGCGGTACTATATTCATTGTACAACTGGCCATCAATATATAAAAGGACTTTTCCCAATTGTTTTCCGGATTGTTTAGCTGAAAAAGAAATGTCAGGAACGAAGCATTCGACATACAATGAGTTTCCCTGTACATGATGACGTACGGTTAACTTCTCCTCAGATACTTCCTCCGCTTCCATGGCTTTCACCTTTTCTGCTTCGGGCTCGGGTTTTTGAGCACATCCGGTCATAATCAAAGCTGTTAAAAGGCAGGCCAACAATTTTCTTATCGTCATCTTCATCACTCCTTAACCATTAGCTTTCTCCAAAGCTTGAGGTTCATTCATCATAAAAGAGCAAGGCGAAAAGCCCGGCACATATAAAGATGTCTTCAGCAGCCATACCGACACATTTGAGATTTTTTATAATCCTTGATGATGTTTCATGTAGCAGCCGCTGTTTCGAAAAAGCTTAGACACTCATATTCCAAACTTGGACGCGCCCTCCATCTCAAGCTGCAAAATCCCTGCTGCTCGGCTGCACTGGGACATCGTATCTTCGGACTGGATCGAACACTGATCAGCCATATGAGCTGTATTTGATACTTATTTAATCCAAAAAAAGAAGAACACATCATTTTTATATGTGTTCTTCTTATGATTTTATGGCTTGGAGCATCCCCATCATCATTGATGCCATCTGGACCCCCTGAGAAAACTTTTGAACTCGATGCGGTATGGTTTTTTCAAAATAATGGCTCGACGCAATTTCAAATCTCTCCAGCAATTCCGGGTTCCGGGAAAGTGTCCGGTACCATTGTGGCTGCTCACGAATAAATCTCTTCAGATCATGTTTTGAATAAATGTATTGTATCAATTCCGTCCTCATGTTTTTCTATCTCCTTTCTCAATCTTTCCTAAATAAAAAAGGATTGCCAGGAGTTTGAATTTGCTGAGGAGGACTTTCTTGTCCGGCCCCTTGGAACTGCGACAAAACACCTTGAATGGCACCAATAGCTTGGCTCAAATTTTGAAGGTGATGTTGCATTTGATGGGGGTCCACTTTTTTTAACATACCGGTGAGCTGCTGTACCCATCTTTTATCATCTTCATCTTTTTCATTTGACTTGTTGGTACGGGGCACATTTCCCTGCTTATACGGATTCCATTTTGGATCATCCGGGCCCAGCAGATACCATTCCTCGTACAATTCCTGCCAGTTGTATTCATTGGACCTGACCAATTTTATGAGGCTGGGATGCTCTTTTACAAATGCTTTAAACTCTTCGACGGATGGATGAAGTTTCCCGGTCATCATTTCATCACCTCAATACTATCCTCGTAGTATTGTATGAAAGGTGGTAGCGTATGTGCATCACAGATCATCATCCTTGTCAGTTCACTGGTGTGATGAAATTTTGCGTATATTTTTTCTTGTAAACCCCAATCCCAATATGCGTATAGTCTTCATCCAAAAGAGCTTCCCGGTGTGCTTCGGAATTGAGCCAGCCCTCGACTGCTGCAGGACCATCAACATAGTCCGCAGCAATATTTTCTCCTGCAGTCCGGAAATCTATTTTCCCTTTCTCCAGTCGTGCCGCCAAATCCCCAAAGTCTGGTGATTCATGTGAAAAATAATCATTCTCACTCATATCTTTACTGTGTTCGTACGCAACCGAGGCTACATTTTCATCCCAGCGCAGCGGCGGAAGACCCAAAGCAACCCGCGCATTGTTTGTTATATCAAATATTTGCTGCTCACTGCCTCGTTCTATTGGTAACCACTGACTTTCCTCGGGTTTCTCCGGCTCTATCAAGTCGCCGCGATAAACCAGCTCATAAGGACGATGGCTGATCAGTGTTTGTTTATCCAAAAATCTGACACTGAACAGAGAACCTGTAAATTTATCAATAGAAAGCTGTGCAAAAATATCACCAAGCTGAATGAGCGGCCGAATATTTAAATCTTCCTCGGATAATTCAAAACGATACGTATTATCCTGAATATTTACAACAAACTCTGTCTCCAGCACCGTAGAACGGTGTATATTTTCTATGGACTGCCCCATTTTAAATGGTGCAACATTGACATTCTTTCCTGCGGCATACACAGTGACAACCATTCCATCCTGCACGCCGGCCTGCAAATACGTATCAAGATCTTCATTATAAATCCACCATTCATATCCATAGGCAGAAGGCTCCCTTCTGTCTGGCTCTCCGAAACTGTCAATAAACTCTTTTTCTGTACGCCCGATAAATGAACCAAGACCACTGGCAGGCTGTTTATCCGTATATTGCATACCGTTAAGCGGAATCGATGTATTATAATCAGGTTTTGGAGGAAGAGAGTTCGAATCATCTATTATGGGGCCTATCTCTTCTGGGGAATAGAAGTAGAAGCTGAAGATCAGCAGTATAGCCGAAATAATGAATACTCTAAAAAAAGTACGCAATGTCATCCCCTTCTCTCCAGGCATTAAGTATCAGGTTATATTATAACATTTCCTTTAAACTGAATATACACGGGGCATAGAAAAAAACCCTGATTTTCAGGGTTTTTTTCTATGGGAGATAGGATCTGATTCGGTTTTTGAGTCTTCGGAAGTTATAATATTTAAATGGAAGCAGATTCTTGGCTAAGGGTTGTAGAACTGAACTCCCTAAGCCATATCACCTCATCCAGTCGACTCCGGCTGCCTCCTTGGGCTGTTCTTAATGAAGGGCTTGCTCTCCATCATCTTCTGATATTTCCGATAAGGCTTGCTTTGCCAGGCTGTCAGTCAAATCTCTTACAGCCAGGTCCCCAAGTGCTACGATACCGACAAGCTTGCCGTTTTCCACAACTGGAAGCCGCCGGATTTGCTCTTTTGCCATCAGTCTTGTCGCCTCTTGTGTTGTAGTATCAGGTGAGACAGTTATTAAACGTTCGCTCATAATTTCCTCAACCTTGGAGGACGGAGGCTTTTTCTCAGCGATGCAGCGCAGGACAATATCCCGGTCCGTAAGCACTCCCATGAGCCTATCGTTTTCCACTACAGGAATTACTCCTACATCCCATTCTTTCATTTTCAAAGCTACATCGTAAATACGGTCACTTTGTGAACACGTCTCTACCTCTTTTGTCATGACATCCCTAATTTGAGTCATCCCTATTCCTCCTTTAACATTTACATCATACAAATGATATATTCACCGCTTTTCTGTAAAATATTCAAAACCGAACCATGGACAATACGTGAACTTTATTTTGATTTCGTTGCAAGCAGAAGTTTTTTCGACTATTATAAAGGATGGATAATACTAGCGGTCTGAATTACTGAGGAGGGAAATAAGCATGAAATTTGAAAACAGCGGATTAGAATCGTTTAAAATTAGTTTAGATCGACTTGATGAAATTATGGAAAAACACCGCATGATACGGGCAGGTCAGTGGGATTATGAAAGAGTGACATATGACCATAAATTTGTAATTCAAGAAGGTACATATTATTTGCGTTTCCCGGGCTATGCCGTTGAGGGAGATGTAGGAAGCGGCAGGGCATTAATTCAGTTAATGGAGCCGCTTCTTGGTAAACATTATTACCCTCATGGAGTTGAGTACGGCGAAGGTGAAGAGTTTCCGGATGCACTCGTAAAGCAATGCAAACAAGCTATTGAGTCCATCAAAAAAGATGTAGAAGTTTTTGCTGAGTAAATAGAAAAGGAACGCGTATGACCGCGTTCCTTTCTTTTAATTGCTGCGAAGAAATAAACGGGCAGACTTGTGAATCATTTATGAATCTGCTCCCGGCTCCAGCACTTAAAAGCTGGAAGACTTCGAGCTGCCGGTTGCTTTCGCATGGAAGTTTCCCCTCGTTGTTTTACATAAGCAGCTTTCCTGCGGTACGTCCGGTACGTCACCAAACACCGCCCCTGGGCAAGCAGTACGGAAAAGGCTTGTTCAACTCAACGCGATGCTGCACGAAGCTTAAAAAAGCATGCCGGTTTCTTACCGGACATGCTTTTTAGTTACCCAGAATCGCCTTAATTAATGAGGTTGTTTCTCCCCCATCGTATAAAATATAGAGAAGCAAATAGACTAAAACGCCTGTAATCCCAGTACCAAACCATACTGTGCTTGTCACCGGGCCCAACTTTCTATGAATGTTCAGTCTGTCCTTCATGCCTGACCATAAAGAGATGATCCCCAGCACAGCACCCGTTGTTGACAATAATATATGAAAAAATAAAAACACTGTGTAATAAGTTTTTAAACTATCTGGTCCGCCGAAGGAAGTATTCCCAATAAAAACCGTTCTGCTGGAGTAGATGATAAAGAAAATTACGGCGAAAACGGCTGCTGCAATCATAGATTTTTTATGACTTTCTATTTGACCCTTTTTAATTCTTCCCCAGCCGACAGCAACCAGTACAGCGCTGATGACTATACAAACTGTACTGATGGTCGGTAAAATTGGAACAGACATGTATGTTTCCTCCCTTATATAAAAAACGCAAGCCTCTTGTCCCATACGGCTAACACAAGGATTCATGCTAATTACAGCAACCGGCTTAACAGTGTGCCGGGGCCAGATGCCTGGCTTTCCCCTGCCAAATTCTCTTTCGCTAAAATAGCCTCCAAAACGTAACGTAAAAAAGAAGAGGAGATGACTCCTCTCTCTTCTCTTACTCCGCTGGACGAGGATCATGCTGTTGAAGCAGACTCTCATCAACCGGATCAACGTCCGATGCCTCATTTCGGTACCATTCAAAAAATACCTTCGCAAGTACGGTCGCCAAAACAATTTCTTGAATAATCTTCATGACCACTCCACCAAGCTGCTGGTCTTCTCGGGCAGGCATGTCGGTAAACAGCTCGGGGCCGCTGATGCTTAACCCGGCCAATGTTGGGCCCGGGACACAGAGTTCCATCGCCTTCATCCACATCTCTCCGTCTGTATATGTTGCATACATTGCTTCGGGTGCAAAAATAATCAAACCGCACGCCGGTGTAAGCAACACGCTATCTGCCAAGATATACCCTATTTTTTTCAGGCCGTGCAATTGATGTTGTCCGGGAAGCTTATTGATAAGCGGCCACCAAAGGAAAATTCCAAGAATAAACAATACAATGGTATAAAACGCATGAAGAAAAATATTCATCTTTACAAAGTCCATGACCATTGGAATATGATACACAGAAAATAAACCATTAAACAGGACCAGTGCGATCATCGGCTTTGTGAAAAACTTAAAGATCTTATCAATCCATGAGATTTCAAGCAGCTGTATCCAAACCCAATTAGGCACTCCCGCAATAATTATGGGCGGGATAACTAAATATAAAAATGCCATTTGCACCATATGAAAAGTAAACATAATATGGGCCATTACATCTACCGGTGACCCTTTCACCACATAAATCAGAATCATGGCTGTGACAAACAGAATCGCCTGACTGGCTTTCAAGGGTTCACTATTTTTAAACTGATGGCGTTTTTTGACTGTCAAAAAAAAATAAGCAGCTATAATCAGAAGGACAAACAACAGAAAATAGGGACTCCACAGGGCCCGAAAACCAAATATACTTAAAGGCATCAGCCTTCACCTCTTTTTATAGGGTTCTTCTATCCTATCTTTTATTATACTTAGCCTAATTCTTCAGTTCAATGAATGCGGCATGACAAGTTGATGAACATTGGGATTTTGCAGGATCCATGGAGTTGTGCCATTTTTTCACTCAAAAAGCCAGCCGAAAGTATTCGGCTGGCTTACAGTATGTTTTACCACCAGATAATTGTCACGTAGGCTAACACCGTTACGAAACCGATAAAGGCTCCTCCATACATAAATAGCTGAACTGCCTCGTGGCCTTTTTCACTCATATGCATGAAATAATATAACTGGAAAATAACTTGCACTATTGCAAGCAATAGGATAAACGGGATGACAAACCATTTGTCAAAACCTGCTGCAACAGCTCCAAATGCCACCAGTGTTAAAAAGATGGAGATGGCAAAGGAAATGACCTGATGGCGCATATGTTCCTTGTTTCTTCTGCGGCGATATTCATAATCAACACGCGGATTTCCAGAATTCATGTATTGATCTTCCATACGTTATCCCACCATTCCCATTAAGTAAACGACAGTGAAGATAAATACCCAGACTACGTCAATAAAGTGCCAATAGATACTTGCCAGGTAAAACTTTGGCGCATTATAAAGACTCAGTCCACGTTTTCTGTTACGGACCAGCAATGCGGTAATCCATCCAAGTCCAAAAACGACGTGGCCTCCGTGGAATCCTACCAATGTATAGAATGCTGAACTAAAGGCACTGCTTGTAAATCCAAATCCTAATCCTGTCGTGTAGTGATAGAACTCATAAATTTCTAATACAAAGAAACCAAGACCGAGCAAAATGGTAATGATAAACCACAATTGCATCTTTTTATAATCAAAGTTTCTCATGTGATAGATTGCATATACACTTGTGATGGAACTTGTCAATAAAAGCATCGTCATCGCAAATGCAAGCGGCAATTCAAAAATATCTGTTGAAACTAAATCATCTGGTGAACCAACTTTATCTTTTAAGGCCAGATAAGTGGCAAAGAAGGAGGCGAATAAAACTGTTTCGCCCCCAAGAAAAAACCAGAGACCCAAGAATTTATTTTTACCTTCGAGAGTAGCTCTCTCCGGTGTCTCCGGCCATGTTTCCGGAGTAAATTGCTGTTCAACTGCCATTATGCTTTAGCCCCTTTCTCATCATCATCCATCAATTCTGATTTAGGAATATGAAAGCCATGGTCATCTTTTAAGGAGCGGACGAGCATAGAACCGAAGGCAATTGCCAAACCAATAATTAATACAGGAATACCCCATGCATAGTCTTGGTTGTAAATAGCCCCAAATGATGCAACGAAGAATCCGAATGAGATCATAAATGGAATAAATGAACCATTTGGCATATGAATATCACCCACAGGCTCAGCAGGGGTCATTTCCTTTCTGCCATCCATTTTTTCCAGCCAATAAGCATCAAGTCCACGAACCAAAGGCAGCTGCTTAAAGTTATAGAATGGCGGCGGTGAAGGGAGTGCCCATTCAATTGTACGCCCGTCTCCCCATGGGTCATTTGCCACTTTTTCAGCTTTAACTGCTGTAACAACAACGTTGATAAGCAATATAACAACGGCTGCACCCATTGTGAGTGCTCCAATAGAGCTGATCAAGTTTCCTGTTGTCAAGCCTTGGCCATCAAGAAATGTAAAGACACGACGCGGCATTCCCATCAAACCTAAGAAGTGCTGGATAAAGAAGGTTAAATGGAATCCTAAAACAAAGAGGAACCAAGTAATTTTACCCAATGTTTCGTTAAGCATTCTTCCAAAGAGTTTTGGCCAATAGAAATGCACTGCAGCGAAAATCGCAAATACGACTCCGCCAATGATGACATAGTGGAAATGTGCAACGATAAAATAAGAGTCATGATACTGATAGTCCGCTGGTGCAACTGCCTGCATAACACCTGTTACTCCACCCATGACAAACGACGGAATAAATGCAGCTGCATATAGCATTGGCGTTGTAAACCGAATACTTCCTCCCCACATGGTAAGGAGCCAGTTGAAAATTTTAATTCCGGTTGGTACTGCAATGGCCATTGTTGCTACAGCAAAGATCGCGTTGGCAATATTACCAAGACCCGTTGTAAACATATGGTGTGCCCACACCATAAATCCAAGGAATCCGATCAGCACAGTAGCAAAAACCATGGATGAATAACCAAATAATCTCTTCCTTGAGAATGTAGCAATGATTTCAGAGAAAATACCAAATGCAGGCAAAATCAGAATATATACTTCCGGGTGTCCAAAGATCCAGAAGAAATGTTCCCAGATAATCGTGTTTCCTCCAGCTGCTACATTAAAGAAGTTGGAGCCGAACATTCTGTCAAACGTCAACAGGAACAACGCAACAGTCAGCGGAGGAAATGCGAATAAGATCAACGCTGATGTAACAAATGTTGTCCATGTAAACATCGGCATTCTCATATACGTCATCCCTGGGGCACGCATGTTAATAATTGTAACAAGGAAGTTGATTCCTCCCATTAATGTACCGAATCCAGAGATTTGAATACCTGTTACATAAAAGTCTACACCGTGGCTGGTTGAGTTCATTGCAAGTGATGCATAAGAAGTCCAACCGGCATCAGGCGCTCCGCCAAAAAGCCAAGAAATATTAACCAGCAAGCCTCCCAAAACAAACAGCCAAAGGCCGAGAGCATTTAGAAATGGGAAAGCAACGTCTCTCGCTCCAATTTGGAGAGGCATAATCGCATTCATAAAACCTATCAAGATCGGCATGGCTGCAAAGAAGATCATGTTCGTGCCATGCATTGTCATCATTTCATTAAACGTTCCGGCACTTACAAAATCATTGTTAGGCACTGCAAGCTGGATACGAATGATCATCGCTTGGATACCGCCTAGTAGAAAGAAGAAGAACCCTGCGCCAAAGTACAAGGCACCAACTTTTTTGTGGTCTACAGTTGTCATGTAGTCCCATACAGCAGCTCCGAAACTTCTTTTCTGAGCAAGTGTACTCACAATTAAACCTCCCTTTTTAATTTCAAGTCATTATTGAACTTTTAATCCCATGAGATACTCAGTCAAAGCATCTAAATCTTCATCAGACAATTCAGGATACGTACCTGTCATTTTGTTGCCAGGCTTAATTTTCTCCGGATCCTTTAACCAGTTTTTCAACTCTTCTTCGTTGTGTTCAAGAATCCCGGCTATTGTTTCCCGATCAGCAAAACCTGCAAGGTTTGGAGCCGTTCTTGCTGTTGGAGGTGTATCATTGCTTGGTGATACGGCATGGCAAGTGATACAGCTTTGATTAAAGATTTCTTCACCTTTTTGTGCAAGTTCAGTTGTTGCTGCAGGCTCTTCCTCTTTAAGGTTCTGCATGTTTGCAACCCAATCCTCAAATTCGGCCTGAGGTACAGCCTTTACTTTAAAGTCCATCAAAGCATGGGATGGGCCGCAAAGCTCGGCACATTTACCGTAAAATACATTTCCGGCTTCTTCAGCTTTGTCACTGTCAACTGTCAGCCAGAATTTATTTACGTTATCTGTGTTTGTATCAAGCTTCCCTCCAAGAGGCGGAACCCAGAATGAGTGTTTAACATCTGCACCTTCCAATTGAAAGTAAACTTTCTGGTCAGTCGGAATAACCAAGTCCTGACTGGTTACAATTCCAAGGTCCGGGTATTCAAACTCCCACCAGTATAAATGGGCACGGACATTAACAACGAGATTTTCTCTGTTACCGTCAGCATCTGCTTTATCAATCGCTGATACATCCCCCTGGCTGAACGTAACGGCAACTGTTGGTACAGCCAATATAAGAAGCAAGATAATCGGGATGACAGTCCAGACAATTTCCAGCGTGTGGCTGCCTTCAACCTGTTTAGGAATTCTGTCATCTTTGCGTCTGAACTTAATAATCGCAAATGTAAAGATAATGATTACAACAACTACTACCAGCGTCATGATTCCTATGCTCAGCAATATAAGGTCATATTGCTGTTTAGCCACTTCTCCTGCTGGAGTAAGCGCGGATAGGAATGGCTCGCCGCAGCCTGAAAGCACAAGCGCCAAAATCGCCAGTACTGATATTAGACGCCACTTTTGCAGCCATAGTTTCATAATTCGATCAAACCCCTCTTTCGTTTAATATCAAGATGGTTGCAAGCACCGGGTCTTTCTATATGGATTTCTTCTAAAAAGAAAGAATTCCCAAGGATGACTAAATCACTGCGAAAATAACAATGGCAGTAAAAAGGATGGTCAGATAATTCAATGAGTAAACAAACATCAGCGTTGCCCATTTTATCTCATTTTTCATGAGATATCCAGCAATTCCCAACAAAAGCCAACCTATGTTTAACAATGTGGCTAAAATCACAAAAGGTATGCCCAGCTCGAACATGAAAAACGGGATTGGGAGCAACAGTGCCACCCACATCATTATACTGCGCTTTGTTTTAGCAAAGCCTTTTACAGCTGGAAGCATAGGAATGCCGGCTGCTCTATATTCTTCCGCCCGTCTCATGGCAAGTGCATAGAAATGAGGCGGCTGCCATATGAACATAATGAGAAAGAGCATCCATGACATCACCGGCAAGCTTGGATCTACTGCTGCCCAGCCAATCAACGGCGGAACCGCTCCAGAAATGCTTCCAATCACTGTGTTGCTTACAAGCTTCCGCTTTGCCCACATACTATAGAGGACCACATAACTGAATACCCCAACAATACCTATACCACCGGCAGTTGCATTGGTAAGGAAAAGGAGTATTAAGCCCAATATCACAAAAGTGAAGCCAATTGCCAGGACTCTGCCGCCGCTGATCCTGCCTGTTACTGTCGGCCTGGTCCTTGTTCTTTCCATCATAGGATCGATATCACGGTCAATGTAATTATTTAGTGCGCAGGATCCTGCCATGATCAAGGCAGAACCCAGCAATGTAAAAATGACAGTATCCAAGGATCCGAGGAAATGCTGCCCATTAAATATAAGTGCAAGCCACAGCCCTGTGAAAACAGGAATTAAATTGGAATTAACAATGCCGATTTTAATCAGAGCCATAAATTCCGACCAGGCAGTTGAAACAGGAGCTTCCACTTTAGATATAAGGCGACTGTTTTCCATATTTTATTCCGCTCGTCTCCTTTCCCTATTATTATTACTTTTCACCCTTACTATAAGCCATTTTCATATGGTTTTCCTGCATTATGTAACAAGTTTCGGTAATTGTTCATTTATTATCCCGTTTCTTCTATATTAAACAGCCACCGCAACCTATTGTAGCATACAAGGGGTAAAAAGCCAGTGCAGTTTAAACCATATTCGGGAACCAGCCTTCAACAATATATTTAATCATATAATTCAATGATTTTTATATTGCATTCGTGCGTTTTTTTGTCCAAAGTGTGTCATCAAAAATAAATTTTCTGTTAAAAAAACACCACACTCCTATACCATTACTATCAAAAACAGCGTATTTTTTCAAGTTTATACCTTTTTCGAGATTGTTAACAATTTTGTCGGTTGTTTTTTTAAATGGGTTTATGTAGTATCGAATATGAAATTGAATCTAGTGATAAACATTATATAAGGATAAGTGGGTGAGATTTTGCACCGGAATCTTAAATGGTTTTCTGTACTGACCACAGTTGTCATGCTGTTTGTCCTTCTCGGAGGTGCATTGGTTACAAAGACCGACTCCGGCATGGGCTGTGGGGATTCATGGCCGCTGTGCCACGGTCAATGGGTACCGACAAATATCACTCCCGAGCTGATTATAGAACTGGCTCACCGAGTGGTTTCAGGAACCGCAGCTATTCTTGTCGTCATCCTTGCCGTATGGTCCTGGAAAGCTATCGGGCATAAAAGGGAAACAAAACCCCTTGCAGTACTTTCTGTATTCTTTCTCATATTACAGGCTTTAATCGGAGCAGCAGCTGTTGTCTGGGGACAGTCAGATTTTGTACTCGCACTGCATTTTGGAATTTCACTTATTTCATTTGCCTCGGTATTCCTATTGACATTATTGGTCTTTGAAGTGGACGAAAAGCTTGATACGTCCAATATTCACTTTGATAAAAAAATGAAGGTTCACACAATCGGTGTAACGGTGTATTCCTATATCGTCGTGTACACGGGAGCTTTAGTTCGCCATGTGGAAGCCAGCCTCGTCTGCAAGGATTGGCCCTTCTGTCTGAACGCTGCACCTTTTTCTCTTCCAAACAATATGTATGAATGGATACAAATGGGACATCGTTTCTTGGCAGGACTTATTTTCGTATGGATTGGTTATATTACGTGGATGGCAATCAAGCATTATAAAGATCAAAAATTGATGGTCAATGGATGGATCATCGCTTTTATTCTTGTTTCTTTGCAGGTTGCGGCCGGAGCAGCAGTCGTGCTTACCAGCATGAATATATATGTGGCGCTGGCACATGCTCTTTTTATCACCTTTTTGTTTGGACTGTTAAGCTACTTTATTATGCTTATCACAAGGCAGGCATCAGATCACTCCCCTGTTGCCAAACCAGATCCAAACACTGCGGTGAACACGGAAATCAAATCACCAAAGATGATTACACATTAATTAAATGCGGCTGCATGCAAAAAAAGATCTTGCCCCTCAGTGCAAGATCTTTTTTTGGTATTTATTCATTTATCCGTAGAGGCAGCTTTGAGCTTCCTTTCGCGGGGAATCGGTGCTGCCTTTTCACCCTTGAACCTTTCTTCGTATCGGACAAACATCGTTACATTGGTCAATATTCCCATCGCAATGGACAGTACAAGAATAGATGATCCTCCATAACTGATAAACGGCAATGGTACTCCCGTAATTGGGATCAATCCTGAAATTCCGCCCAAATTGATAAAAGACTGGATTCCAATCAGACCTGAAATACCTATAGCCAGCATGCTGCCGAACGGGTCACGGCTTCTCGTACTCAGGTAAAAACCTCGCAGGACAATGTAGCTAAGGGCTGACAAAACAAAAGCAACTCCAAATAACCCAAGTTCCTCAGCTATGACTGCCATAATAAAATCTGTATGGGCTTCCGGCAAGTAACCAAGCTTTTGAACACTCTGCCCTAACCCAAGACCTTTCAAACCACCTGATCCAATAGCCAAATAGGAATTTACCAGTTGAAATCCTTCTTTTTGTTCCGTTCCGAACGGATCCAGGAAACCAGTAATCCGCCCCAGGCGGTTTTCTGTGAAAATCTCATCTCCCTTGATCAACACAAAAGGTGCAAGAATAGCAGAAAGAAGAATTCCCAGCAAGACCAGTTTGAGGATTGTTTTAAAATTCATTCCCGAACATATAATGATCATCATGCCAACCAGAAAAACAATCATAGCAGTACCGTTATCCGGCTCTATGGCTATGAGGAAACAAATAAAAATAAGAAACATTAACGGGGGCAATACACCTTTATCAAGCTGATTGATGTATGTCTGTTTTTTCGAATAGACAGCTGATAAGTATATAATGACACTTAACTTTGCAAATTCCGATGGCTGGATATTCCTTGTGCCGATCTGTATCCAGCTTTGTGCATTGTTGGTTACATGGCCAAATAATCCGACTGCCAGCAGACCAAGGATGGCCAATACCGTAATGATAATTAAAAACTTTTTGTTTTTGAATGCTTTATATGGAAAGACAGCAAAAAATAAAAAACATACAAATGCCAATGCCAGATTAATTTTTTGTTTTTGATAAAAAAAATCAGGAGAGTACCCATAATACTGTACTGCCATTACCATACTGGCGCTGTATATCATGACTAAACCGAAGAAACAAAGCAGTAAATAAACGGTGATGATTGAGTAATCATATGACTTTAATATTTTTTTAAACATACTTTTCATCCAATCTATCATTCAGATTTCACAAAACAAGGAATAACAGCTTCTTGTTTTCCAACTGAAAAACTCATGCTGCTGTACGATCATTCGATTAGACAAAAAAACTCAAACAATCACAGGTGAACTGTTTGAGCCTTACTGTTCGGTGAGAAGTATGCTGTTTGCGCCTCTTTTATTTTTCATTTTCAGTAAATGCTTCATGCAGGGCAGACAGTTTTCTTTCCAATGAAAAAATTAGTTCTTTACCGTCCTTTTCATCAACCAAACCAAGCCGGACGGCAAAATCTATCTCGCGAGAAAAGCCAAACATTTGCGTATCTAGAACTTCCTCATATAAAGGACATTGAGGCATCGTTAAGTTGTCCATTTGCACCTGTATCAGCCGCAGTATTTTATCCGCATCTGCTTTCAGGAGAGCATAGGCTTTTTCCCGATGATTCAGCTTCGTATCAGACAACACATTTAATCCCCCTATCTCCGGACAAATAGACAATCCTATCTTTAAATTCTACCTTTAAGCCCCTCAAATTGCAAGGGATCACTGTTTTTTCCTGTTGAATAATAACTGTTCTATAGGAAATACAGCTTGCAGCAGTTGGAGGATATATTTCCTGGAGCTTTAACTTTTCATTTTAATTAATTAGGGTTATACTAGCAAATGTGGATAAGGAGGTTTTTCGCATGAATACAATCATGCCCATCAAGGGAAAAGTCAAATATCCCATCACGCTGGATGCAGGGACGTGGATCTTTGACGACCGGCGGATTGATTTGAATACATACTTTGAGAAGGATCAGGGTGAAGGAGATACAGAAGAGGAATTTACTGTTGCATCAAAGCATTGGGACCGCGCCATAAAGGAAGGGGCTGTTTCACCGCCTACCCTGAAAACAGAGCGGAAATTTGAAAAGGTTAAAGTTCTGACCGGTTCATTCGGTATTATTTTAAAACCTTTTTTGGAAAATGCGGAACCCGAAGAAGATGCTTCTGTTCTGGTTATAGAAACAGCGGCTGATGAAGTTTCAATGCCCATTGACGAAGGAAAAGAATTAATTCTTGCTTTTTCCAAGGATGGAAAACCCCTTCTTGAGGATGGTCCGGTACACGTATTATATCCTGATGGTTCCAATAAGGAGAACCCCATAAAACATGTGAAGGGGTTTCGTGTGGAATAGTTGTCACAGGCGCCCAAGGTGCCTGTTTTTTTTATAAAATATCAGCTGCCAGCTGTGCCAGGTTGGATCTTTCCCCCTTGATGAGTTTAATATGGCCTGCAGCACTGACTTCTTTAAATTTCTCCAGTACGTACGTTAAACCGTTATTGTATTCATCAAGATAAGGATGGTCAATTTGCTGCGGATCCCCCATCAAGACAATTTTGCTGCCCTCCCCGACTCTTGTTAAAATAGTCTTTACTTCATGTTTTGTAAGGTTTTGTGCTTCATCAATGATGATAAATTGCTTTGGAATGCTGCGTCCTCTTATATAGGTCAGGGCTTCAACCTCTATGGAGCCCATCCCGGCGAGAATGGAATCCAATTCCCCAGGCTTTTTAGTATTAAATAAGTATTCAAGATTGTCGTAGATCGGCTGCATCCACGGTCTTAATTTTTCCTGCTTCTCCCCGGGCAGGTACCCGATATCCTTGCCGACAGGAACAATAGGGCGAGCAACGAGCAGTTTTTTATAGCTCTTCATATCTTCTGTTTGCATAAGCCCTGCAGCAAGAGCCAATAGGGTTTTTCCCGTACCGGCTTTACCAATCATTGTGACAAGTTGAATATCCGGACGAAAAAGGAGCTCGAAAGCCATGGTTTGCTGCACATTTCTTGGCTTGATTCCCCAAATCGATTCAAAGTGAGTAACCAATTTTCTGATTTTTGTACCCTTCTCGTCCACTATGCCGAGACCTGAGGAAGAACTCCCCAATACATCCTTCATCAGGATAAACTGGTTCGGGTACAAGGCATGATGATTGGTTACATCCAAACTTGAGATTTCTCCCGATTCATAAAAAATTCTCAATACGTCTATATTTACAAATACCTCTTGGACGCCGGTATATAAATGATCGACCTCCACAACCCGATCGCTCAAAAAATCTTCCGCCTGCAATCCGAGTGCATCTGCTTTTACCCGCAATAACGCATCTTTACTTACAATAATGACCGGCTTTCCTTGCTCTTTCTTTTCTTCCTCAATTGCGATATTTTTGGCCACCGCCAAAATACGATTGTCATTCGTTTTTTCTAAAAATATATCTTGCAGCTGATGAAAAGACCGATGGTTCAGTTCTATTCTTAAGGTTCCCCCATTTTCAAGAGAGATTTTTTCATGTATTTTTCCTTTTTCCCTGAAGCCGTCTATCAATTTGGAAACGTGTCTCGCATTCCTGCCAATCTCATTCATATATCTTTTCTTCGAATCCAACTCCTCAAGCACAACGGCCGGTATAATAATTTCGTTGTCTTGGAATGAAAAAATGGCGTTGGGGTCTTGTAACAAGACATTTGTATCTAACACGTAAATTTTTGTCAAATTGATGCCTCCTGCTCCTTTTTAATATCATATGATGCTTTAGATCGGCCGGTTCCATTAGATATTATTGTACAGGGACAGCTCTTGTCTGAAATATATGTATCCATGCATAAAGTTAGAATTCTTATTGCACAATATAAAAAATCAATAAAACTGACATCATGGTTTCAGGAGGAATTTGCGAATGAAAAAAGCAATATGGTTCTGTTCAGTTCTTCTTCTGGGTGCATGCGGCGGACAAGCCGATGAGCCTCAACAAGAGATGCAGCCATCCCTTCAACAGACAAGAACAGAAATGAATCAGGAGGATCCAGCCGGGGTAAGTGATGAAGATCGTGCAGATTACTTGGCCAGACTCGCTTCGAATATGCCTGGTGTAAGGAATGCTACTGCTGTGGCAGCCGGTGACTATACCGTTATCGGAATAGACGTGGATAAAGATTTGGACCGTTCGAAAGTGGGTTCAATTAAATATGCTGTGGCAGAAAGCATCAAACATGACCCACTGGGAGAAGGAGCATTAGTAGTGGCTGACCCGGACATCAATGCACGGCTAAAAGAAATAAGACAGGATATGGAAGCCGGTAGACCGCTTCAGGGGATTATTAACGAGTTGGCTGATATTACAGGAAGATTACTGCCTGAGCTGCCGCCCCAGGAAAATCACCAAAACCCGCAAGATGCCCAGCAAAATCAGGACAATGAGATGGACAAACAAGACCGGCAGGAGCTTCAAAATGAACAGGAGAAAGAATCACGGGAACAAAAATAATAATGCTGGCAATTCAAGCTGCTGTGGCTGCATGTTATAATGAAAGAGGATAACTCATTCTTAAACTGAGGTGGTCAGCTTGAAAGTTCAATGCGTCATTTGCGATAAACAACAAGAACTGGAAAATGACACACCCCTTGCAAAAAAACTAAGAAATCGGCCGATTCATACGTACATGTGTGAAGAATGCCATAAAAGAATCGAAGATAAAACGAAAGCAAGATTTGCAAGCGGGCAATTTCAGTTATACAGCTTTAAGCGAAAAAAGAGGGATTTTTAAAGGAAAAGCGGAGGGCCCCTGCTCAGGGGCGACTAGCGCTGGAGGTCCAGACATATGAAGTCGTTCTACAGACTTCATTGACTGGACCGAAGCGACCTCGAGCCCCTGCCGTCCGAAGCTGAACAATTAGAAAAGCCAAGAGTAGCGTTCATTAAAGAAATAGCGGATTCTTTTTATGTAAAAGCAAAAAGACCGAAAGCCGATCCAAATCGGTTTGAGGTCTTTTTAAATGTTTCCTGCTTTTTTCTCCTTATTTAGCCTGATTTTGTAGATGATAAGGATTAAGGCTGCAATAACCAATCCTTCTGCAATCGGAAGGAAGATTGCAAGAAAAGTGAGCATCGTACAGCCAACAAACATAAAAATATAAATGATGGCTGATTTTAACAGCGGAAGTTTTTTGGCAAAACCAAGTTTATACACCAAAATACATAATCCAAATATTGTAAAGAACATGAGCCAATTCGCTGTTTCTGCACTTTGGGTCTGTTGATAATAAAACTTTAAAAAAGGAGAAAATCTGTCAATTGCAGCTTGGTCTGCTTTTGTCAAGCCAAGAACAAAAAACAGACTACCCATGAAATTCATTCCTGCTACCTCCTAAACCTTTAGAAAGGGATTCCTTTAAAAAGGAATCCCAAATAAGCATATCATATTTTGATGTCAGGTTAACCTATTTCACCAAACTTTTTCTTTTTCGCCGCTTTTTCCCGTTCATTTTTGTTCAAAATTGTTTTTCGCAGGCGAATAGATTCAGGCGTTACCTCACATAACTCATCGTCATTCAAGTATTCCAAAGATTCTTCCAGGGACATAATTTTCGGCCTCTTAATGACTGTCGTTTGGTCTTTCGTGGCAGACCGGACGTTTGTTGCATGTTTTGTTTTCGTAATATTGACAGCCAAATCATTATCCCGGTTATGCTCCCCGACGATCATACCTTCATAAATTTCCGTACCTGGTTCAACAAAGATAGTACCTCTATCTTCAATGTGCATAATTCCGTATGTGGTCGCTTTACCGGTTTCCATTGAAACTAGCACTCCTTGTCGGCGGCCTCCAACTTGTCCCGCTGCCATAGGCTGATAGCTGTCAAAGGTATGATTCAGTATTCCATAGCCGCGTGTGATAGACATAAATTCCGTTCTATACCCAATAAGTCCTCTTGCAGGGACATGAAAGATTAATCGGACCTGGCCTTTTCCATTGTTCATCATATCGAGCATGGTTCCTTTACGGGTACCGAGTGATTCAATGATACTCCCGGTATATTCTTCAGGTGTATCAATTTGAACGTGTTCTATTGGTTCACAAAGGGTACCATCAATTTCTTTTACAATCACCTGCGGTTTGGAAACTTGAAGTTCAAAACCTTCCCTCCGCATATTTTCAATCAGTATGGAAAGGTGGAGTTCTCCCCTGCCTGAAACAATCCAGGCATCTGGAGAATCTGTTTCTTCTACCCGCAGGCTAACGTCTGTTTCAAGCTGGGTTTTAAGCCTTTCCTCTATTTTGCGAGCTGTTACAAATTTCCCTTCTCGGCCGGAAAATGGGCTGTTGTTCACAGAGAAAGTCATCTGTAGAGTCGGTTCATCAATTTTTGGCATGGGAAGAGGATCCTGATAGTCTACAGGACAAAGAGTTTCTCCAACGTTAATATCCTCCATGCCGGAAACCGCCACAATGTCTCCGGAAGATGCCTCTTGAATTTCAGTTCTTTTTAAGCCGAAAAAACCAAATAGCTTGGTTACACGAAACTGCTTTATGCTTCCGTCCTGTTTCATTAAGGCCACTTGCTGTCCGACCTTAATGGTTCCACGAAAAATCCTTCCGATTCCGATCCGGCCGACATAATTGTCATAATCCAATAACGACACCTGGAGCTGAAGCGGTTCATCTCTGTTCTCCGGCGGTGCCGGGATTTTTCCCAAGATCGTCTCGTATAAAACTTCCATCGTTTCATCCTGCTGATCAGGTTCACGGCTTGCTGTCCCGTTAATCCCTGAAGCATATATCACAGGAAACTCCAATTGCTCATCGTTTGCGTCCAATTCTATAAAAAGCTCCAATACCTCATCAACGACTTCCGCCGGCCGTGCAAATGGTTTATCAATTTTATTTACTACAACGATAGGCGTCAAGTCTTGCTCGAGAGCTTTTTTTAATACAAATCGTGTTTGCGGCATACATCCTTCGTATGCATCCACAACTAGTAGTACGCCGTCCACCATTTTTAGGATACGTTCTACTTCACCGCCAAAATCAGCGTGTCCGGGTGTATCCAAAATGTTAATTTTTGTATCTTTATATTGAATAGCGGTATTTTTTGCCAAAATTGTAATTCCCCGCTCACGTTCCAAGTCATTTGAGTCCATCACCCTGTCTTCTACTTGCTCATTGATACGGAAAGTGCCGGATTGCTTGAGAAGCTGATCGACCAATGTAGTCTTTCCATGGTCAACGTGGGCAATGATTGCTATATTTCTTAAATCGTTTCTTGTTTTCAAAGTAGTTCCTCCTGCCTGAATAAATGCAAGTTTGCATATAACTCAGTAATTATATCACAGTAGTGGTCAAGTAGTTAATTTTTTTGTACAATAAAAGGATGAGGAGGGCGAACAATGTGAATGGCATAAAATGGAATTTTTTAATATTGGCTATCGTTGCAGCGTTTTCTATTATAGGAGCGGGTTTTTCCCTCGGTGCCGGGAGTATACTTGGTATGATGATCTGTCTTATCGTTTTGATTGCAGTGATGGGATATGGTTTTGCCACAAAGAAAAAGTTCAAAGAGTCGGGAAAATTATAGTAACAAGTTGCTTTAAACCTGAAAACATATTCAGCAACGGCCCAGCACACAGCTGAGCCGTCTTTTTAATTCATACCTTTTGACAGATAGTCCTGAATAATCTTTTCATGCAACCCCGGACGGGCGACGAGAATCGAGTTCTTTCCCAGTAAATGCAGCGGCTCTCCTTTTACATTTGTTACCTTGCCGCCTACTTCTTCCACAATAATTTTTCCTCCGGCAAAATCCCAAGGCGACAACCGCATCGTTATATATGCATCCAGTCTTCCGGTAGCAACAAAAACAAATTCCAAGGCCGCCGACCCGTAGGAGCGAGTCCCTCTGACATCATTCACGAGCGGTACCAATGTATCTTTCGGTTCCAGCAGCCGATTGGAAGTAAGCCATGTTGAATTAATGCCGATTAACGCTTGCTCTAACGGCACCTCTTTCAAAGGAGGAAGTTTCATGTCATTCCAATAAGCCCCTTCCCCCGCCTTCGCATAATAGAGTTCTTTAAATACAACGTCATAAACATAACCCAAGCGCGGTGAGCCATCTTCATAAATTCCTATGGAAATCATAAAATTGCGCTGCTGGTGGACAAAATTGGTTGTACCGTCAATCGGATCAATGATCCAGACAATCCCCTCCAAGTCTGTCAATGGATCACCAAATCCCTCTTCACCTAAAATGTGATGGCCAGGAAACGCTTCTCTGATTTTATCTGTAAAAAATTGTTCAGTTTCCTGATCGATATTTGTTACCAAATCATCCGGATTTGTTTTGTACATAATTTCGGGTGATGTTTTAAAAGAAGTGACAATCTTATTACCGGCTTCTTGAAGCCACAATTTGACCTGTTGATCAATCCTCGTCCAATTTTCCATTCGTATCCTCCGTATATCTATGCTTACCTAACAGCTTATTGAATATCGTTGTTCATTTCAAGCGATGATCAGAAAATGCAATGCTGAGATCCCTGGAGACAGGTACAAGGGAAAATAATGGGAGCTTAACAGGTTTGACGAGAGTTGACAACGCCATTCCTTGCCTGTTTTTTTCTCCCCCAGGATCATTTATTTCTTTCTCAAAAGGCCTGACACATGCCCGCTGTCAACAGCCGCCTCAGACCGTCTCCAGCAAGCGCAGAACATAGGCAGATTAACCCGGGTTATGTGGTGCTGCCGAAGCTCCAGTTACGAGTCGTTTTGGAATAAATATAGAAGTGGGAGTGATTTCCCGTGGTTTTAAACGAGGGCATTGGTCATCTGACCCCGAAAATATGCGTGCGGTTTAAATAAAATAGCAGATAAACATGTTAAACCCTAACTTTTAAAAAGACGAACTTCTTCATGAAAACATGAATGGAGTTCGTCTCAATTTCATTAAGTTTCCTATCCAATTTTATAAGGCTTCCATCTTCATCAATTCAGAGCGAATTCTTTCTAATTTGCGTTTTGCTTTTGTTTTCATATCTTCATCATTTTCCTGCATCGCATCAAATAAAACCGCAAGTTCATAGTTCAATTCTAGCTGCAGAACAGCAAGCTTCTGTTTATCCATAGACTTCTTTCGATAAGTGTTGACGACTTGCTTCATTATTAAACACTCCTTCCGGGATTAGTATGCAAGTGCTCACCTTATCAAATCGCTTACTATATCGTATGTTGCCGACGGTTTGCCGGTAACAAAATTGTGCACTTACCCAGCTGAATTATTACGATAAATGGCTTTAGTTAATCACTACCCGTCTGTCGATAATAATAAACACTTGTTATTCCTTGCCCAATTCTGGCATTCGAAGGAATTCGCCATCCTCCGCCTGCTTCATCTTTTTTACTGTCTGATATGCTGAATAGCCGCTCACCTCTTCAAAATCATTACAAATGTTCTTTTCATCTGCTTTACCCGGTACAATCTCTTTAAAACGCCGGTAAGCCTGCATCAGCTCACTTCTGTTAATTCCTTTCTCATACGCTCGCTCAATAGATTGAAAAAAGTGTATGACATCTACAATTTCCTCAGTTGTCCAATGATGGGAAATAGGATACTGATATTCCATTAATCAACACTCCATTTCAAACGTATTTTTCGCATCTTTGATCATCGATGTGATCAAATCGTGAGTGCAAATTTCATGAATCAGGCGACTGCTTGTCCGGCCCACCCGAAACCTTCTTCCGGCTTTCCTTCGTATATATACCTTTTGTTGGCTGTTCCGCTTATATACGGCTTTATTTCTCATATCCCGCCCCTGCCTGTTCTAGTTTGATAATTTGATTGGACCATGGCGTGGCATTTACACGACCCGGGGCTTTCAATGTTCTTTGATTTCTGCTGTATCCAATTCAGTGCTGTTAATCATTGCCTGCTTGTATTGTTCAGAGGCGTGAACACATTCAGTCGTGGAGATAAATCTTGTGCCCGTTTCTATTTCCTTTTGCTACGAGGCAAAAGGCCGCCATTATCCCTCTGCCGTCAGCAATACCGCCAGCGGCAATAACGGGAATGGTGACCGCGTCGACAACAGCGGGGATGAGTACAAACGTCCCTGTATCCTCTCTTCCGATATGCCCTCCTCCCTCCTGTCCAACCACTATAACAGCAACAGCTCCAAGTTCTTCAGCTTAAACTGCCTGGCGTTTGGACGCAACGAGAACGAGCTTGTTGACAGGGACTCCCTCCAGCAGTTTGAAAAATTTTTCCGTGTTACCGCCGGTCACAGATAACGCTCCCACCCCTTCTTCCATTGCAGCTTCAAGCATATCTTCGAAAGGGCGTCCATGCTGGCCAATAGCAAAATTTATGCCGAAAGGTTTATTTGTCATCGATTTTGTTTTTCTAATTTCTTTCTTTAACGCATCAGGAATTGGCAATGACATAGCTGTAATTCGTCCCAATCCCCCTGCATTGGATACCGCAGAAGCCAAGTCGGCATAAGCAAGAATCCTCCCTGTATGATCGCGCACTGAATGCCTAATATGTCTGTGACTCTTGTTTTCCAATTTTCCATTACTATCCACCCTTCCTTTTTGTTCTTTGCCTTCGTCTCACCTTTTGTAATATAAAAGGAGCTCCCATGTGGATGCTCCCTTGATAAACGTTTTTAATTTGTCTCTACAACTCTCCTTAAAGAACTTACAGGACCCTATTTTAACAAAGCATCAGGCTGAATAGTAAAAAACTTCATAGGAAATCATTCATTGATTTGAATTAATCCGGGATCTGCAATCTCATAGCCTTTATCCCGAAGCCCTGTGACGATCTGCTCCAGGCCATCTTTTGTCCACTCACGGTCGTGCATAAGCAAATTGGCGCCGTCTTGCAAATACGGAGTATTAACCATGATATCTGCGATTCCATCCTCAGTCATATAGTCTGGTTCCCAATCGTAGCCATATGTCCAGTTCATTAACAGCATCTGTTCCTCCTTCACTACCTGCTCACTAAAATCCGTATTATGACCTAAGGGTGCACGGAAAAACTTTGGCTTTTCCCCAGTTACTTTTTCAACTATTTCATTGACTGATAATATTTCTTCTTTCTGCTTTTTTTCTGGCAAAGTCGTTAAATCCGTATGGGAGTATGTATGATTTCCGATGTAAAACCCCAGATCATAAATCTCCTTTAACATCTCTTCTTTATCAGGGCTGTTAAGGAAATGTCCATTCACAAAAAATATAGCCGGCGCGTCCAATTTTTTTAATGTTTTTGCCATTTCCAATGCAAACTGATCCGGTGCATCATCAATGGTTAAAAGAACAACCCTGGGATTTGCGTTACTAATGGGCTCCAAAGCGTATTGATCATTTAACCTGTATTGCGGTGTATCCTCCCCCTTCTCCGTACCGTCTGGAACCGCTGAATCTTCTTCTGCTTCTTCAGGTTTTAAAGTTTGTTGCTGCTGTGAATCCTCCCTCTTTGGATGCTCATCTTCCTCCTGAACTGCAGGGTTTCCCCCGCAGGCTGCCAGTACCGAGACAGCAGCCAGAAATATGAAAAACTTTTTCATAAACTTCCCCTTCCGAACTGCTAAAATTTGGATATCTACCATTATACCTTTCTTTTTTATCCAATGATAGACTCCTGTTATTGACTACAAAAATGTTGAGTGTTGCAGCAGATCTAATGAAAGATAAATTCCCCCATACACAGCCAAACTTGCCACTGTAACAACTATTGCAACTTTATTGGATTGTACAATCATTTTTCCAAGCAAAAAAGCCAGATAAAAAAACACGGCAAATAATGTTGCCTTCGCAAGAATTCGGTCGTCTCCGGACAGCCATTCCACAACTGTAAAACCGCTCCAAATAAAGAATTGGGTGATCATAGCCACATATTTTTTCATACAATCTCACCAACTTTAAAAACTAGTCGCATTACTTTGTAAGAGTATATGCAGCTCTTAAGATACTTTTACGCGGAATGAACAAAAGCGTCAGGGGCATACCTTTTACGGCGCCTGGAGGAACATACCCATGCTGATGTGTCAGCCTTGCAGTCGCTGCTCAGCAGCTTGCCTCTATTACATCATGAAGAGCATACATGCATATCAGGGGCCAACCTCTGTGTTGAACATGCCATTATGTGGAGCACCGGATGATGTGTCCTGGTCGACAGGTGCTGAGCTGAACTCAACACAGTTGTTTACATCTAGGCCATACAGCATGGAAAAACCCATGGAACCAAGATTCCATGGGTTATTTCTTACTTCATGACATGTATAGGTGTTCCAAGTGCAATTTCTGCAGCTTCCATCGTCATTTCTCCTAAAGTAGGGTGAGCGTGAATGGTCATCGCTACATCTTCTGCAGTCATACCTGATTCTATGGCCAGTCCAATTTCTGCAATAATATCAGAAGCATTGGCACCTGCGATTTGGCCGCCGATAATTAATCCATCCTCTTTACGAGTGATTAATTTTACATATCCGTCTGTTTCATTGAGGGCGAGTGCACGGCCGTTTGCAGCATATGGGAATCTTGCTGCAATCACTTCAATCCCCTCATCTTTTGCATCCTGTTCCGAATATCCAACAGAAGCCAATTCAGGTTCAGAGAAGACTACAGCCGGAATGCCCAGATAGTCTACTTCGGAGGATTGTCCAGAGATGGCCTCTGCCGCAATTTTACCTTCATAAGAGGCTTTATGGGCAAGCATCGGGCCCTCAACAATATCCCCGATCGCAAAAATATTTGGAACACTTGTACGGCGTTGCTTATCGACTTCAATGACGCCTTTGTCATTCATTTTGACTCCAACTTGTTCAAGCCCCAGCTCATCCGTATTTGGCTTTCTTCCAACGGTAACAAGAACATAATCCGCTTCAATTGTATGTTCTTCCCCTTTTGAAGAGTAGGTTACTTTCACTCCGGACTCCGTTTCTTCCACGCTTTTTGCCTCAGCTTTTGTAATCACATTTACATTTTTCTTTTTCAGATTGCGTTTGACTAACGCAGTCATCTGCTTTTCGAATCCGCCAAGAATGTCTTTTTCATATTCGATAATTGTTACTTCTGTTCCAAAATTGGCGTACGTTGTTCCCAGTTCAATTCCAATATATCCGCCGCCGATTACAACAAGCTTTTCCGGAAGTTCATCTAAGTTAATTGCACCTGTTGAATCCAATACCCGCTTTGAATATTGAAAGCCCGGAATTTCAGTTGGACGGGAACCCGTTGCAATGATGGCATGCTTGAATGTGTAGGTTTGTGCAGAGTTTTCATCCATTACACGAATGCTGTTTTCATCGACAAAGTAGGCTTCACCCTTTACAATGTCGACCTTGTTTCCTTTTAGAAGCCCTTCTACACCGCTGGTTAATTTATTGACAACCCCAGCTTTCCATTCTTGGACTTTCCCGAAATCAAGTGTAACATTTTCCGCGGTGATGCCGATGTCTTCTGAACTTTTGGCTCCTTGGTAACGATGCGATGCGGAAATCAAGGCTTTGGAAGGAATACAGCCTACATTCAGGCACACTCCTCCAAGATTTCCTTTTTCGACAATCGTTACTTTTTGACCAAGCTGTGCTGCGCGAATGGCTGCTACATAGCCGCCTGGTCCGGCACCAATGACAATCGTGTCTGTTTCAATTGGAAAATCTCCTACTACCATACTCTACGCCTCCATTAATAAAAGTTCGGGATCACTTAACAAGCGCTTGATGTGATTTAATGCCTGCTGTCCGGTTGCGCCGTCAATAATCCGATGATCAAAGCTCAATGATAATGCTAACACAGGAGCGGCTACAATTTCACCATTTTTCACTGTTGGTTTTTCCGCAATTCGTCCGATTCCGAGTATCGCAGTTTCCGGATGATTAATGACTGGCGTAAACCACTGTCCTCCAACTGAGCCGATATTCGTAATGGTGCATGAGCCTCCTCGCATTTCATCCGGGCTCAACTTTCCTGTTCTGGCTTTATCTGCCAGTTCATTGATTTCTTTGGAAATGGCAAACACCGATTTGGTATCTGCACGTTTCACCACGGGAACAAGCAGCCCTCTATCCGTATCGGCCGCTATACCAATGTTGAAATAATGCTTCTGAATGATCTCTTCTGTTTCATCATCCAGAGACGTATTTAGAGCAGGATATTCTCTTAATGCACTCACCAAGGCTTTTACCACATACGGCAAATAGGTCAATTTAATATCTTTTTCAGCAGCTATAGCCTTGAACTTCTTGCGATGTGCAACAAGCGCGGAAACATCCACTTCATCCAGCAGCGCAACATGCGGTGCGGTATGTTTGGAGTTGACCATTGCCCTGGCGATGGCTTTTCGGATACCCGTCATTTTTTCTCTTGTTTCCGGGAATGCGCCCTCCGGAACTTCCACTGTTTTCGATGGTGCAGATTTTTCTTGAGGAGGCGCCTCCTCTGGATTGGCTGCTGCTTTTTTTTCTGTAGATGGAGGTGCACTTATAAAGTCATCAATATCAGATTTCAAGATTCGGCCATTTTTTCCTGAACCTGTAACTTCGTGAATGTTTACGTTGTTCTCGCGTGCATATTTTCTGACAGAAGGCATTGCGATCACTCGCTGATTGGAACTGCTTTCCGATTCAGCAGATTCAGGCTGCGCACCTGCACCGGTTGTTTCGGGCTGTGCCTCTTGTTTATCTTCAGTCTTCACTTCTTCTTTCTTTAAATCTTGTCCGCTTTCGGCAGTTGATTGAACATTTTCTTCCGTTGTTTCTTCTCCCTCTTCATTGTCCCCCTTGAATTTAAGGTCCTCATATCCAGGGGCATCAATTTTGATGAGGGCATCTCCGACGATAGCCGTCTCTCCTTCGTTAACCAGTATTTCTTCAACTGTACCGGCAACGGGAGATGGTATTTCTACTACTGCCTTATCATTTTGAACTTCACATAACACATCATCTTCTTCTACCTTTTGGCCCGGTTCCACGAACCATTTAACGATTTCGCCTTCGTGAATCCCTTCACCGATATCAGGCAGTCTAAATTGAAATGACAATGTATTCACCCTCCTGTATTCATCTTTTGATAGCAACTTTATTAGAATTCAAGTACTTTCTTTGCTGTCTCTATAATATCTTTGTGGTTCGGAAGCCAAACCGGCTCTGCCTGAGAGAAAGGATAAACGGTATCCGGTGCAGTCACCCTCAGCACAGGGGCTTCTAAACTCAAAATTGCGCGATCGTTGATTTCAGCAACAACATTCGCTGCAACTCCTGCCTGTTTTTGTGCTTCTTGTACGACGATTGCCCGATTTGTTTTTTCGACTGATTGAATGATCGTGTCCACATCCAGCGGGCTGACGGTTCTAAGGTCGATGACTTCTGCCGAATACCCGTCTTTTTCAAGTGCTTCAGCTGCTTTGATGGAATCGTGGACCATGGCCCCGTAAGTGATGATGGAAAGATCTGTACCTTCACGTTTAACCTCGGCTTTCCCAAGAGGAATCGTATATTCTTCTTCAGGAACTTCTTCCCTGAATGACCGGTACAATTTCATGTGTTCAAGAAAAATGACCGGGTCATTATCACGTATCGCTGAAATGAGCAATCCTTTAGCATCATATGGAGAAGACGGAATAACCACTTTTAAACCGGGCTGCTGTGCCATTAAGCCCTCCAGGCTGTCCGCATGAAGCTCCGGTGTATGAACACCGCCTCCAAATGGAGAACGAATGGTTACAGGAGCATGATATGTACCTCCTGACCGGTAACGCAAACGCGCCAACTGGCCGCTTATGGAATCCATTACTTCATACACAAACCCAAAGAACTGAATCTCGGGAACAGGACGGAAACCTTGTACTGCCAGGCCGACCGCAAGACCGCCGATTCCTGATTCTGCCAGCGGTGTATCGAATACCCGATCTTCTCCGAATTCCTTTTGCAAACCTTCTGTTGCACGGAAAACACCGCCATTCACCCCTACGTCTTCCCCAAATACAAGCACATTTTCGTCGTTGCGCAACTCCGTTCTGAGCGCATCAGTAATTGCTTGAATCATTGTCATTTGCGCCATGGCTTACTTCGACTCCTTCTCTTTATATATTTCATACTGCTCCTGTAAGTTCGATGGAAGCTTTTCAAACATATTGGAAATCAAATCTGTCACCTTTTGTTTTGGCGTTTCATCTGCTTTCTTAATGGCCTGCTTGATCTCCTCTTTCGCCTGTTCAATGACTTCATTTTCTTTTTCTTCGTTCCACAGGCCCTTGCCTTCCAAGTACGTTCTAAAACGAACAATCGGATCCTTTTTCTCCCATTCATTGTCCGTATCGGATGTTCTGTATCTGGTCGGATCATCTCCTGCCATCGTATGCGGGCCATACCGGTAGCAAATGGTCTCAATGAGGGATGGTCCGCCGCCGTTAATCGCGCGTTCGCGTGCTTCACGCACTGCCGCATACACTGCGAGCGGGTCCATTCCGTCTACTACAATTCCCGGCATACCGGCAGCGACAGCTTTTTGTGCAATCGTTTGGGCAGCCGTCTGCTTTTCACGCGGCGTCGATATGGCAAATTGGTTGTTTTGAACAATAAATACAGCAGGTGCTCCGAATGCGCCAGCAAAGTTAATACCTTCATAAAAGTCGCCCTGTGATGAACCGCCATCACCGGTATATGTAACTGCCACTGCCTTCTTTCCTCGTTTCTTCAATCCAAGAGCAACTCCGGCTGCCTGTACATATTGAGCACCGATAATGATTTGCGGAGAAAGAACATTGACACCATCGGGAATTTGGTTCCCTACAAAGTGTCCTCTTGAAAATAAGAATGCTTTATATAATGGAAGTCCGTGCCAAACGATTTGGGGAACATCTCTGTATCCGGGCAAGATGAAATCCTCTTTTTCCAGCGCGAATTGTGAAGCTATAGCCGATGCTTCCTGTCCGGCAGTCGGTGCATAAAAACCAAGACGCCCTTGGCGGTTCAAAGAAATGGAGCGCTGATCCAAAATTCGGGTATAGACCATACGGCTCATTAATGCGACTAATTGCTCATCGGAAAGGTCCGGCATCATTTTATCATTGACCACTTCGCCCTTTTCATTTAACACTTGTACCATTTCAAACTTCTCTTCAATGCTTTGCAGCGTTTTAACCGCATCGAACTGAGCTGCCTTTGCTTTTGAAGCCATGTTAACCACCAATCCTTCCTATTATTTGCTTTTTTTCATTTATTCAGTAGAGTACCCCAAACGGCACACTTCACTAAGCTACAGATTATCCTTATGTTTTCCACAAAAAGTGTCCAGAAAACCTTATTTTTTTACTCAGCTGCCATCTGTATTAATGAATTTCAGCCGTTTAATGATACAACATTTATATCTCGGTTTTTACATTACATGACAACCTTCTTTAAGTCAATGAATTTAACGTTTTTAGCATTTTTCGACAGGACGTTGGTGTTCATATTATCAAACTGTATTATAATTATAAAAATATCTGTACTATACAAAAAGCCAAAAGAAGAAAGTGTTATAGTACATAACATCAAAGGCATGGTAACTTCCCTATCCGGAATTTGATTCTGTACGGTCCTCATAGCAAGTGATTTCAACAAAAAAAAGGAAACGCCATCTCACGTTTCCTCATGACAACACCTTTATTCAGAACCAATGCCAGCTTCTTTATACAGCTTTTCCTTTTCTGCATTAAAGGTTTTAGTGTATTCATTAAACTTTTCATTTGCTTCCAGTACTTTTTCCTGTGCCTCGTTGGATTTGACAATTTGCGCTTCCAAATCTTCATGTTTCAGTTCCTTATCTTTTAACATTTCATACATTTTCCGGTCTTCTTGAATGACGTCCTTATACGCACTGACTAATTGCCCATGTGCATCAAAACGTTTATTCATCAGGTCCTGAAGTTCTTTGGCTTTTGCCTGAATCTTTTCATCTTCCATTTTATCTAGTACATCATCGATCTTTTCAAATTCATTTTTGGAAGCTTCCATCGCTTCTTCCTCTTTGGCCAAATGCTCTTCACGCTTATCCAAGTTAGCTAGGGCTTCATTTGACAAAGAGGTAATTTTGTCAAAATGTTTCATCCCCAGTGACATGATCTCATCAAACAGGGCCTTTTCCTCTTGTTCCAATTCCATTAATGGTTTTTGCTGATCTTCAAAGTCCTTTTCCAGTACAATGGTTTCCTCAAGATGTTTATGTATTTGTTCCTCCGGACTTCCACACGCTGATATAAATGTTATAGAGGCAAGCATCAGGGCAGCCATACATATTCTTTTCACAAGGTATTCCTCCCATCATTCCATAGTCTCTACTATAATGGGATAAGCTGGAATTTACAACATACTTTATGTTAATAATGTTCATTTATTTGGGACTGCAATTTTGATAAACTGTTTCTAATAAGAGAATCAGATAGGAGGCCACACGATGCTGTTAATGAAAGATATTATCAGGGACGGACATCCCACTTTACGGAAAGTCGCAAAAGAAGTTTCGATTCCGCCTGCTGCAGAAGATATTGAAATTTTAAAGAGCATGGAGGAATTTCTTATAAACAGTCAAGATCCCAAGATAAGCGAAAAGTATGGCTTGCGGGCGGGAGTCGGTCTGGCTGCTCCGCAAATCAATGTATCCAAGCGGATGTTTGTCATGCGGGTCACGGATGAGAAAGGACAGGAATTTAATTATTCATTTATCAATCCCAAAATTATCAGCCACTCGGTTGAAAAATCTTATTTAACATCAGGGGAAGGCTGCTTATCTGTAGACCGGTCCATTCCAGGCTATGTGTTGCGCCACGCCCGTATTACGGTGAGAGGCTACGACAAAAAGGGGGAAGAAATCAAACTTCGATTACGAGGGATACCTGCGATTGTGTTTCAGCACGAACTCGATCATTTAAATGGGGTAATGTTTTATGACCATATCAATCAAGAAAACCCCTTCCAACTCACGGAAAAGGCGATCCCTATCGAAAACTAAAGCTTGGAACTGCAGTATGCAAGTTGAAGCAGAACCATATTCTGCATGCTCATGCAAAAAACCATACCCCTGAGAGATAAATAAGGACTCGGAAAGTCCCCCATGTGCGACAGCACGAGGGGGCTCACCGGCCGTCCGCTGAATTCTTATCACAATAGCTTTATTATCCCGGTTTTGATTTTTATAGGATTTCTTCAACGGATCGTTTGAAAGGAGGAATCCAAAAGGCCAACCTCTTTCAGTCCGTTTACAATCCCATGTTCATTTACATGTGTTGTAACAAAGTCTGCATGTTTTTTTACTGATTCATGTGCGTTCCCCATTGCGATCCCCATACCAACCTCCTGGAGCATTTCTATGTCGTTAAGCCCGTCTCCAAAAGCATACACATCTTCCATTTTAAAACCAAGACGCTCAATCATCTGATGAATTCCTTTGGCCTTTGACCCGCCTTTTGGGACAATATCCAAAGACAGTTCATGCCATCGGATAAAGTCCACTTCCTGAAAAGCAGACAAATATTCCGCTTCATTTTCTTTTGTAAACAGCAATGCTTGATAAATATTACTTTTTTTGTAAAACTCAGGATCAACCTCAGGGTATGTCATTTTAAGCGATCCAAGAGCTTTTCTTACACGTTCACTGTCTTTGGCATTCGTCTTTAATGTTTGGTCATTCATATATGCCATCGCATGGCCGTGTTCAACTGCCGTACACTCTATTTCCTTTAATATATCTTGGTTGAGCGGCGTTTCTGATAGGAGTTCATCTTCAAAAACGACATACTGGCCATTGAAACTAACATAGGATTGCATATTTAACTGTTCTAATAAAGGAGTCACCATAAATGGAGCACGCCCGGTGGCAATGGCTGTATACACACCATTTTGCTGCAGGGTATGTATGGCTTGCTTTGTTGAAGACGGAAGATTTTTTTCTTCATCCAATAGTGTACCATCAATATCAAAAAATACGATTTTGCTCACTTTTACACATCCAATTCCAATGTTATCCATGATAGAGTTTTCCGCTTTTAGCATATAATAAACATAATAAACTATCCAAAAAAATGGAGCCTGTACCCACAAAGCTTTTACTTTTGAAAAAAATCGGTTAAAATATGAAGTAAGGAGTGATCAAACCATGTTTAAGAAGCTAAGACGCAAGCTTTTAAAACAATGGAAAGATTTGCTCAAGAAAAAAACGATTGCCTGATGATGAATTTTATTAACGCCCCTCTGCTGCTGGAGGGCTTATTCTTTTATTATACGACATTTGCTCGCAGTAAAGTGCACAAGGTACCAGCCGCAGATCAGGAATACCTTCATATTCCGGCATTACTCCACATAAAGCTATAGAGAATTATTGTATTAGCTGAACAGATTTCTTCAAGATCACTTATGTGCGAAAGCTCATTCCATCTGGCTGTCTTCCTTCAGACTTGATAGGAATTATAGGAATGACGATACCCCCGGCACTTAAGGTGGGCTCCGGCAGGCATAGAAAGCGATATTTTTGAAAAAGTTAACGCTTCTATGGAAGGCTATCAGAGCTTTCCGCCTCTAACTGCTGCACATGGCTGACAGGGACATGAGTCCGCCGGAGCAGGACCTGTATAGACTGTAATAACCTTACTTTACTTATCAACGGAAAGCTGCATGAAAAACATG
This sequence comes from Siminovitchia sediminis, assembly GCF_042680885.1. Taxonomy (NCBI): domain Bacteria; kingdom Bacillati; phylum Bacillota; class Bacilli; order Caryophanales; family Bacillaceae; genus Siminovitchia; species Siminovitchia sediminis. The sequence continues at coordinate 116,524 of NZ_JBHUEO010000005.1, read as the reverse complement.
CATTCCATGAAGCTTTTTACTATAATAGAGAATATTGGAATTCGAACACGGAATTAAGGAGAGAAAGAAATGATTTATAAAGTGTACTATCAGGACAGTGTGACGGAAATGCCTGTCCGGGAAAATACGAAAGTTTTGTTTGTCGAGGCTGAAAGCACTCACGCAGTTCGCAAGCATCTAAAAGACCGCCAAATTAACATTGAGTTCATTCAGCCGTTGGATGGGGACTATCTCGAGTATGAGAAAAACAGTCCTAATTTTAGACTGGAGACTGTGTAACGTATGAAATTTGTTAAAAATGATCAATCAGCTGTTTTCGCCCTGGGCGGTTTGGGCGAAATCGGAAAAAATACGTACGGCATACAATTTCAGGATGAAATTATTTTAATCGATTCCGGTATTAAATTTCCGGAAGACGAATTGCTTGGAATCGATTATGTCATCCCCGATTACACATATCTCGTCAAGAATGAAGAAAAAATCCGCGGCCTGTTTATTACACACGGGCACGAGGATCATATCGGCGGCATTCCTTATCTGTTAAGGGAAATTAACATTCCAATTTATGCCGGCAAACTGGCTATGGGTTTGATAAAGAACAAACTCGAAGAACATGGACTGTTAAGAAAAGCTACACTACATGAGATCAAGGAAGAAGATGTTATTAAATTCAGAAAAACTTCTGTCAGTTTTTTTCGGACAACCCACAGCATCCCGGATTCATATGGAATTGTCGTAAAAACACCACCAGGAAATATTGTTCATACAGGGGATTTTAAATTCGATTTCACCCCTGTCGGAGAACCGGCAAACTTGACTAAAATGGCTGAGATTGGCAAAGAAGGTGTCCTCTGCCTGTTATCAGACAGTACAAATGCGGAAGTCCCTCATTTTACAATGTCAGAACGAAAAGTTGGAGCGAGCATTCAGGATATCTTTCGAAAGGTTGATGGCCGGATCATCTTTGCGACATTCGCATCCAATATTCACAGGCTCCAGCAAGTAACGGAAGCGGCAGTCAAGAATGACCGGAAAATTGCAGTTTTTGGCAGAAGTATGGAAGCAGCTATTGAAATCGGGCAAAAATTGGGATATATCAGTGCACCAAAAGACACGTTCATAAATACACAGCAATTGAACCGTCTCCCGGCCAACAAAGTTACGATTTTATGTACGGGGAGCCAAGGAGAGCCTATGGCTGCTTTGTCAAGAATTGCTAATGGAACCCACCGGCAAATTCAAATCCAGCCAGGTGATACAGTCGTATTTTCATCTTCGCCAATTCCTGGAAACAGAAGCAGTGTAAACCGAACAATTAACTTGTTGTACCGGGCAGGTGCCGAGGTGATTGCAGGACCGCTCAACAACATCCATACCTCCGGACACGGAGGACAAGAAGAGCAAAAACTTATGCTCCGGCTGATGAAACCTAAATTCTTTCTGCCCATCCACGGGGAATTCAGAATGCAAAAAATGCACGCACAGCTTGCAGTGGATTGCGGAATACCGGAAGAACATTGTTTTATTATGGACAATGGACATGTTCTCGCTCTCAGTTCTGATCACGCCGAAGTGGCTGGAAAAATACCGTCCGGATCCGTATACATTGATGGCAGCGGCATTGGGGATATCGGAAATATTGTGCTGCGGGACCGGAGAATCTTATCGGAAGAAGGCCTGGTCATTGTAGTTGTTTCTATTGATATGGATCAATATAAAATTGCTGCAGGACCTGATATTATTTCCCGTGGGTTCGTATATATGAGGGAATCCGGCGATCTGATCAATGAAGCACAGCGGATGCTTTCAAGGCATCTGTATAAGGTAATGGATCGTAAAACATCACAATGGTCTGAGATTAAAAACGAAATCACTGATACGCTTTTGCCGTTTTTATATGAACGGACGAAAAGACGACCGATGATTTTGCCGATTATTATGGAGATATAAGAAAAAAGCTGACTCAAAAGTTCGTTTTCCACGAGCAGATTGAGTCAGCTTTTTACTTATCAACACATGTAACATTTTATAAATGGCGAAGGCTGTACCGTTATCCCTATCTTTATTGATTTAACATTTTTTTCTCAAAACGGTTGATGTCTGTATCCGCTCCAATGATGATTAATATATCATTCATCTGCAGCGGGTCATTGGCCATTGGAGAAACAATAATCTCTTTTCCTCGTTTAATAGCAACAATATTAATGCCGTATTTTGCCCGTACATCAAGCTCTACTAAAGTGCGGCCGGCGAGAAAATCATTTACTATGACTTCAACAATGCTGTATTCCTCCGATAACTCAAGATAATCCAATACATTCGTTGAAACAATATAATGGGCAATCCTCCTTCCCATATCACGCTCAGGATGCACCACATGGTCAGCGCCAATTTTACGGAGAACTTTCTCGTGGTAATCATTTTGTGCTTTTACTGTGATGTGCTCAACACCAAGTTCCTTTAAAATAATCGTTGTTAAAATGCTGGATTGAATATTATCACCAATCGCAACAATGACGTGGTCAAAATTACGTATACCCAAATTCTTCAATACATTTTCATCGGTCGTATCTGCAATTACCGCTTGCGTGGCAACGGACGCAAATTCATTGACTCTTTCCTCGTTAATATCAATCGCCATGACCTCCATCCCCTGCTCGATAAGGGAACGAACGATACTTCCTCCAAACCGTCCCAGACCAATGACTGCGAATTCACTTTTCAATTTCATTCCTCCACTCTTCCTGTTGCCATTTTAGCATAATCATGACAGTTATTTAAATGGCCCTTTTTGCGGAAACGGGAACAATCATATGCCTCGAGTTCGGCGGTTTAGCTTGTTCCTTTTATGTATTGATTGGAAAAATTCCTTGGCAAGGATGAAATCTAAAGTGTAAAAGTGCTGTTACTCCGAATACAAAGAAACACAAGATAAAATGAGGGATGAAAGATATAGATGAAAGAGGCGGCATCCAGATGAGCTTGTTAGATCAGCAAAAGAATCAGGATGCCCCCTGTGCAGAGGTGGTACTAGATGAATTTAGACTTCTAATTAAACAATGAGTGTTTAACGATCATGGTTACCCTTGATCCTTCCTATGAGTCCATCCGTCTTTTTGGATAACCTTTCCTTCCTTCATCAACTTTCCCAAAGCCCGTTTAAAAGCGCCTTTGCTCATCTGGAATCTGGCTTTTATATCTTCCGGCATGCTTTTATCTCCATACGGCATACTGCCGCCACGGCTTACCAAATAATTAAATATCAGCTCAGCATCTTTATCAATGGCTTCATGCGCCCGTGGCAAAAGAGAAATATTGAGCGACCCATCGTCTTCCTTTACGCCGGTTACTCTTCCAGTTACTTTTTCACCCAAGCGGGGCTCTCTTGTTCTCTCGCTTCTATGAATAAAACCCAAATAGCCTTCTTCTGTAATCAGCTTGGTCCCTTCCAAAAGAACCCGGTAAACTGTCCCTGTGACATTTTGATTAAACATCGTTTTTGACGCCCTCTTGGAGATCTTCTGTATTTCGTTTTCATTTGTCAGACTGCCGAATAATCTGTTTTTCTTATCCGTTTTTAAGCTGCAAAATAAATATTCGCCTTTTTCCGGCCAAAGCCGATGGAGTTCCGGCAGATCGTCTTTGGAGATAAGTATATCTTTCTGTAGACCGATATGTATAAAGACTCCCAAATCTTTTTTGACCTCAACGACCTCTGCCCAGCCGAAATGTCCTTTCCTGATTTCCGGAATGGTGAAAGTCGCCGACAACCTTCCTTGATGATCCTGATATAAAAAGACCGTGTGCTCCTGCTCGAGATTAAAATCTTCAGGTACTTCGGTATGATGCAGCAAGACATCTTCTTCCCCATCCGTTAAAAAATATCCGAAAGGGACTTCTCTTGCCCCACCAAGCCTAACGACAGTTCCTGCTTCTAACCGTGACATAGCGTGTCATTCCCCTCTTTTAAGCTTTAACATTGAATGCCCATTATACCATGTCCAATTATCTTATAAGTAATACAAGAATGGTACAAAATTTACGGCCTTAGCCATCGAAGATCAAAAAATTTAATTAAATGCTAAAAACCAAGCAAAAAAATCTTCCGCCATAACAGACGGAAGATTCCCGATGAATCATTAAGGCAATCGTTCTCTTTTTGATTTATCTACAAGAACGAGGATTTTCCCCTGATTGACTTCATCGTCGTATCTTCGCGCTTCATCTTCCGGAATTCCCATTCCAATCAATGCTCCTGCCAATCCGCCAACCCCCGCTCCTGCAGCTGCTCCTGTTAACCCGGCTACAATCGGGCCTGCTGCAATGACTGGACCAATGCCGGGGATAGCCAATGTTCCGAGTCCGGCCAACACACCTCCCAGTCCACCTAGAACGCCGCCTGTTGCTGCACCAGTTGCTGCACCTTCAGGGGCTTTTGTATCCGTTTCTTCCGTAATATCATCTACTTCCTGGCGGTTTTTGCTGATAACCGATATGTCTTCTTCGTTGTAGCCTTCCCTCTTCAGTTGTTCTATTGCTGTAACTGCCTCTTGTTCCGTGTCATATGAACCTATTACATACTTTTCTTCCATAGTCAAATCCCTCCTTGGAATTCCTTTTTACACTATTGGATTACCCTCATGATAGACTTGTAAACTCCAATTGGTGTTCATTACACAATGCCAATGACTTCCCTAAAATATGGAAATCATGTTAACATGGTAGGGAAAATATCAGCATCTTTATAGTAGTTTTAAGAGATTTTACTGTGACAAGGGTATTGTTCACATTTGCTTTTGAGGTTTTCCCGGGCGGATTGCTCCATGAAAACTCCCCTTTGTCAAAAGGAGATGTTGATGTTTTCCCATGGCAGCGTTTCCAAACAACAGAGGGATTCATGAAGGAGGAAAAACATAATGGAGAAATTAAAAAACAGATGGCTGATCGTTGCTTCTGCTGTTGGTATTCACATTTGTATCGGGTCAGTTTATGCCTGGAGTAATTTCACCAATCCTTTAATCAATGAATTTGGGTGGTCAGCAAGCCAAGTACAATTTACGTTCAGTCTGGCGATTTTATTTCTGGGGTTTGCAGCCGCATTCCTGGGCCATTTCGTGGAAAAGTATGGTCCACGCAAAGCCGGGCTGCTTTCCTCCATTTTCTTTGGCGTAGGTGTTTTTTGTTCGGGATTCGCTGTAAAACTGGGTTCTTTGCCACTATTATACATTTGTTACGGAGTTCTGGGAGGAATTGGTTTAGGAGTGGGATATATCGCTCCCGTGTCCACTTTAGTCAAGTGGTTTCCAGACAGACGCGGCATGGCTACGGGAATGGCCATCATGGGATTCGGCTTCGCGGCTGCCATCAGCAGTCCTATTATGGATGCCCTAATTCATTCTGTAGGAATAGCCAATACATTTTTTATTCTCGGAGCATCCTATTTTATCATTATGACTGCATCGTCGCTTTATCTGGCGAAACCCCCTGAGGGATGGGCGCCAAAAGGCTATAAAGAAAAAGTTGAATCTGGACAAGTATCAGCAGACCTCTCTCAGCTGACAGCCAATGAAGCCATTAAAACTCCGCGCTTTTATTATTTGTGGATCATGTTGTTTATCAACGTTACGTGCGGCATTGCAATTCTATCAGCAGCCAGCCCGCTTGCACAGGAAAGTATCGGTTTATCTTCCATAGAGGCTGCGGCTTTAGTTGGAGTCCTTGGAGTCTTTAATGGGCTTGGAAGAATCGGCTGGGCAACGGCATCTGACTATATTGGCAGGCCCAACACTTATACAATTTTCTTTATACTTCAAATTATCCTGTTTGCCCTGCTCCCATTTACAACAGTATCTATTTTGTTCCAGGTCATGCTTGCGGTCATCCTGACCTGTTATGGAGGCGGTTTTTCCAGCATTCCGGCGTATATCGGCGATATATTTGGAACAAAACAGCTGGGCGCTATCCACGGTTATATTTTAACGGCCTGGTCTGCAGCCGGCTTGGCAGGCCCGATGTTCGCTGCCAAAATTAAAGATATGACAGGCAGTTATGGGAACAGTCTTTTATTCTTTGCAGGTTTTTTCATTATTGCTTTAGCGGTATCGCTTATTATTCGGGTAGACATTCGTAAGTTGAAAAAAGCCGCCAATGACCGAAACAAAAATTATGCCACCAACTAAAATGTATGCTGGTTTGCAGGACCCTCCTTTTTAAGCCTGATTGTCTGCTTGAATGTTTCTCACAAGCCGCTTTACTTGGAGTCCTTTACAAACCCTTTCTTTCGTATGTCAGACTCTTTATTGGATGGAGACATACTTGTCGTATATAATAAATGTAATGCCTGATAAAAGCCTTTACATCGGTACGAACCTATCATTTTCCATCATTTATAAACCTTAAAACGAAGTAATGAAAAGTGGAAAATGATCGACAAGATTTTAGCTAAGAAGGTGGTTGTATGGACCCTCAAGTAAGGAACCGATTCCAAGTTTTAAGATATACGGGAGAGTCATTGGAAGAAATAGAAGATCAGGCAGCTGTGGAATATCCGCTAACCATATATATAGATCATGAAGAATTTGCAACGATCGTCTGTACCCCCACTCATATCAGGGAATTGACCATCGGCTTTTTGGCATCTGAAGGGCTGATCCGAAACATAGAAGATATCTCTTCATTGGAAATAGATGATGACAAAGGCATGGCTTATGTAGAATTAAAGGTGAAGCAAGTCATCAGTAAAGAGTTCTATTCAAAGCGAATGATCGGTTCATGCTGCGGAAAAAGCAGACAGTTTTATTTTTATAATGATGCCAAAACGGCTAAAACGATTATGACCCGGGGAAAAATTTCTGCAGAGCAATGTTTGAGGCTCATGAAGGAAATGCAGGAAGGATCCGAGGAGTTTCAGCTGACAGGCGGGGTACACAATGCCGCTCTGGGCACGCCGGAAAAACTTCTTTTTAGTTATTCTGATATTGGCCGTCATAATGCCTTGGATAAAATTTTTGGCCACTGTTTAAACCAAAATATTTCATTAAAAGATAAGGTGATTGTCTTCAGTGGCAGAATTTCATCAGAAGTCGTGTTAAAAGTATCCAAAATCGGAATCGGGATACTTATTTCCAAATCTGCACCTACGACACTGGGAATACATCTGGCCCGCGATCTTGGAATAACAGCGATCGGTTTTGCCCGTGATGACCATTTTAATATTTACTCACATCCTGAAAGAATTATAGAAGCTGAAGGTATTCTACAGTAAGCCCCTGACAAATGCAGATGAACTTTTTCAGCAAATGGCTTCGTGAAGCAGAGTGGCATGTTTTCAGAATAGCTTCACGAAGCTTTTTAGCGTTCGAACAGCTTATCTGTTTTAATCATATTGCCGCCCTTCTCCTATAACCATAAAAAAGACGCCTGTTCAGCGCCTTTCTGTGTTGCTTGCTATTCCTTTTTCTCCAGTTCCCCCAGCACACGATTAACACGTTTTTCAAGCATCTTCATTCCGCCTCCGCCAGCCTGAAAGTGGCGAAGCACCCCGTCCTTATCAAATACATAATAAGCAGGAACATATTCGTTCTGAAAAGCCTCTGAAAGTTTCATTTGGTTATCAACAAAAATGGGTTGAGTAATTCCATGTTCATCAGCAACTTGTTTGATTTCTTCCAAATCAAGATCGTCTTCTGATCTTGGAATATGAACGGCAACAACATTTAACTTATCTTGATAATCATCGCGGAATTTATTTACATTTGGCATAGCCTCTTTACAGAGATGGCAGCTGACAGACCAATAATGGATTAATGTCGGTTTCTCGCCGATCAGTTCATCTTTTGTCACTTGTCCATTAAACCATTCTGTTGCACCTTCAAGTTCAGGCATAGGTTCACGCAGTTTCATAGCGATCCCTCTCTTCATTGAAAAGTTTTGGTTTGATAGTTGAAGGACAGACACACGAGTGCCTGTCCTTTGTCCAGTTTTAGCGCTTGTCGCCGATATGCGGGCTGCCTGCGCTTTTCTATTTGTCCAGCTTCAGCGCCTAGCCCCTCGAGGTCATAAGCCAATTCCCTGTGGCGGCTGAAAGCTGCCTCCTCGGGAATCGTCTTATGCTTGTCGGGGCTGACCAAGGCGCTTACACCTTTCTATTGTCCAGCTACGGCCGCCATCGGCTCGAGGTCGCTTCGAAAAAACCATGAAGGCAAAGGGCGCCTTCACTGTTTTTTCTCCAGCGCTTGTCGCCGATATGCGGGCTGCCTGCGCTTTTCTATATTAAACGTTCAAAGTTTCTTGGCCAGGCTTCCAGTTTGCAGGGCAAAGTCCGCCAGTTTGTAGCGCTTGGAGTACACGAAGAGTTTCGTCTACATCACGGCCAATGTTGTTGTGGTTAACAACCGAGTACATTAATTCGCCTTCAGGATTGATGATGAACAATCCGCGAAGTGCCACACCTTCTTCTTCAATCAAAACACCATAGTCGCGAGCAACTGCATGGTTAGTATCAGCAGCAAGCGGGTATTTCAAATCTCCAAGACCATTGTCTTTACGGTCTGTGTTGATCCATGCCAAGTGTGTGTGGATTGTGTCAGTAGATGCTCCAATTACTTCTGCATCAAGGTCTTCGAACTCATCATAACGGTCAGACATTGCTGTAATTTCCGTTGGGCAAACGAACGTGAAGTCCATTGGATAGAAGAAGAGGACTGTCCATTTACCGTTTTTCATGTTTTCTTCAAGGCTTACTTTTCCAAACTCCTTGTTGGGCATGACTGCCTCCATTTCAAAGCGTGGAGCTTGTTTTGCTACCATACGTTCTGCCATGATAAATCCCTCCGTATAAAATTTAATTTTTCAACTGAGAAAAGCATATGTATTTTCTCAGTGCACAAACTTATCACAATTGTAATTATAGGAGATCGTATCGGACAAGTCAACATTAATTATAATAAATTTAAACAAAAAATAATTACTGATTAATGCGCTTTCCGCGGGCACCTTATTATGTATCCCAAAACCCAGGATAATTATTCCTTCACTTTCAGTCTAACATGACTTATATCGACAACAAAGCAAAATGCTCCGGCAAAGCATTCCGTTTTTTTTGCGAAAGAGCTGCCCCGGCCACGAGCAGCCAATTAATATTCGGAATGTGCTTCATGATACTCACGGACGACTTCTAAAAAGGCTTTTACCTGGCGAAGTTCAAAGGCAGAATCATAGCCCAGAAGCCATGTGTCACGCTTTACCGGCAGTCCTTTTTCATCAAGAAGCGGGATTTGATGCATATTTCTTTCTGTGCCATTCAATGTAATTGCCGGCAATATGGCATAGCCGATCCCATTATAGGCCATTTGCTTGCATGTCTCAATTTGATCTACGACAATTGTGCTTTTCGGTGCCATATGGAATTGACGATGCCACCAATCCTGAATTTCCTGATAATAATTGGAGTCGCTTTTAAATTGTATGAACGGACGATCTGTTTGAGGGACTTCTTCAATGTTTTGAATTTCCCTGTCTACCAAATACAGGCTGTCCTTGAATAAATGAAACTTTTTGCTCTTCCAATCCGTCGCTCCCCTGATAATTCCGATATGTACATCACCACTATATAAGGCTTTAAGAATTTCACTGCTCCATCCGGTGATCAATGAAATTTTTGCCTTTGGATATAGTTGAACGAACTTTTTTAAGACTTTTGGCAGCCAATTTTGACCTACAATTGTTGCACAGGCAATTTTTAATGTTCCATGGACATGGTTTTCGAGGGCTTGGATTTCTTCCATCACCTTTTCTTCTTTTTCTATCATTTCCTTGGCAAACCGTACAATAATTTCCCCGGAAGGAGTAAGAATCAGACCTTTTTGCGAACGCAAAAATAATTTCGTCCCCCACTGCTTCTCTATATTTTGAAGCCGTTGGGATAAAGCCGGCTGGGAAACAAAAAGTTTTTCAGCTGCCTTGCGCATGTTCATTTCTTCAGCTAGAACAGTTAAAAATCGAAAATCCGTTCCGGACATAACCAACCCTCTTCAACTAATATAATTTGCATCTATGCTGCCGCATTACTTTTCTTCGGCAGAAAAAGAATAAAGATCAAACTGACAATGCCGAAAAAAAACACAGCAACGTACACAGAGTGCAGAGAAAAAGACAGTCCCTCCTGCATGAGAGACTTAACCGGACCGCTCAGCACTGACCTTTGTTCTTCTGTCAGGAGCATATTTGTCGAATCAAGCGTGAGATTTTTTCCTGCATGTCCACCATGTTCCGAAAAATACTGCAAGAGCCGGCTGTTTAAAATTCCGCCAAGTAAAGCAGCTCCAACCGTATTACCTAAATTTCGCATGAACATATTGGCAGCTGTCGTACTCCCTCTGCGTTTCCAATTTACTGCCCCCTGAATAAGCACAATGAAGGATGTCGTCGTGAGTCCCATTCCAATCCCCACACAAAATGAGCAAAGTGCAGCTCCTGCAGGCCCTGCTGATGGGACGATTGTAACAAATAAACCTCCGCCAAGCACTAAAAATACCCCTCCGATGACAGAAGTGGAACGATATCCGATTTTTAATATTAACTTTCCGGCAGCCGTCGAGGCCAGCGGCCAGCCAATAGACATAGCAGTTAAAGTAAATCCGGCAATGGTTGCACTTTCTTCCATCACCCCCTGAACATAAGCGGGCAGAAAACTCGATATCCCAATCAGCATTAAACCAGTAGTGAAAGAAACAACATTGGCAATCAGGATAGGGCGGATCTTCCAAATTTCAAGCGGTACCATCGGCTCCGCTGATTTTTTTTCATGTAAAAGAAAGAGTAAAAAGGCCGAGCAAGCCATGAATGCTAGTCCCATCGCCTGAGGAGATCCCCACGATATGCGAACTCCCCCTTCCACCAAGATGATCATCAAGGATGAGATAGCTGTAGTCAGTAGAATCGCTCCGACAAAATCAACTTTTGGCTTCTTCTTGTCAATGGTTTCATGCAAAAACAGCCAGATACCAATCACAGATAAAATCCCCAAAGGAATACTGACCCAGAAAACCCATCTCCAGCTGATATACTCTACGAGTAATCCGCCTGCCGCTGGGCCCATGATGGCAGATATCCCCCAGACACTTGATAAATACCCTTGAACCTGCGCTCGTTCTTCCGCTGTATATATATCACCGACAATAGTTGTGGCAACCGGCATTACTGCCCCTGCCCCGACTCCTTGAATCAGCCTGAAAATAATCAGCTGCTTCATTGAATTTGCCAAACCACATAATAGGGAACCGATTAAAAAAATACTGATGCCAAATGTAAGTACCGGCTTTCTGCCATATAAATCTGATAACTTGCCATAAATAAGTACGGTTATGGTATTCATGAGCAAATAGGCAGAGAATACCCAGCTGTAATGGGCGAAGCCGCCCAAATCTCCAATAATGGCCGGCATTGCCGTAGCAACGATGGTTGCTTCTATCGCACCAATAAACATGGCGAGCATGACGGCGATTAGGACATAGGGCCTTTTCGTATCAGGACGTTTTTTGGCCTTTCCACTCATTCTTCCAACCCCTTTGATCCAAGACACATTCTAATTTTTCCAGCTGAAAAACCAATAAACGGAAAGTGCTAAACCGTGACAAGCTGCCATAGTTATTCCCATTGGCATAATACCGCCCCCAAGGCCAGCCACAGGTGCAGCTGCTGCTCCAAAAATATACGGCATCAGTCCATGCAATGCCGCAGCGCTTCCCGCTGTTCTCTCTTTATCGTTCATTGCAAGGGAAAAAGAAGAAGTTCCAACGATGCCCACACTGGAAACCGCCAAGAACAACGGTAATATAACAAAGATCAGATCTGCCTTCAACCAAAGCATCAGACATAGCGTGCCACTGCCGGCCAATCCTTTCATCAGTCCCAAAATCAATAAAATTTTTTCGCTGATCTTCCCCGCAAGCCGTCCAGTTATTTGTGCAGCAATAATGATACCTGCTCCGTTCAGAGAAAATATAAGGCCAAAGACCTGCGGAGATAAATGAAAATGTTCTTGAAGCAAAAACGGAGAGCCGGCAATATAAGAAAACATGGCTGCCATCACAAATCCCTGTGTCAAACAATACCCCATGAACACTTTGTCTTGTATTAATTGAATAAAGATCTGAACCATGTTTGAAATACCGCCTGCAGATCTCTTTGCTGAAGGCAATGTTTCAGGCAGTCCCCACAGGACAGCCACCAGCATCGCAGCACCAATGAAGGCAAGGATCATAAAGACCCCTTTCCATGGCATGACGGAAAGAAGCAGACCTCCAGCAACGGGGGAAGCAATGGGGGCAGCTCCATTCACCAGCATTAACAAGGCGAAAAACTTGGTCAATTCTGTCCCAGAATATAGATCACGGGCAGCTGCTCTTGCAATGACAATTCCTGTAGCTGCTGAAGCGCCTTGTATCAGTCTCATGAAGATCAATCCCCATATGGATGGGATGGCAGCACACAAAATCGATGAAACAGAGAAAACAATCAGTCCTGCCAACAAAGGTTTTTTTCTCCCGAGTGTATCACTCATGGGGCCCATGATAATTTGTCCTGCGGCCATGCCGATTAAAAAGGAAGTGATACTCAGCTGGGATAAAGATGCTGAAGCTCCATAGCCGGAAGCCAGTTCAGGGAGTGCAGGTAAATACATGTCTATGGAGAGCGGACCAAATGCCGTTAAGGAACCCAATAGAACAGCGGCCCGCATTCGATGTATTTTAGGAGCAGGATCCATTGAGTGTTGAGGGTAAGCTACGTTCTTCATGTACAGCTTGTCTCCCTTCAGAACGCAAAAATAAAAAAATTAGGCTCCCGTGTAAAGGGAGCCGCTTTGAAAAAACGTTTTCATTCAAGTTAAAGATGATATTTGAGTTCTTTAAGAAGGGCCCTTCTTGTAATAATGCCTTCAAAATATCCTTCTTCATCAAGAACACATAAAAAAGGATGATCGATCAACAAATTGACCACTTTTTTAAAATCGTCGTTGAGCAATACGATTGGAATGTTCACTGCCATGACATCTTCAACTTTTTTATCGCTAAGTTTTTCGAATTCGATTCGTTCCAGTCCCAATATAGATTCCGTTATAATCGCTGAGCTGATCAAACCATGAAGCTTAAATCGGGCATCCAATACTGGAACTGCTGAATACCCGCTTTTGGTAAGAACAAGCAAAGCGTGTTCCAAGTTATTTCCTATTTGCACATGGGCTACTTTTTCAGACGGTATCATGTAGTCACTGAGCTTAGGCTCCGTGACCGCCTGACTTTTAAAGGAAATCATTGTTAAACTCCCTCATCTCTTTAGCAAAATCTTTCTAATATCATTTTACCATAAATTTAGAAAAGGGAAACAAATCTGGCACGCGAAATATCTTTTCCTTCAAAATGGGCGGCTTCCTCAGTATAGGTTTGTTAAAAAATCTCTGATTAACTAAAGGACTTTGCTTCCTGGACGATATCAAAGATTTCTATAGCCGCAGCATCAACGTCATCAAATTGATACGTTTTCTTGTTCTTGTCTTTATCGTATTCTTCCACTTCAAATGTTCCGGTATTGGAAAAAAACTTCACTTGGCAGATTACTTTTCCGTTTACTTCAAACTGTCTTTGAGGTACATCCTCATGGCCCTCCATATTTTGCATTGTTTGCAGTCGTTGAATAATACCTAATAATTGAGACATGTTTTTTACCCCTTTCTTTGGGAAGACACACTTATTATAAAAGAAGCTGATTTCACAATGCAAATTTCTTTAGGGAGGGCGAGCGTAATATGAATCAATAAAAATGATTAAACAAGAAGCAGCCGCCCTATTTTAATTACCCTGACATACAGCTGCCAAACCATAAATCAATGTTTTTTATTTACTGGTCCTCTTTTATATTCAATAAAGATTCATTTAGCTTTCTAAGGGCGCGTATGACGGTTTTTTTGCGGTTATATCCTTTTACATGAACGGAAACCCCATTCATGCTCGTATAGACTTGCCCCCATGAACCGTACGGTTTAAATCCATAAATATATATTTTAATGACTCCGGATTTTGATGGCAGGAAAACAGCTTCATAATTTCTGTTCTTCTTCAAGTCAGCAACCCCTTCCTTGCATGCGTCCTTTATATATGTTCAACCTTGTAATCACCATCTCACTGACACAGTAAATATACACCTGACATGCTCCCATTTCAAGTATAAATTCATAAACTCTTGACTTGCTTTTTCATCATTTTTTAATATGATATAATGATATGTACTTTCCATCAGACACAGAAAGGAGAATATATTTGTGGATCCGGATGTTAAAAAACCAGCTCCGCTAAAGCCGACAGTCAATAATCTTTCCCAAGCGATATTTATAGTAAACCGGCATGCAAAAACTGCCACGGACTCCAAGTTTCTATACAGCTTAAAAAAACAGGCACTTGAAAAAATGATCAAGGAAAAAAAAGCGGTAAAAACCGGACTTCATTTTTCCAGAAACCCCAAGTTCAGCCAACAGCAATCAGATGTGTTAGTTAAGTGTGGCAATTATACTTTTCATATTCCGCCGACAAAGGAAGATTTTCAACAATTACCTCATTTAGGCCATCTTGATCAGCATTCCCGCAATCCAAAAACTCGCATGTCTTTAAATTATGCCAAAAAGCTCCTCCAAGAATACACTGGTCTCAAGGAACCCAAGCAGAATCAACATAAACACCGTCATAGAAATCACCAAAAACCTGTATTTAAAAAGTTGGGAGACAGCTTTTAATATTTGTTGTCTTCCCCTTGCAACCGGTAAGGGAATAGAAAGGATGACGATGTTCTTCTCCGGTTTTTTGTGAAATGAATTTCTATTTTCAGTACGTTTTTAACTGGAAGAACCTGGCTCCGAGCAGGCAAACAAAGAGAAAGTTTTGAACGTTGGGTCCCTTGCTTAGTTCGGCCGGAAGCAGGACACTATGTTCGCCTGAAAATGGATATATATAATATGTTGGATCTAAATAAAAAAAAGGCTGTCAGCAAGTCAGCCATAAACTGAATTTCATGCACAGCCTATCTTCTAACTTTCGATTTAAATTTCTGAACCATATGTTGAAGATCACGGGGTCTCGATCAATTATTTACTCCAATATTTAATCAGTGCCTGTGTCCCGCTGTCTTCTTCCCCTTTTGCAGCCAACGTTTGATACATTTTTTGCGCCAGTTCCAACCCTGGAAGCTCCAACTCCATTTTTTTGGCTTCCTCAATAGCAATTCCCATATCTTTTATAAAGTGTTTAATAAAAAACCCCGGAGAATAATCTTCTTTTAAAACTCTCGGAATTAAGTTGGATAAAGACCAGCTCCCTGCTGCACCCGTACTGATCGATTCCAGCATTTTCTCGGCATCCAGACCAGCCTTCCTGGCATACACCAGCGCCTCGGTAACGCCAATCATATTAGAGGCTATCGCTATTTGGTTGCACATTTTGGCATGCTGGCCTGCACCGGCTCCACCATGAAAAACAATGTTGTTTCCAAGGACAGAGAATATAGACCGAACTTCGTTAAATATTTTTTCCGATCCCCCTGCCATGATCGAAAGCGTACCGTTTTTGGCCCCGATATCCCCTCCTGAGACCGGGGCGTCCAAGGCCGCCATTCCATATTTCAATGCCTCGTCAGAAATTTTTTTGGCAAGGGTCGGGGTAGAGGTTGTCATATCGATAACAATCTTGCCTTCTCCAGCCCCTTCAAAAATGCCTTTATTTCCAAAATAAACACTTTCTACATCATGTGGATAGCCTACCATGGTTATGATGACATCCGAAGCTTCAGCAACTTCACGCGGTGTATCTCGCCATTCGGCTCCTTCCCGAAGCAATTCTCCGGCCTTTGCTTTCGTACGGGTATAAAGGACAGCAGGGTATCCGTTCTTTATTAAATTGCGGACCATGGATCTTCCCATAACGCCCAGTCCAATAAAGCCGATTGTTTTCATATAAGTATCCTCCTTTTTCCATTGTCCATCTGCGGCTCCTACGCTTTTCTT
Source organism: Siminovitchia sediminis (assembly GCF_042680885.1). Lineage (NCBI taxonomy): Bacteria > Bacillati > Bacillota > Bacilli > Caryophanales > Bacillaceae > Siminovitchia > Siminovitchia sediminis. The sequence goes on along the minus strand of NZ_JBHUEO010000005.1, from coordinate 100,476 downwards.
CTATCCAGATCCGGCCGGAAGGGCTCGAGGTCGCTTCGACTAAACCATGAAGGCCAAATGCGCCTTCATTGGTTTTGTCTCCAGCTTGTCGCCCCTAATCATCCGGCCTACGCTTTTCTATATAGATCTTAGCTTCCCGCCATCAATAACCAGTGTACTTCCTGTCAAGTATGTGTTTCCTTCAGAAGCCAAGAAAACAACCATTTTTGCAAATTCTTCTGGCCTGCCTTCCCTTCCAAGCGGTATGCTCTCTTCTGACCGGGCTTTAATTTCCGCTGGAGATACGCCTTGCCGTTTGGCTTCCACTTCATCAAGGTGGTGCACTCTTTCCGTTGAGATTCTTCCAGGACCTACGGTATTTATCAGTATGTTATACTTAGCAAATTCATCGGCGATTGTTTTGGACATTCCGACAATCCCCAGCCTAAATGTATTAGATAAGATCAACCCGGGAATAGGTTCCCTAATGGAAGACGACGCGATGTTAATAATTTTTCCGCCTTTTTCCTTTAAATAAGGAAGCGCTTCTCTGATGACTCTTATATAAGAAAGGAGGTTCAGTTCAAAAGATTGTTGCCAGTCCTCATCTTTCATACTTTCAAAGCTTCCTGCAGGAGGTCCTCCGGCATTGTTAATTAAAATGTCAATTCCACCTAACACTTCTCCTGTATGTTTGACTGTCCTTTGAATGTCATCAAGGTTGGTTATATCACATTTTATGTATTCGACTTTTCCTCCGCGCAGCCTATTTAGTTCTTCAGCCACTTCTTTCAGCCGCTCCTCATTTCTGCTGGCCAGCATGACATCTGTTCCTTCTATTGCCAATTGCTCAGCAACAGCCTTTCCCAATCCCTGACTCGAAGCCATTACAAGCGCTTTCTTCCCCTTTAATCCTAAGTCCAACATTCTCATCTCCTTTTATATCTTCGGAATCTTGACATAAGTATATCATATAGAAAAATCCTCGAGTTCAGCATAATGAGATGTTGGACAAAAAAAGGAAGACTCATGGTCTTCCAAAAAAGGGGGAAAAATGAGATTGACATGACTACTTGAAATTCCAATCAGTCATGGTTAGTATTCTATTACCCAATCCTAACTTCACTAACCTCATTTTTACCTTTTTATATATTTCAATTTTGTTACAAATTATACCGAGATCAACCCGCCAAATAATGATACGAGGATCAGGCTGACGGCGCCTACTGATACCGCAGCTATGAATCCGATAATAAAGGGTTTAAACCCAAGGCCCTTAAAAATGTGAAAGTTTGTAGACAGCCCTACTCCGGCCATGGCCATCCCCAATAAATAGGTGGACCCAAAACTGCTGGCTTGTGTATAAAATGCCTCCCATCCTGCAGGAGAAAAAAATCCAAACGCCTGGCCGGATTGATCAGTTGTAAAGTCCCCGGCTGTACGGATGAGTGCCATCAGCAGAAAACCAACGACAAAGAGCGGGATTAATTTATACCACTTAGGAATATTGACTTTCTCATCTTCAGTACCGCCGCCATTTTTGAAAAATAAGTAAGATATGAGCGGAATGACCGCAATGATGAATAGATTTCTTGTCAGCTTTGTAATTGTAGCAACATCCACTGCTTTTTCCATATTAAACATCTGGCTGTAAATCAAGGCCGATCCAGCCACTTGAGCCGTATCATGAATGGCTGTTCCCAGAAACAAACCAGCTTTGATGGGTTCATCGGCAAAAAAGAAATGTGCAGCATATGGGTAAAAAAGCATTCCAATCAAACCAAACATCGTAATGTTTGCTATCGCATAGGAAATTTCGTCATCTTTTGCTTTCACCACTGGCGATGTTGCCATGATAGCTGTTACTCCGCATATTCCTGTTCCACATGCGATAAGTGTTCCTAATCTTTTTGACTGATTCATTTTCCGTGTAAAGTATAATGTAACAATCAATCCGCAGGAGATACAGGCAACTATCAGGGGAAGCCCCCATGCCCCCAGCTTTAACGCCTGTACCAGGCTGAGGCGAAGTCCCAGAAGAATAATACCGGCTCTTAAAGCGTATTTAACAGAGAACGAAACCCCTTGCGTAAAAACCGTGTGAAGACCGACTGTATTTCGAATCAGGATTCCTAAAAGAATGGCGACAAATATACCTGAAACCGGACTGGCGCTTCCCGGAGGGAGAATGTGTAACCCGATCAGTAATTTTCCGATCCAATCTGCAACAAATATTCCAGCCATCATGACAGCCAGGCAGATGGCAAGGCCGGAAAGCATCCCGATCATTTGACTGTCCTTTTGGGCATTGGTACTATCGTTTGTTTTCACTTTCGCTGTGTTGATCGCCTTCAACCCCTTTCATGCGTGTTATACACATTCTAGCACGTATCAGGGAAAGGGGATCATTCGTTCTTTTGATAGTCTCTATTGCAAATCTTTATGACAGCGGAGTTTTTTGGTATATAGTGTTTGCACTTTCTCTCAATTTAGTGCACACTATAGAAAAAAATAAAGGGGAGAAGCCAATGAAAGTTGCAAAAGTCGGTGATCTTATCGAATTTAAAAATGGCCTTAGGGGAATTGTGGAAAAGATAAATGAAAACTCTGTAATTGTTGACCTCACCTATATGGAGAACTACCGGGAGCTTGATTTAGAGGAAAAAACAGTCATTAACCACCGAAATTATAAAATCATTACAGAGTCCGTTAAACTATAATACAAGCATCTATTATGAAGGCAGGAATCCTGCTGAACCTGCCAAAAAGAAACGTGACCAGCTTTCATTTACATGTCACATAAACTTGTCATGTATTTAATCACAATGTATAAGCTGAGCATCTTTAGTCCCTTCAATTATTTAATTATATGTACCGGTTCCCTTCCAAAATTACCCGTATCATACCGAATATAGGAATGGAAGAACCGGCTTTTTTCAAGTAAAAAAGGAAACAATTGCATGCTCAGAAAAGAACTGGTTATATGTAATACTGACTCCAGGAGGATTACCATTGAAGAAATTTCTATTATTACTTATCGTTTTGTTGTCTTTCACATTCATCTCAGCATGCGGCACAACAAATAGTAATGAGCAAGAAAACTCGAATTCTGTACTTGAAGAGACGGGCAATCAGGAAGAGACAAATTCGACATCAGGACAGGATTCAACCGGTGATGATTCCGCTGTAGAAAACGAAAGTTCTGCGGAAGATTCTTCAACTGCCGATCAAGATCAGGAAAATGGAAACATCCGGATCATGGAACAAAATCTTACCTACAAAGTGAATGGAAAACAATTTGAGAAAACGGCGTTTTTAAAACAGAGTGACAACCAGGATTTTTCTTTGTTTGTACTGCCGGAATATGAATTAACTGGTGAAGAACCGCGTAAAGACGTCCTGTATATGAAAGAAAATGATACGCTCTTCATGCGGATTGAACTCCTTCCAAAAGATGCAAATATTGAGCAAGAAACTGAAACGGTCAAATCCCAGCTTGAATCGGTAAGTTCTGACATTAAGAAAACCCTGCCTGACCATCATGATTGGCTCAAAAATGCATCAGGTTTTACAGCCGAAAATGATCAGGATCGTGTCAGCGCATACCTTATTCCACAGGGAAACGATCTCCTGAAATTAACGATTTTTACTCCTTCTCAACAACAAGCAGAGGATCCATTTTTGGCGATGGCAAAAACCATTGAGTGGGAATAAACCTCCGCCAAATGAAGATTTGGAAATGGGCTTTCATTGGTGTGCACGGCATCCGGATTTGGCCGGGGACCCTGAAGAAGACTTGTTTAGTTTTTGCTAAAAGTCTACAAAGCCTGGTGCAGCCGCCAGGCTATGATTTTTTTATGAGCAACAGCAATAAAAAACCAATACTGACATAACCGAATAGCGGGTACAGCCATTCAAGCAGCGTACTATATTTGACCAGACTGACGATATATACTGCAGCCAATATACCGGCGTGAATGAAAAAACTGCGGATGGGAATATATTGTCGTATTTGCTTTTCCAGTCCATACAAGTTCCCGATGACAGATGTAAAGATCTCTCCATATATAATAAGAAGATAAATCAAATATAATCCCCCTGCTGCTCTCTTTACGATGACAGCCATCGGAATTTCATAGGCCGCAGGATCCGTATGTGTGCCAAGTGTCATGTGACTCAATAATAAAATGACGGTCAGCAACACCCCGCCCACGATTCCACCCAGCCTTACTGTATTTCTGTCGTTAATCTCAATAGCCATTGGCACTAAAACAGCTTGAGCCAGAGCGAGATTAAATGCTGCATAAGAAAAGGCTGATAGTCCGGCTTGAACCCCTTCCTTCCAATCCAAAAAAGTAAATTCAGACTGAAAACTACTGCCGGTTTGAAAGACCTGAATCATCACCAAAAAGGTGAAAAATACCATTAAGGGCACAACAAAGGCATTGACACCAAACAACCCTTTAATCCCTGCAGACAGAACAATTAAAGTAAGTACCACGGTAAAAAGCAGCCCGGAATGACGCGGAAGATTCAGCTGCTCCGTAAACAAGGCCTCCGCTCCGGAAAGCATGACTGCACATACGCCTGCGAGCATCATAAATAGGAAGAGATTCATAACTGCAGAGAACCTGCCAAATAAATACTGATTGAGTTCCTCAAAGGACTGTGCCTTTATGTGAATCGCAATCAACATCATTTTTGCACCTGAAATAATAAACAGGACCCCTGCAAGTAAAATGGCTGCTGTTCCCCAAGCACCGAATCTGGTAAAAAACTCTACGATCTCCCGTCCTGTTGCAAAACCAGCTCCCACGATAGTACCGACAAATACAGCTGCTACTTGGAAAGCCTCTGACCATTTTTTCAACTGATGCTCCCCTTTCCTCTCTTTTATCCATATGAGACAAGTACGAAAAAAATCTGCTTTTTTTATCAAAGGGTTGAAAGTCAAAAATGGTCAGTGTATAATAAAGCTACAAGGTCAAATTTGATCAAACAAAAAGACCTGTTTTTTAATCAATCATTAGTCAAAGAAAGTCAAAGTCAAAGTCGAAATTTAAATATTGGAGGGATAACGATATGATATGCAGCAAATGTAATCAAAGAAATGCTAATGTTCATCTCCATGTAAATATGAACGGACAAAAGCAAACCCTGGCATTATGCTCTGCTTGTTATGCCGCTGAAAAAAATAATAACCCTGCGAAGAAAGGCTTGCCGTTTGGGAACAATCTTGGAAACTTGGATGACTTCTTCAAAGGTTTTCCAGGTACGGGCGGGCATTCCTTTCATCCAAACATAAACCCCCACGTTCAACAAAGTGCCGGAGGTCAGGGCGGAGGATTTCTTGATCAGTTTGGCCGCAATCTAAATGATGCTGCCCGAGCAGGATTAATCGACCCTGTGATTGGGCGTGAAGAAGAAATTCACCGGGTCATCGAAATTCTAAACCGGAGAAATAAAAACAATCCTGTATTAATCGGTGAGCCGGGCGTTGGTAAAACAGCGATTGCTGAAGGGCTGGCTTTAAAGATTATTGAAGAAACTGTCCCTTCTAAATTAAAAAACAAAGAAGTTTACTTACTTGATGTGGCTTCTCTTGTCGCTAATACAGGTATTAGAGGCCAATTTGAGGAAAGAATGAAACAACTTATTGCCGAACTTCAAAACCGTAAAAACGTTTTGCTGTTCATTGACGAAATTCACTTGCTTGTGGGTGCAGGCTCAGCTGAAGGATCCATGGACGCCGGTAACATTTTAAAACCGGCATTGGCCCGAGGCGAACTCCAAGTCATTGGCGCAACTACGCTTAAAGAGTACCGTCAAATTGAGAAAGATGCTGCTTTGGAAAGGCGCTTCCAGCCGGTACTGGTCGGCGAACCAAGCTTGGAAAAAGCCCTTGAAATTTTACATGGTTTAAAGGACAAGTATGAAAACTTCCACAGTGTGACATATACAAATGAAGCGCTAAAAGCTTGTGTAGACTTGTCAAACCGTTATATTCAAGACCGCTTCCTTCCAGACAAAGCGATTGATTTAATGGATGAAGCCGGATCAAAAATAAACTTGATGATCACTAAGCCAAATAAAGAAGAAGCGTTACAGAGATATGCAGAGTTGGAAAAAGAAAAACAAGCTGCTCTGGCCAAAGAAGATTATGAAACAGCGGCTAAACTCCGAGATGAAGAAACGTACTTGGAGAAAATTCTTAACGAAGAATCCTCTGAGCACAGGCTGGTTGTAGATGTGCAAACCATTGAAGAGATCATTGCGCAGAAAACAGGGATTCCTGTAGGTAAACTGGAGTCAGATGAACAAAAGAAAATGAAACATTTAGTGCACAGCCTGTCTTCCAAAGTCATCGGCCAGGAAGAGGCCGTAAGGAAAGTTGCTAAAGCCATCCGCCGCAGCCGCGCCGGATTAAAGGCCAAGAATCGTCCAATCGGATCCTTCCTGTTCGCAGGACCAACAGGTGTGGGTAAAACTGAACTGACAAGAGTACTGGCCGAAGAATTGTTCGGGACAAAAGATGCCTATATCCGGCTTGATATGAGTGAATATATGGAAAAACACAGCGTATCCAAGTTGATCGGATCACCTCCAGGATATGTTGGCCATGAAGAAGCCGGTCAGTTAACTGAGAGAGTACGCCGCAATCCATACAGTATTATATTGCTTGATGAGATTGAAAAGGCGCACCCTGACGTACAGCATATGTTCCTGCAAATCATGGAGGACGGCAGATTGACAGACAGCCAAGGCAGAACGGTTAGCTTTAAAGATACCGTGATAATTATGACCAGCAACGCCGGATCAAGTGTGAAAGAAATTAAAGTTGGTTTCGATAAGAGTGATGCATTGAGAGAAACAAGCATCTTGGACACACTAGGCTCATTCTTTAAACCAGAATTCTTAAACCGCTTTGATGCTATTATCGAGTTCAATCAGCTTACGAAAGAACATTTGTTAAAAATCGTGGATCTTCTTATAGCTGAATTAATCCATTCGTTGTCAGAACAAAATGTAGAACTAGAAATCACAGAAGAAGTAAAAGAAAAATTAGCCGAACTCGGTTACCATCCACAATTTGGTGCACGTCCTCTTCGACGGGCCATCCAAGAACAGCTTGAAGATCAAATTGCAGATTTTCTCTTGGATCATGAAGATGTAAAACATCTTAAAGCTGTTATGGAGAATGAAAAAATTACTGTTAAACCAATAGAAGCTGTTTAGTGTTGCAGTCGTAAATGGCACCAATAAAGAAAAAACGCTTGGGCGCTTCATAAGATTGAAGGCCCAAGCGTTTTATTTTGTGCTTTGAAGTTTCAGGCTTGCCCATAGCCGGTATGACACTAGGCCTGTCCTGACATAGTTACGAAGTTTGAATTTTTCTTGATGAATAGGCATTTGCAAATAGAGCAAACGGTGGTTTACGCATCTGATGAAAAGACGTTGGAGAGGTTTCTGATTGGAAATTATAATAATAATCGTTTAGCAGCTTGTCCAATTCCCGGCTGCAGGTCACCGTTTGATCCGCGCAAAGACCGTATTTTTCTCCTAGAACCATCATTTCTTCACGTTTCTTCTGTATCTTTGCTAAAAATAACCTTTGATCCTGACAGCTGTACATAAAGTAATTCCCTCCGACATCGTTCTCTTCGACTGACTTATTGTCTCAAAATTAGGGAAGTTTGTAAACAGTCATTCAAAAAAAGACATCTTTATGACAAAACTTCGTTTCTTTTTCATACTTACTGTCATAAGACACCTTCCAATATAAGAAGCTGCTCCTTTTTATCGATTTGGTTCCCCGCATACCCTGTTAAACTTTTATTTTTTCCAATGACACGGTGACAAGGGATTAAAATAGGCAAACGATTCGCCTTGTTTGCTTGGCCGACTGCCCTAACAGCTTTTTCATTTTCAATAGCGGCAGCAATATCGGCATACGACCTCGTTTCCCCGTATGGAATAGCCAATAGCTGCTCCCAGACTGCTTTTTGAAAGGTTGTCCCCTGAATAGATAACGGTACGGTGAATGTTTGGCGTTTTCCTTGAAAATATTCCCTCAGCTGAATAATAGCTTCTTTTAAAACAAGATGGTCATCTTGTTGAGACATCGACTCTTTTAATTGATTTGGAATTTCATCATAACTGAAATAAATCCCTGTCATTCCAGCATCTGTCGCCAATAGAAACAATTTGTCTATTGAACTGTCCATTTCAGTATAATAAAATGACATATTAGATTCTCCTTTTCCATCCCGCTCTCATCATCTTTTGTTACCTAAATGTAATGTTTAAGTATGATTGTAGAGGGTAAAGTGAATGAGTGACGAACAGAGTTGCAGGTGATAAAAATGAAAAAGCGAGATTCTTATTTTGACAATGCTAAAATATTATTGATTTTTCTCGTCGTGTTTGGGCATTTCCTTCAATCCTACATTGATACAAATGCCTTCATTTCTTTCTTGTATAAATTTATTTATACGTTTCACATGCCGGCCTTTATCTTGATTTCGGGCTTTTTCGCGAAAGGGATCTATGAAAAGGGATATATCAGCAAAATAACAAAGAAATTAATTCTCCCATACATTTTATTTCAAATCGTCTATGCAATATTTTACTACTTTTTAAACAGTAAAGACACCTTTCAATTGGAGCTTTTTCAGCCGCATTGGTCACTTTGGTTCTTAATCAGCCTGTTTTGCTGGCATATCATGCTGCTGATTTTTAACCGTATGAAACCGGGATACGCTCTCACCCTTGCCGTTCTGATCGGACTTGGGGCAGGATATTTCGACTGGATTTCGACTTATTTTAGTTTATCGAGAACCTTGGTCTTTTTCCCGTTTTTCTTAATCGGTTATTACTTGAGCAAGAAACAGATTGAGGCCTTGGTACAGCCGAGGGTAAAACTGGGAGCAGTTTTAATCATGGTGACTGTAGCCGTTGGCTTACTTAGCTTCCCCGATTTTAATGAAAAATGGTTTTTTGGTTCAAAATCCTATATTGAGATGGGAAATGCAGAGTTTTATGGAATGGTGAAGCGGGCCGTCATATATGCTGTTCAAGCTGCAATGGCTGCAAGCTTTTTAGCATTTGTTCCAAAACGGCAATTCTTTTTTACCCGTTGGGGGAGAAATACCTTGTACGTTTACTTGCTGCACGGATTTATCATCCGGACATTTAGAGGGCTGAACATGGAGGAGTATATTAATCAAATGCAATTGCCGATTTTATTGATTGCCAGTCTTATTTTGACCGCCCTCCTTTCAAGTAAATTAATTACCGGTTTAACACAGCCTTTTATTGAAATGACTTTTACCAGATGGAAGAAAGCAGCCAACCGGTTAAGAAATGAATACAGTTCGACATAATCTGGAGCGATGGTTCGCTCCTTTTTTCTGTTACAATAGGACCATTCGCCATTATTCAAAAAATTCCTTCTTTTTTTAACATCAATTTGTGGTTTTCTTTATTCTTCGTTAAAATGAAAGAAAATAGGAGCGCAACAAAAGGAGCTGCACAACAGATGAAAGTAATCGCCAGTACGCTGAATGCGAAATATATACATACCAACCTGGCCATCCGGTACTTAAAGGCATTTGCCGAGCCTGAACATTCCATCGAGCTTGCAGAATACACCATCAATGACCCCGCACTCAATATTGTAACAGACCTTTTTTCCAAAAAACCGGATGTCCTGGGGTTTAGCTGTTATATATGGAACATCGAAGAAACGATCAAAGTCATTCAGATCATCCGAAAAGTTCTTCCGGAAGTCAAAATTATACTGGGAGGCCCAGAGGTCTCCTACGATGTTGTCTATTGGCTTAAGCGTTTAAAAGAAATAGACTTTATCGTCATTGGAGAAGGTGAAAAAACTTTCAAAGTGCTGCTTGATGCATTAAAAAATGGCGGCAGTACGGATGACATTTTGGGAATTGGTTTTGTAAAGGACGATAAACCAGTAATCAACCCGATCAGGGAAAAAATAGATCTGAGAGAAATGCCATCACCCTTCCGCTTTCCCGAAGACAAAGAAAATTTATCCAAACGGGTGACTTATATTGAAACAAGCAGAGGCTGCCCTTTCAGCTGCCAATTTTGCCTTTCATCCATTGAAGTGGGCGTAAGGTATTTTAAACGCGAACAAATGAAGGAAGACATCAGATACTTAATGGCGAATGGCGCCAAGACCATCAAATTTGTCGACCGCACTTTTAATATCAGCCGAAGCTATGCAATGGAAATGTTTCAATTTTTAATTGATGAACATGTACCCGGCACTGTATTCCAATTTGAAATTACGGGCGACATCATGCGTCCGGAAGTCATCGACTTTTTAAATAAAAATGCGCCGCCAGGGCTCTTTCGCTTTGAAATTGGAGTTCAATCCACAAATGACCTGACGAATCAGCTTGTTAAAAGGCGTCAAAACTTTGAAAAGCTGACGAGAACTGTAACGATGGTAAAAGACGGCGGGAAAATCGTCCAGCATCTGGATTTAATTGCAGGACTTCCTGAAGAGGATTATCATTCCTTCAAGAAAACATTTAATGATGTCTTTGCCTTAAAGCCCGAAGAATTGCAGCTTGGCTTTTTAAAAATGCTCAGAGGTACCGGATTAAGAATATCTGCAAAACAGTTTGGATACGTTTATATGGACCAGGCACCGTATGAAATACTTCAAAATCATGTGCTGGATTTTGAAGATGTCTTAAAAATTAAGCAAGTCGAAGATGTATTGGAAAAATATTGGAACGGTCACAGAATGGATCATGCGGTAGACTATATCACAACTGCCTGTTTTGATACGCCGTTTGATTTCTTCCAGGAGTTTGGTTCTTATTGGGATGAACAAGGCTGGTCACGCATCGGACACCAGCTGGAAGACCTGTTTAAAAGACTTTTGCAGTTTTTGCATGATAAGGAAATCAGGAACAGAAAATTGGCTGAGGGCATTATGAAATATGATTATTTGTTAAACCATCGTTATAAGCCGAGGAAACTATGGTGGTCCCCCTCCGCTTCGGTCGGCAGGCAGGAGCGCACCGACATTTATTCCGCCATCAATGAGGACAACAGTCTGGCGGGAAGTGAATTTGCATCATTGAAGTTAAATGAACGCGAGTTATATAAACATACGATTATTGAAAAGTTCCCATTTTTATTAGGTGAATATATACACAATGGAAACATTATTCCACAAACCTCCTATGCCCTGGTTTATTTTGACCCTGCCACCGGCCGGTCCTCGTTTTATCCTTTGGAAACCGAGCAGCATTTCCAGATGGCATAATCGAGTAAAGGGGCAAAATCCACTTTGGCAATCATTGTGTTTTGGGTTCTCACGCTATCACCGGATGTCTTCAGTGACTGTTTTAGAGGACTCTATCTCATTGGGGCAACAGAAAATTTCTCCAGTGACCTTTTTTGAAAAGTCTATCTCTTTCGGTCACCCGAGATCCCCCCGGGTACGTTTTTGGGTTTGTCTAAAGACGGCATAGACCAGACGAGATCCCCGTCCATTCTGTCAACCTTGATACATCAAAACGAAGTTCTTCACAAAAAAACCGGCATACGCCGGTTTTTTCTATAATAATTCCTTGCGAAGCTGCTCAGGAGTTTTGGGAGATAAATGTCCGATGGGCACATCAAAGACTGTTTTTGCCCCCGCTTGACCCTCTTGGCTCATTTTATAAGCGGCTCGTGCATAGGTCACCAATATGCTTGAAGTGAATTCAGGGTTGCTGTCAAGTTTCAGAGAATATTCGACAATCTGATTTGTGTTTTCTCCGGTAATACCGCTCCGAATCACGAATCCCCCGTGAACCATCTTTGAGTGGTTCTTTTTCAATTCTTCTTCCGAAATGAAATGTACTGTTGTTTCATAATCGGCAAAATAGTTGGGCATTGTTTTGATGTCCTGCTCAATTTTCTGCTTGTCGGCTCCTTCCTCAGCAACTACATAACATTCGCGCAAATGTTTTTCTCTAGTTGACAATTCAGGATTCTCCCCGCTTCTGACACGATTGACCGCTTCTTCAATCGGTATCGTATATTGGACTCCTGCTTTTACACCCCGCACCCTTCTGACCGCATCTGAGTGACCTTGGCTAAGTCCTTTTCCCCAGAAGGTATATGTCTCTCCCTCAGGAAGAATTGCTTCTCCAAGCAAACGGTTCATAGAGAACATGCCTGGATCCCATCCGACTGAAATAATGCTTATATGATTGCCTGATTTTGCCGCATCATCCATTTTTTCATAATACTCGGGGATCTTTGCGTGGGTATCATAGCTGTCAATCGTATTAAAAAGTTTGGCAAATTCTGGCCCTTGTTCCGGAAGATCCGTTGCCGATCCGCCGCATAAAATCATGACATCGATTTTATCCTTATATTGTTCCACCTCTGAAATATGTACAACCTTAGCAGATGAATCCAGTGTTTGAAGGCTCTTGGGGTCTCTGCGGGTGAAAATGGCCGCCAGCTCCATATCTTTATTTTGCTTCAATGCGTATTCAACGCCTCTCCCCAAGTTTCCGTATCCATTAATGCCAATTCTAATCTTTTGGTTCATGTTACATCCTCCTCGAACAAAAAAGTGGGTACTAACCTATTATGACGCGTTCTTTCGGATAATGAAAGTCAGGTGCTTTTTCATTTTTCGCCATCAGGAATAAAAATGACAATATTCCTACTCTGCCAATAAACATGAGAAGAATGAGCAGCCACTTACCAAAGGTGCTTAAAGTCGGTGTTATGCCCATGGAAGCCCCACATGTGCCAAAAGCCGATGCGGTTTCAAAAATAATGGCGATCAGGCTGGCGTCTTCGGTAATGGCCAATAGCAGAACAGACAGGGAATACATCACCACAGCGAGCATCAATACAACCAGCGATTTAATAATATCCTCGGGATGAATCTCCCGATTGAAAATTTTAATGGTCCGGTGCCCTTTGGCGTAGTGGAACAAAAATAAAATACTCAGCGCAAAAGTTGTGGTTCTAATTCCACCTCCCACTGAACTTGGAGAAGCGCCGATAAACATCAAGGCCGACAAAAAAAGAATTGTCGGTACAGAAAACTCATTGATATCCATTGTCAGTAAACCTGCACTTCTCATTGTAGTGGATTGAAATAAAGCATAAAACAATGACTCATGCCAGGACTTCCCTGCGAAGAAATCATTAAACTCAAGAGCTATGATTACAATGGTACCAACGAACAGCAATATAAAATATGTGGCAGTGGTAATTTTAGTAAACAAAGAAAACCGAAACTGTTCGTTTGTATTTTTATGAAAAAGAAACTTTTTTATTTCGATCCAGACCGGAAAGCCAATGGCCCCCAATATAATCAATATCATCGTAATAAATTGTACAAAATAATCATGTGCAAAAGGCTTAAGGGATTCGCCCGTAATATCAAACCCGGCATTCGTAGTTGCACTGACGGAAGCAAACAGCCCTTGTAAAAACGCTTCTTGAGGACTTGAAAAATAATTCAGGTAATATGTACCAAGCACAAGGGCCCCGGCTGCTTCAATCAATATAATTAAATAAAGAATTTGTTTCAGCATCTGTACTAGACCGGAAAGATTCAATTGATTTTGATCCGCTTTAATTAACTGTCTTTGTTTAAGTCCGATCTTCTTTCCCAACATAATCCAAAAGAATGTACTGATCGTCATGATGCCGATGCCCCCGACTTGAAGTGCAAAAATCAGGATAAATATCCCCGTCACTGTAAATGTATCGGGGATGCTTACGGTCGTTAATCCTGTCACGCTTACAGAACTGGCTGCAACAAAGATCGCATCCATGGCCGACCAATCGGCTCCCTCCTGTCTGGCAGCAGGAAGACTGAGAAGTAATGCCACAATGCCCACCGTTAAAAAGTAATATCCGACTAAGATGCGAAAAGGCGTTAGGGAAACTCTATACAATTTTCCTTTATGAAATGGTTTCATCTGCTTCATGACCTCTTTTATGATTTTCGTTCTTACATCATAAGCAAAAAACGCACGAAAGAAAAGTAAAGAACGTCATAAGGTTGGTACTGTTCAAATGTTCCAGCATGGATATCATTTGATTCGAACATACTATCATTGACTTATAAACATAAAGGAGGAAAAATAATGGGACAAAGAAGCAACCAGTTGCTTGTTCCTGGAATAGAAGCATATTTAGATCAAGTAAAAATGGAAATTGCCCAGGAATTTGGTGTTACTCTTGGTTCTGATACTGTTTCCAGAGCCAACGGATCAGTTGGCGGCGAGATTACTAAAAGGCTTGTCAAACAGGCCCAATCTCAACTATCCGGAAATCAAAATAAATAAAACTACAAGCGGCAGAGAAGTGAACTTTGTAGGCAAAGCAGAGGCGGAGACCTACCGCTATAGGTATTCCTTTCCTCAGCCGCCTATGACTGCCACACACACTGTGACGGCGGCTGACTATCCCCCTCTCTAAATCACGCTTGATAAAAAAACAGTCCCCGGTTTGCAGCACAGGGACTGTTTCAACTTATGATTTATTGGACTGAAGGACAGCCCTTCTTTTGGATGTTACGTAACCTGAAACAGCTATCAGGATTAATACGACCCAGAACGTCAATTTCCACTCTATTGATTCCGGGAAATGAGCGTCGAGCACTGCCAGGCTTGGATGCGCAAGCACCATGACTGCCAACTTCACGCCGACCCAGCCAACTATAAGAAAGGCGGCTGTTTCCAATCCAGGGTATTTCGCAAGCAGGCTGACAAAAGAGGTAGCGGCAAAACGCATAATAATGACTCCGATTAATCCCCCAAGAAACATCACAAGGAATTGTCCCCCATCAATCCCTCCGACTTGAAACCATCCGGTCGGTTTTAAAGTAACTGCAAGTACGACTGCAGCCAGCATAGAGTCAATAGCAAATGCAATATCCGCTATTTCCACTTTTAAAACAGTGACCCAGAAAGAAGACCCCTTTCCCTCTTTCACAGTCTTTTCTTTTTCAGATCCCATATATTTTTTCACAAGATAATTGATGGCTAAAAATAATAAATAGGCTGCACCAATTGCTTGGATTTGCCATACATTAACTAAGAACGTAATGAGAAACAATGCTATGAAGCGGAAAGCAAATGCACCAAATAAACCATAAAACAATGCTTTTTTCTGTTGATCCTTAGGCAGATGCTTCACCATGACTGCCATGACAACCGCATTATCAGCTGCGAGTATTCCTTCCAATCCAATAAGTACGACCAGAACCCAAAGATATTCCAACAACATGGATACGTCCAAAAAAATCCCTCCCCAGAAATGGCTCAACTTTCCATCGGCAGGCTTTTATTGGAAACATAAAAAGACCTCTGCCCCCGATGGGCAAAGGTCTTGCTGGACATGTTATTCATGCCAACAAAGCCGGTGAATTGCTTCACGAATTGACGACTTTGTTTCAAATGAGCAGGTAAAGCGCTCATTTGATGCTACTCCCCTTTGACTGGTAGTCAAGCTATATTGTTTGTTTTATTATAATGGATAAAACATGTTAAATCAACAAAAATATGATTCTAGCCCCGCTTTTTCCTGTTGTTCATTTGTCTTGTATCCGGATCGAACAAACTATAGACCACCGGAATCACGAAAATTGTCAGGAACGTACTGCTCAACAGTCCACCAATGACTGCCACTCCCATCGGCTGATTCATCTCGGTTCCTTCTCCTAGGCCCAGTGCAATGGGGATCAGGCCCAAGATTGTTGTCAAGGCGGTCATCAAAACTGGACGGACCCTGTCCTTGACAGATACGACAAGCGCTTCATAACTTGAAAGGCCTGCAGCTTTTCGCTGATTAATGTAGTCAACAATGACAATAGCGTTATTCACGACAATCCCCGCAAGAATAATAATCCCAATCATTGCAGGGATGCTAAGTGGGGTTTGCGTGATCACCAATGCGATCGTTACCCCGATAGCCATTAGCGGAACAGTGAACATAATGACAAAAGGGTACTTGAATGACTCAAACTGTGCAGCCATGACAATGTAGACAAGAACAACAGCCAAAACAAAGGCCATCATCATATCATTGATGGATTCTTCCAGAAGCTCTGTCTCGCCGCTATAAGTGATCTCCGTCTCAACAGGCAAATCCAAGTCCGCAATCACTTCGTCGACTTTTGCGGAGATATCCCCAATATTTGTATCCGTATCATATTTAAGTGTAAATTGGACAGAGTCCTGCTGATTGGTTCTTTGTATTTCTACCGGACTGTTTCCCAATTCTATATGAGCTATATCTTCTAATTCAGCATAGCTTCCATCAGGCTTTTGAATCAGCAGGCTTTTTAGTTGATTGATATTTCTGGTTATGTCTTCATTAAATCTTACAAATACACTATAGACATCGGAATCATCGCTAATGATCTGTGCCGCCTGCACCCCTCTTGTTGCATCATTGACAGTCGCAGCAATCTGAGCCGGAGAAAGGCCTTTCTCCAGTGCCTTTTCACGATCTGCGGTTATCTGTATTTCTTCTACAGTATTGCTTCTGCTTGTAGATAATTCTGTCACATGATCCAGTTTTTTTAATGCTTCATAAATTTGATCGGAACTATCGTCCAAGCGTATTTTATTCGTATCTGTCACATGAAACGTCAATGTTTGCGGCGTAATTCCAGAAGCAGCATCTACATTAAATTTAATGGCGGCCCCCTTTTGAACCTCCTCCACTTTTTCTTCAATTCTCGGTTGTAAATCATCGGTAAACGAAAATACAGACTGTTCTCTTTCGTCCAAGGGCTTCATTTTCACATACACTTCTGCTGTATTGCTTTTCGAGCCGCCCTGAAACGTTAACTCCTGCGTGGAACCGATTAAACTGACATACGCATCAACGCTTGTTTCCTCTTTTAATTCATGTTCGATCACTTCTACCGCTTTTTCGGTCTCTGTTAGGGCAGTACCGTCTTCCAATTCAAGGCTGATACTAAAAAACCCTTCATCGGTCGGCGGCAGAAACTGCATGCCTACCGTAAAGAGGCCAAGTCCTCCTCCTATAAATAAAAGAAAAGAGGTAAGCAATACAAGGAAACGATGGCGAAGGGACCAGCGCACACCTTTGTCCAAGAAGTTCATCGGCTTGGATCTGCGTCTCCGAGCTTCCATATCTCCTCTTGGCTTTTTCAGCCACTTACTTGCCATCATCGGGATGACTGTTAAAGCAACAAAAAGTGAAGCAAATAGACTGAAGGAAATGGTAAATGCAAATTCCTTAAACAACTGACCGAGCAAACCGCTTATAAAAACAACCGGCAAAAAGACAGCGACCGTTGTCAGGGTAGAGGCCGTGATCGCACTGGCAACCTCCTTTGCACCATCTCTAGCTGCAGTTTCCGGATCTTTCCCCATCGACAAATGCCTGTATATATTCTCAATGACCACAATGGCGTTGTCCACAAGCATCCCAATACCAAGAGCCAGTGCTCCCAGTGTCATAATGTTCAATGCAAAGTCTGCAAAATACATTAATACAAATGTGACTATCACCGAATAGGGAATGGCTACACCGACAATCAGCGGACTTTTAATATTCCTTAAAAACAGGAATAGAACCATCATGGCCAGCGCTCCCCCAACCACTAACGAGGAGGCAATATTTTGAATAGCCATCCGGATGTAATCACCCTGATCGAATAAAACATCTGATTCAATTTCTTTAAATTGATCTTTTTCCAATAAATCGTTCAATGCCTGCTGAAAATCCTTTGATACATCAGCAGTGTTGGCATCTGACTCTTGTAGGACACTCATTAGGACAGAAGGCTGCTCATTCGTTCTCGTGATGACTCCTTCTTCTTCTTTTTCCAGGTTTACTGCAGCTACATCTCCAATATGTATTTGATCCCCTGTTATTGGATTCACCGTAACTGCAAGTTCCTTTATTTCACCCACGGAATGGAGCGTACTGATGATTCTTGTGGTTAATTCTTTTCCATCCATATAAACGGTTTCCCCAGGCATTGAAACGTTATTTGCCTGGATTACGTTGACAATATCAGCCTGGGACAGACCGTATTCTTTTAATTTATTCTGGTCAAGGACAATATTCACTTCTTCTGTGATTTTTCCTGTTACATTGACACTCGCTACTCCTTCCACTCTATTCAGCTCTGTTGTCAATTGGTCTGCAAGGTTTCTTAATGATTCGTGATCTTGATCAGTCTTTAATGAAAGCTGGATGACCGGAAATTGTGCCGGATCAAATTTTAATAACCTTGGCTTGGTTACATCTGAAGGAATCGGAGTCTGATCCATTCGCTGCAAAATATCATTTTGCACATGATCAATAACGGTAGTCCATGAGAATTCTAGCAAAACTAAGCTTGATCCTTCTTCAGAAAACGATTGGATATTTTTTATTCCGGGAAGTGTTGACAAATTGGCTTCCAGTGGCTTGGAAACCTTCTCCACAACTTCAGTTGGACTAGCTCCTTCATAAGTGGTCACAACGACAGCAATAGGAGGATTGATATCAGGAATTAATTTTAATGGAATTTTCATGAGCGAAACTGCACCAAGGATGATGACCAAAAACATGGTAACGATTGTAAAAACAGGACGCCGAATGGCATAACCGCTTACATTCACAAGCTGATCTCCTTTCAGGATTTAAGAACGTTTTCTAAGTGTTCATTTTTAGCAGTTTTATTCCTTTCACAAATAAAGGGGATTATAAAACACGGCAAGTTCTCAGGAAAAAGAACAAGGCGTTGTGCCTTAAGCCAGATACAAGATAAATTCCAATAAATTATTCGACAGATATTCATGAGACCATATGATGTTGCTATTCCTTTTCAATGAAAACAGGTGGAAACATTTGTCCTCCACCTGTTACGGGAGACGGGAATACCGCCCATACCGACTATTGAATTTCCATCGGATCTTTCAAAGGAACCGATGGATTTTTATCTGTAAACCACCGCAGGGCAAATTCGTTTTCAAAAAGAAATACCGGATTGTCGAAACGGTCTTTTACAAGCAGGCTTCGCTGGCTTGACAGCCCTTCATCCACTTCCTCACTGTCTAACCAGCGGGCAATTTTGGAGCCCATCGATTCCATGATTACATCGGAGTTATATTCATTTTTCATACGATGAACAAAGACATCAAACTGAAGCTGGCCAACAGCACCCAAAATGTAATCTTCCATACGGTATGTCTTGAACAATTGAACGGCTCCCTCTTGCACAAGCTGATGGATGCCTTTATGGAAGCTTTTTTGCTTCATCACATTTTTGGCTGTTACTTTTGCAAACAGTTCTGGCGTAAATTGAGGAAGCTTTTCATACTGAATAATTTTCTTTCCTTCTGCAATGGTATCTCCAATCTGATAAGTTCCTGTGTCATAAATACCAATAATATCACCGCTCACCGCTCTGTTGACTGTACTGCGGTCATCCGCCAAAAACTGTGTTGATTGGGTTAATTTAAACTGTTTTCCAGTCCGTGAAAGGGTAACGGACATGCCCCTCTCAAATTCACCTGAACAGATTCTGAGGAAGGCGATACGGTCGCGATGAGCAGGATTCATATTCGCCTGTATTTTAAAAATAAAGCCAGAAAACCCCTTTGAAGCCGGGTCAATTTCTCCCTGATCCGAATTTCGCGGCTGAGGTGGAGGAGCAAATTGCAGGTATGTGTCAAGGAATGTCTGTACACCAAAGGCGGTCAAGGCACTTCCGAAAAATACCGGAGTCATTTTTCCTTCATTCAGTTTTTCAACAGAAAATTCATCGCCGGCTTCATCTAAAAGCAATACTTCCTCAAGCGCCTGACTGTATAAAGAAGTCTGTTTAATCGGATGATCCTCCATTACCTCTCCATTTTGATCCAATGTCAAAAATCGATGTTCAAGATCTGTCCGAAACAGTTCAATTCTATGATAATGACGGTCATAAATACCATAAAATTCTTTCCCCATCCCTATAGGCCAATTCATAGGATATGTCTCAATATCCAATACTTCTTCAATCTCTTCCAAAAGCTCCAGCGGTTCCCTTCCCTGGCGATCAAGTTTATTAATAAACGTAAAAATGGGAATACCTCGCATTCTACACACTTTAAATAACTTCAGCGTCTGCTCCTCAATCCCTTTTGCTGAATCGATAATCATCACTGCACTATCGACAGCCATCAGGGTTCGATACGTGTCTTCGCTGAAATCTTGATGTCCCGGTGTATCCAAAATATTAATACGAAAATCATTATATTGAAACTGCATCACGGAAGATGTTACTGAAATACCGCGCTGCTTTTCTATTTCCATCCAATCTGAAGTAGCAAACTTGCCTGTCTTTTTGCCTTTGACCGTTCCAGCGTCCCGGATAGCTCCGCCAAATAAAAGGAGTTTCTCCGTTAATGTCGTTTTTCCGGCATCCGGGTGAGAAATAATTGCAAATGTTCTTCGCGACTTCACTTCTTCTACTAATTGATTTGCCATGCTACATATCCTTTCAATTCAATCTCCTTTTCATCTTATTCCTCAGGAAAGCGAAATGCAATCCTGTTCATTTGCCAGTTTTTAAAATATAAGGCTTTCTTGAAGGTCAATGTTGAATGATAAGTAAAAAAAAAGACCTTCCCATTGTTTGGACATTCTATTCACTGACAGGGGCTTCCTACCTGCCAGAATTTACTGGTTGACCATTTACTTCCTCTATTCATTCAGGTTGTTTCGTTTGGCTCTGTTAAAGTAATTTTATTCATCCTCTATACCAGAATAAATGTTGGTATGGAGGGTATTGTAAAAGCAGGAAGGAGTGGATCATGATGAAACAAGAGGATATTGAAACATTAAGAGAGTTAATTAAAGATGTAGACACGGCCATGCTGACTACGGCTACTGAGGATGGGCTTGTTTCTCGGCCGATGAAAACACAAGAAGTAGAGTTTGATGGAGACTTATGGTTTTTCACTAAAAAAGAGACAAATAAATATGATGAAATCTTACACAATCAAGATGTAAATGTAGCATATGCAGGTAAATCCTATGTTTCCGTCCGTGGAAGAGCCGAAATCATTGAGGATTTAGACAAGAAAAAAGAATTATGGAGTAAAGTATACGATGAAATTATGCAAACTTCTTATGATGATCCAAACGTAATCTTGATAAAAGTTAAAGTGGAAGCAGCCGAATATTGGGAAGGAGGAAATTTTATAAAGAAGGCTGCCTATTACTACAAACGCATGATAGGCCAAAGTACTGAATCATCAGACATAAATAAAACAATTGAATTAGATCATTAAAAAACATAAAGGGTTGTCCGGTGATAGGACAATCCATTTTTCTGCTGCAATTAACAGTGCCAAATAAAAAAAGCATTCGCCGCAAAAACGCGGGAATGCTTCCTGGACTTATTTTACATCCTTGATCGAATCAGACATCGGTACTTCCAGTCTCGCGGCACGCCTTTTATTTGTTGCAATGACATAAATGGCTGCAAAAACAATTAGCAATGCGATCCATGATCCAAGGTTAAAGAGGCCTTTTTGGGAATACCACACAATCGAATAACCGATTGCCCCCGTAAATAATGCGTAATAAACAAAGGGGAACAGTGTTTTTCTAATCACTGTACCTTCTTTTCCAAGGAGTCCTACAACAGCCGATGCTGCAACAACATTATGAACACAAATCATATTTCCTGCCGCTCCCCCCACTGACTGCAAAGCAACAATCCAAGTAGGGTCCACTCCGATCTGAGATCCCACATCGTATTGGAAAAGGGAGAACATCATATTGCTTACCGTATTGCTCCCCGCAATAAAAGCACCAATTCCGCCAATGAAAGTGGCAAAGAAAGGCCAGTATTCTCCTGCAAGCGCCGCAACGCCATTTGCCAGTTCAATAGGCATGCGTTCATATCCTGCTGCACCCCCGCCGGTATTTAAGAAAACCTGAACCATCGGAACGGTAAAAATCAAAGCTGTGGACGCAGCCAATGCTGTTTTGCCAGATTGAGCCCAAGCTCTTTTGTATGCGCTTCCATCCATTCCGTGTAAGAAAAATGTAATTAAAGATACCAAAATAAAAATCGTACCAGGTGAATGAAGCGGCTGGAAGCTTGCTGTAATTCCTGAATCGAACATATTTTCAAAAGCGATTGTCCAAGACTGAGTCCATTCCAAAAATGGAAGGAACTTCAACCTTGTCAAGACAAGGAAAAGACCAACAAGAACATAGGGAGACCAAGCTTTAAGCATGCTCATGGATCCGCTTTTGTGTGCAATATCCTGCAAAGTGACTTTCCCCGTCCAGTCCGGATCCCATTTGGCCTCATCCTCAAAATTCCAGGTTTCTTCCTTTGGCGGTAAAAGGAATCCCTTTTTCGCAGCAGAGACAACGATCACCAACCCCAAAAGTCCGCCGGTCATGGAGGGGAATTCAGGTCCTAGCGTATTGGCTACAATTACGTAAGGAATCGTCATGGCAAATGCTGCAAAAAGGGCAAACTTCCATACCTTCAGTCCTTCAGTGAAAGACCTATTTTTCCCGAAAAATCTGGTCATCAACGAAACTACAAAAAGTGGTATGAACGTTCCTGCAATCAAGTGCAAAACAGCTGCTTTACCGCCGATCATGGTCACCAATTGGAGAAAATCATTGCTTATGCTCGGGTCTGCGGACAAACCTGTTTGAATCCCTACCAAAACAGGTGTTCCAACTGCACCGAATGTAACAGGTGTACTTTGGATGACCATTCCGGCCACTACTGCTGCCATGGCCGGAAAGCCCAATCCGACAAGCAAAGGGACAGCCACTGCAGCAGGCGTACCAAATCCGGCGGAACCCTCAATGAAAGAACCGAACAGCCAAGCGATGATGATCACTTGGATTCGCCTGTCCTCGGATATATCGGTAAATCCCTGGCGGATCGTTTTCATGCCTCCGCTTTCCTGCAAAGTATTCAATAATAATATGGCGCCAAAAATAATGTATAGCAGAGTCAGAGCCACGATGACTCCGTTAATTGTAGCAGCAGTTACATTTAACCCGGGAACCTTCCAGACAAAAAGTGCCAATACAACAGCCAAAACATAGGAAATCGGCATCGCCCTGCTGGCGGGCCACCTGAGACCAACAAGAAATACACCTACGGCAATAATGGGTAAAAGAGACAAAATAGCCAGCATACCAGTACTCATTTCGGTACTTTCCCCTTCCTTATAGAGATTGCCGGTTCATAGGTTGATCTGTTGTTTGTCAAGCAGGGAATGGAAACAAAGAATATTTGCAGGTATTCAATTATCAGGTTTCACTATGCTTTTTTCAGCTCCTGTTTCATTTCTGCGCATTTTCCGGGAGTCGGGAATAACTTTCCGGCATTCAACAGATTGTCTGGGTTAAAAACTTTCCTTATGTCTGTTTGTGCGCTGATCTCTTCATCCTTAAAGACAAAACGCATTTCTTCCCTTTTTTCAATCCCGACGCCGTGCTCGCCGGTAATCGTTCCTCCTGCATCCGCACATACTTTCAAACAAGCGCTTCCCACTTTTATTGCCCGCTCCGTTTCTCCCGGTATTCTGGAGTCAAATAAAACGAGCGGATGCAAATTCCCATCTCCGGCATGAAAAATGTTGGCTATCCGCAAACCTGAATCTTTGCTGATTTTATGAATTCTTCTCAATACCTCGGGGAGTTTACTTCTTGGAATAACGCCATCTTGTACGAGATAATCATGTGAAATGGCGCCCATGGCCCCAAATCCTGTTTTTCGGTTTGCCCACCACCTTTCTCTTTCTTCTTCATTTCTTGCAGCCCTTACCTCCCTTACATTCCGTTTTTTGCACACTTCAAGAATTTGATCGATCTGCTCTTGAATTCCTGCTTTAATTCCATCCACTTCAATAAGCAAAACCGCTTCTATATCTTTCGGATGTCCGACGGGAAAGGCAGCAGCTTCGACACCTTCAATAGCAATTTGATCCATCATTTCCAGAGCTGCAGGGACAATACCTGCCGAAATGATGTCTGATACCGCCTGGCTGCCATCTTCAATGTTGTCAAAATAGGCAAGAACTGTTTGCTTGGCTTCGGGATTTTTTAGAATACGGACCGTAATTTTCGTTACAATGCCCAAGGTTCCTTCGGATCCGGTCAACAGACCAAGCAAGTCATAGCCGGGCGCATCAGGGATCCCATTTTTCCCGATTTCTATGATTTCGCCGTTGGGTAACACGACCTCCAATCCCAATATATGATTCGTGGTCACCCCATATTTCAAGCAATGTGCCCCGCCGGCATTTTCGGCTACATTTCCGCCAATTGTACAGCAATATTGGCTCGATGGATCAGGGGCATAATAATACTCTTTATCCGATACAGCGTTTGTAAGCTTTAAATTGATAAACCCGGGTTCAACGACCGCTCTCCTGTTTTCCAGATCAACGCTCAGCAGCCTCTTCATCCTTGTTAAACTAATAATGACTTCCCCATTGATCGGGATAGCTCCTCCGCTTAAGCCGGTCCCTGCCCCCCTTGCCAGGAATGGCAATCCGTTCTCTGAGCAATATTTAACAACTGCTGCTACTTCCTCTGTATTTTTTGGAAAAACCACAGCTTTGGGTAAATGTTTTTGAACCGTGAAGCCGTCACAATCATAAGCTGCCAAGTCTGCTTTTTTATAAAGAATGGAACGAGGACCTGAAACAAGTCTTGCCAGCTGAACAATGTGCCTGTCTTGAACAGGAACTTTAATGGCCAACACCTTCAACCTCCCCGTTTTCCTTTTGATAGGCCCAATCCAAAAGCTGGATGGTGTGGACAACTTTTTGGTTGCGGCCATACTTTTGAACACCAAGGGCCATTTGAAGCATACAACCAGGATTGCCCATCGAAATCAATTCCACTTCTTCCGGAACATTTTCCATTTTGCTTTCAAGAATGGCATCAGCCATTTCAGGATTGGTAATATTATAAATCCCGGCACTTCCACAGCAGCGATCTGCATTGGGCATGTGTACCATTTTCACACCGGGAATATTCAGCAGGAGCTCCCGCGGTTGTTCACGGACTCCCTGCCCGTGAGCTAAATGGCAGGCGTCATGATAAGTAATTGTCGTATCTATGCTGGCCTCAGGAACATCATATCCCGTATCATAAAGGTACTTTGCTATATCCACCACTTTATTTGAGAATGCTTCTGCTCTGGTTTTCCATTCAGGATCATTCCGAAATAATTCATGGTATTCCTTCATCATTGAACCGCATCCGGCTGCATTGACGACCACCGTTTCCGCTTCTTCAAACGCCTCTATATTTTGCTTGGCCAACCTGCGGCCCATCTCCCGGTCGCCGGCATGGACATGTAGTGCTCCACAGCATGTTTGGCCGGGAGGTATGGTTACGGCATTTCCATTTCTGGTCAACACATGAATGGTTGACTGATTGATATCACTGAACATGAGATCCATGACACATCCAGTCAGTATAGCCACTTCTGCTTTTTGTTCGCCTTTGGCCTCAATGACCTTTTCTCCTTGGTATTTTTCCCGTACCGGCTGGCCTATTTTCGGCAGGACACCTTCCATTTCTCCGAGATGGTCTGGCAGGATATGGGTTAAACGGGTTTTGCGAACAATTGTCTGCACACCGCTCTTCTGATAGAATTTCAGCAAGCTGCCCAGCTTGTTCATACGGTTTGGATAAGGAAACATACCTTTCAAAAAGAAATTGTTAATGGTCTTCTTGAGGCCTGTTAGAGGCATTGCCTGGCGGATTTGTCCTCTCGCTTCTTCAATCAGGCCCCCGACATTTACATCCGCCGGGCAGGCCGTAGTGCATGCCCGGCAGTCCAGGCAGTCAAAAACGGGATCAATCAGCTCCTCATTCACCTCGAGGTGGCCCTCAGCAACCGACTGAATCAGATGTACCCTGCCTCTTGGAGAATGCTGTTCTTGGCCTGTTATCTCATACGTAGGGCATGATTCGAGGCACATGCCGCAATGAACGCAGTCGGCCCATTTATTGGGATCCGGGGGATCGTTCCAAAGATAGTTTCCTAAACTGATAGAGGTACAGGCCGGTTCTGGATTTTTCTGTTTTTCTGTAACAGTCACTATTAAATCCCTCCCAAAAATCTTTGTGGATTCAAAATCCTTTTGGGATCAATCGTCTTTTTAATACCTTCCATAAGGAAAAAATAAGGCGGCTTTTCTCCCCACACATCTATCTCTTTGCGGTATTCCAGCGGTAAATGGGTGACCGTCGCATATCCTCCCTTTTCCTCAGCTTTTTTTCTTAATTGCAAGATTGCATCGGAAACCAAACCCGGCTTCCCTTTCAAATAGACTTTGCACAGTCCATGGCCCAATCCTCCATGGGCTTGGATATCCAAGCTTCCGGGATTTTCCAGTTTCATCGTTTCCTCTATGATGCTTAGCACGTCCATATTTACTGCTCCAATTTTCATAGTGGACTGTAATAGATCCGAGGATTCTTTCAGCGGATACTCATAAAACCGCTTCCATACTTCTTGAGAATCCTTTTCGGAGAAAATCCTGATTTCCGCTGCATCCGGTTTCATATCTTTTATACGATTCTCTTGATATAAGACGGAGCTTTCCACATCTTCAAAGGCAATGGCCAGTGCGGTATTTCGGATTCCGTCCAACGTTTCAACAAGAGCAGGGTTCATCAACTCCAATGCCACCGGTTCAATCATCGAATCAAGTAGACTTGCGGAAAATTGCTTGATTATATCGAGGCTATCTTCTGGAATTGTCAGCAGCACAAGGCTTTCACATTTTGGGATCGGCCTTAGTTTAAATGTGACTTCAGATATTACACCAAGCGTTCCCATAGAACCGATAAATAATTTATTCATATCATATCCAGCCACATTTTTAACAACCTTTCCGCCTGTACGAATCAATTTTCCATCCGGATAAATGATTCTCATTCCAATAACCGAATCCCTTGCCGAGCCATATCCTAACCTTTTGGGTCCGCTGTCATTGGCTGCAATTACACCTCCAACTGTTGAGGCAGATGGGGTAAATGGATCGATCGGAACTTTTTGGTTATATTGTGCAAGGTAGTTCTGAAGTTCACTAAAACGGGTACCAGCTTTCACCGTGACGGTCATATCTCCTGGCACATGCTCCACAATTCCATGATAATTTTTCATACAAAGCAAAATATCTGTGCTTTCAATCAGGCCCCCGTACCCTCTCTTCGTACCCGCCCCCATAATCGAAACTGTTTGGTCCGTTTGATTGGCATATGATAATAGCTTTGCTGTTTCCTCTTCAGTTTGAGGGGAAACGATCACATTTCCTCCGTTTCCGAGTTGGTCACGTATGACACGATCGGTTATTCGCTCTTCCGGAATAACCGACTTTAATTCATCCAACACACTTGTTGTTTGGATTGGACCCACCTCCATTTATGTAAAAATTTCCTGTTTTCTTCATTAAAACACTAAATTTACCTATATTCAATAAGTGATTTGAATATACAATTTTATCTTACTTCAGGAAAAACCTTGCCTTATTATTTATTAATTTTTATCATTGGCTTCTCTGTAAATCATTATTTTTTAATGATTTCCTCTATTTTCCATCATCATTTTATTATTTTGAAGAACTTACTTTATCTTATAGATTAAATCTGCTATGCCTTACCAAAATTCAGAAGCCATGAATAGTATAGGTTATGAAAAAAATACAAAAGCAGATTACATGTGATATGCCTGCCTGACATTAAGCATTTGCATCTTTTCGGGCAAAATAATAGTCTTTTTTCTATCGAAGTTCCCCTCTAATGGTCACATGTAATCAAGATGGCTTGATTCTATTCATGATGGTTTTTTAAAAGCATATAAAAATAAACCATCAGTCCTATCAATTTTTCCAATAATACAAACATTCTGAAATAATTGATTTTAAATAGATGACATTTTAAAATCGTACATACAACTTTGAAAGCTGATTGAATGCGCTTTCAAACATTTAGGAGGTTATCAGATGGAACAGCGTGAGCAGTTGGCGAAGTCGTTAAAACCTCATTGGGTTTGGGCCATTGCATTTGGTTCGGCTATCGGCTGGGGTGCCTTTGTTTTGCCGGTTGATTGGATGGGGATGGCCGGCCCGCTTGGGGTTATAATTGGTTATTCCATAGGCGCCCTTCTTATGATTCTCATAGGAGTATGTTATGGATATTTAATTGAAAGACTGCCAGTTTCCGGAGGGGAATTCGTTTATTCGTATTACGGTTTAGGCAGGTACCATGCCTTTTTCTGCGGCTGGTTTCTAACACTGGGCTATATGTCTATCGTTGCATTAAATGCCTCTGCCCTTGCACTTCTGGGAAAGTTTATTTTTCCTTCAATCGTGGAAGTCGGACATCTGTACACAATTGCCGGGTGGAAAGTGTACGCTGGAGAAACCATTCTTGCCTGCTCGGCTTTAGTTATTTTCGCCTTTTTGAATATACGCGGGACAAGCCTGTCCGGTTTTTCTCAATTCATTTTTTGTAACGGACTGGTTGGAGGTGTTATTTTACTGACTATCGCCATGTTTATGCATCCAACAAGTTCTCCTGCCCACCTGCAGCCTCTTTTCAATCCTGACAAACCGGTTATTGTTTCCATTCTGGCCATCGTTGCAATTGCTCCGTGGGCTTACGTTGGATTCGGCAATATCCCTCAGGCTGCCGAGGAGTTCGATTTTCATCCAAGAAAATCTTTTTCATTGATTGTAACCGCCTTGCTTTGTTCAGGATTAACATATTCGGTTATGATTATCGCTACTGGCGTAGGTATGCCATGGACAAGCGCCGTGGATGCCGGATATGTTTGGGGAACAGGTGTTATCGTTGAAAATGCCTATGGGAAAATCGGAGTCTCCTTGCTGACATTTGCATTGCTGATGGGTATCTTTACAGGGTTGAACGGGTTTTATGTATCGACAAGCCGCCTGCTGTTTGCCATGGGGAGGGCAAAAATCCTTCCAATTGGCTTTGCTAAGTTACATTCAAAACACAAAACCCCGTATATGGGAATCTTTTTTACAATGGCTGTTACTCTCTCGGCTCCCTTCTTTGGACGGGAAGCACTTTTGTGGGTCGTTGACATGGCCTCCCTCGGGGTTACCATTGCCTACTTTTATGCATGTTTTGTTGCTTATCGGCTCTTTAATTGGTCTGAACAGCCAAGCAGCCAAAAAGAACAACTGATCGTAGCACCCTGGAAGAAGTTCTTCTCATTGCTGGGAGTCATTTGCAGTTCTTCATTTTTCTTGCTTTTGGTTGTCCCGGGCTCCCCTGGATTTCTAAGTAAGCCGTCATGGATTGCTTTACTTGTTTGGATCGCCCTTGGGGCCATATTCTTTCTCACAAGGTTTAAATATTATAAAGAAATTCCGGATGAGGCATTGGATCAATATATTCTGGGAGATCACCAGAAGAACGATAATGAACGCCCATCTGCGCCACACAAGCCAACGGCTTCTGCAACAAAAGTGACATCTTCATAAGGAACAGGAAATTGAAGGAAATGTTTATAAAATAAGAGTACAGAAGTTCACTCCATTCCGGAAGCATTGATCAGCATCCAATGCTTCTTTTTATTGAAATCTCATAGCATTAAAAATAAACCAAGGATCTTCCTGTATGATCTTTTACTCTATTTTAATGAAAAATCTTATGACATCTATAGTTTTTTGTAATGAACAATCTGTTGATAATTTGCACCGTAAATAATATAATTTGATTAATCTCTACCCAGTCTTCTCTTCATAGTAAGCGCTATCATAAATGTAAAGTCCTCCTATTTCCACTCGTACACATCATCAATGAAAATTTCTTGAAAAGATTCATATTTGTTACACGGAAACATATATAGAGTTAGATATCATTGAACCTCAGAAATTCAACAAGTGGATTTGAGTCAGCGCATCACACCAAATGACAGAATCTTGGAAAATTAATCCGGTTATGATAGGGGTGAAGTTTCATGAATGGTAATGCCGACAAAAAAATCGATGAAGAAATGTATCAGCTTTACGAGCCTTCTCAATTACAAGGTACTAAAAGTGAAGAACCTGAAAAGAAAAAAAAGAAAATCCCGCATGAAGTACTTATTATGTGGGGATCGGTCGTTACTGTATTTTTGGCATGGTATGTTGTTACAAAACTAAACCTTTTCTCTGAAGTTTTCATTCCATCTCCAGCTAAAACATGGGCAGCTTTTATGGACCTGCTAGTCAATGGTTATAAAGGAAATAGCTTAGTCTATCATTTGTTTGACAGTCTTTATAGATTAGCATCCGCCTTTTTTCTTGCGCTAATCACAGCAGTCCCTTTAGGCCTGTTGAGCGGGTATTCATCAAAAATTAGAGCTGCCTTGGACCCCATCTTAGAATTCTATCGCCCTCTTCCTCCCTTGTCATACTACACATTATTAATCTTATGGTTTGGAATAGGTGATTTATCAAAAGTAGCTTTATTATATCTGGCTGCATTTGCACCCATGTATATAGCTTCTGTATCCGGAGTAAAAGGAGTATTGGAAGATCGGATTCATTCTGCAGCATCTCTTGGTGCCAATAAATGGTAGACCTTTCGATATGTTATTTTCCCTTCCTGTTTACCGGAAATATTCACCGGATTAAGGACAGCCATTGGGTTTGCCTATACCACCCTGGTAGCTTCGGAAATGGTTGCTGCAGTATCGGGTATTGGCTGGTTAGTCCTGGATGCAAGTAAATACTTGCGAAGTGACATTATGTATGTCGGCATTATACTAATGGGTGTGACTGGTATCTTACTAGATAGAATTATTCGCTTAATTGAAGCAAAGACAATTCCTTGGAAAGGCAAAGATTAAATTCGGGGGGGGGGGGGGCATTGGGATGAAGAAAAAATATGTCAGGTGGATCGTGACGATTGCAACGATGT
The DNA here is from genome assembly GCF_042680885.1 of Siminovitchia sediminis. Lineage (NCBI taxonomy): Bacteria > Bacillati > Bacillota > Bacilli > Caryophanales > Bacillaceae > Siminovitchia > Siminovitchia sediminis. The sequence continues at coordinate 69,534 of NZ_JBHUEO010000005.1, read as the reverse complement.
TAGCTTTTTTCGCTTTAAGTGCTTGTGGGAATACCGCATCCAATTCAGAGGATGGTCCGGTTAAGTTTAGAATTGGCTATCAAGTAATTCCTAATGCAGAACTGCTGGCAAAAGCGACGAATATGTTCGAAGAGAAATTCGATAATGTTGAAGTTGAACTGCTTCAATTTGAAGCAGCAGTTGACGTGAATACAGCAATGGCAGCCGGGGAGATTGATGTAGGACTTATCGGATCCAGTTCAGTAGCTTCCGGGATAGCCCAAGGATTATCAAATCAAGTCATTTGGCTCCATGATGTCATTGGAGATAATGAAGCATTGGTAGTCAAAAAAGACAGCGGCATCAAATCGCTTGAGGATGCTGTTGGTAAAAAAATTGCTGTTTCTTTCGGATCGACTACACACTATAGCCTTTTATCAGCCCTTAAGTTAAAAGGGATAGACGAAAAAGAAATCACTATATTAGATATGAAACCTGCTGACATGCTGGCTGCATGGAAACAAGGACAAATAGACGGAGGTTATGTCTGGTACCCCACCCTTGGTGAAATGCTTGAAGATGGGGAGATTATCTTAACAAGCCGGGAGCTGGCTGAAGATGGCATTATTACAGCAGATGTAGGAATTGCCACTACAGAATTCATTGAAAAACACCCGGAAGTATTAAAGCAATATATAAAGATTTTGGATGAAGCCGTAGAGTATTACCGTACATCAACAGATGAAGCAGCTGAAGCATTGACAGGTGAATTGAATGTTTCTAAAGAGGATGCCCGGTTTTTCATGGATCAGTTGATCTGGTTAAATGCCGAAGAACAAGCTTCTGAGGAGTATCTGGGAACAGAGGATAAAAAAGGAAAGTTTGCCGAGGCTCTAAAAAACACAGCTGATTTCCTGAAAACGCAAAACGCCATTGAATCTGTGCCGGAGCTGGAAGCATTTGAAGAGGCTATAGCACCGGAATTCCTTAAACAGGATTAGGAGGCAAGTCTCATGAACAAGAATCAGGTAATTGCAAAACCCAAAACCAAGTCTACCGTGATCGAGATGCGGCATGTTGAATTAACCTATCAAACTGATAAGCAATTCGTTACCGCTTTAAAAGACATTAACCTTCAGATTGAAGAAGGAAGTTTTGTTTGTGTGCTGGGACCATCAGGTTGCGGGAAAACGACATTACTCCGGATCATTGCCGGCTTCCATCAGGCTACAAGCGGCGAGGTGCTTCTTGATGGGGAGCCGATTTCTCCTAAACCTGATCGGCATAGAGGCGTAGTATTTCAGCAGCAAATGCTGTATCCCTGGCTAAATATTGAAAAAAACGTTGAGTTTGGTTTAAAAATGAGAAATGTGCCACTACAAGAAAGACGTAAAATTGTTAACCATTATTTAGAGATGGTCGGCCTTTCACAATTTAAAAAGGCGAAATCCTATGAATTATCCGGTGGAATGAAACAAAGGGCCTCTATTGCCCGTGTCTTGGCCAACGATCCGCGTATTGTCCTAATGGATGAACCATTTGGTGCATTGGATGCGATGACAAAAGAGCAAATGCAGGATAACATTCGGAATATATGGAGAGAAACCAATAAAACGATCTTCTTTATTACTCACGATGTTGAAGAGGCCCTGTTACTTGGGACTCATATCATCGTCCTTTCCTCCAGGCCCGGACGGATTATTAAAGAAATGTACAGCGACTTGCCTTATGAGATTGAAGAAGGCAGAGGACGAATGTATAGGTCTGAAACAGATTTTGTAGAAAGACGTGAGGAGATTATAAATCTAATATCCTCTTGAAAAGTCAGAACAGTGGAAAGAGGGAGGCATTGAAGCCTCCCTTATTTGCTGGTTATAGTCAAAAGTCAGTAAAACGATACATATAGACGGCAATCGCAATGAAGGCATTTTCATAAAATTTTGCAGCCGGACCAACATTGTATCCAGGAACAGGCCTTGAAGCATTACCGCAGTCTCAAGAGTTTCACTGTATTTTTTTGCTTCCAGCCCCTGAACATGTTCGTCGGTTGCACAGGACTGAAGTGTCTTTAGGGGTAAATAAAGTACATCCGTTAGGAACAGATGGCTCAGTCAACATTTACTTTTATGACATCACAAGAAATCAGCAGCCAATTCAGTTTTTCGGATCGGCTGCTGATTGATCGTTTATATTATTTCTCCCAATTCTCGTGATCCAAGTGTTTGTATTTATCCAAGAAGCGGATAGGCATTTTTAAAGCATCCCGGCGGAACGGCGGAGCGAGCTGTGTACCATCCACATAAATGTTCAACACGGCTGGTTTTCTTTTTTCCAGTACTTCTTTGATGACTCCGGCAATATCCTCCGGCTTGTCGATGGTATATCCTAAGGCACCCATGGATCTGGCCACTTCCGCAAAGTCAGGAGCTTCAATATCTGAACCTATGAAGCGGTTATTATAGTAATCTACCTGGTTCTTCTTCTCTGCGGCCCAAGATTTGTTATTAAACACACAAGCAATAACCGGGATGTTTTGCTCAACAGCTGTACTCACTTCATGCAAGCTCATTCCCCATGCTCCGTCTCCGATAATGGCTGCAACCGGTGTATCCGGCTCAGCAAGCTGGGCACCCATGGCGGCTGGATATGCAAAACCAGTATTTCCAAATGTTAAAGCTGCAATATGACGTCTCGTTTGATTAAATTTCAAATAGGCATTGGCTGTGGATGATACATTTCCGATGTCCGTTGAAATGATCGTATTTTCAGGAAGCGCTCTGGTCAATTCCAACAGTGCTCTTCGTGGATTTATTGGATTCCCGGGTTCCATGGCAAGGTCAATGAGCTCCTGCTCCCAAGCCTCTTTTCTCTTTGCGGTTTCCGCCATGCGCTCGGCATTTTTGGCAGGTTCCGGCTGGACTTTTAACAGCTGGCGGTACAATTCTTCACCTGCAGCTTTTGCATCGCCGATGATACCCACTTCAATCGGGTGCGTCCTTGCAATGTTTCGTGGATTGATATCGATTTGAATGATCTTTGCATTCTTAGGAAAGTAGTCGATGTCATAACACGGCAGTGTTCCAAATACAGACAGACGGGTTCCGATTGCAAGCAGGACATCCGCTTCTTTTAACGTATTCATGGCCGCTTTTGAACCCATATAGCCAATGGGGCCGACAGCCAGCGGATGATCTGCAGGAAAAGCGTCATTATGCATGTAAGATACTGCAGCCGGAGCGGACAGATGCTCTGCGATTTTGACAACGGTGTCCACTCCGTCTGCATCCACCGCACCCCGTCCTGATATGATCACAGGATTCTTGGCATGTTTCAATAGCTGAACAGCATCTTGGATCAATGCAGGATCGCCGCTTCCTCTGGCATCTGTGCGGTATTGATGCGGCTCAAGAATCTGGTCTTCCAATTCGCCATAGAAAAGATCGCGAGGGATATCGTATAAAACTGGACCGCGCTCCGCATAGGCGATTCTAAATGCTGTGCGCAAGCAGTCCGCCACGCGGCTAGTATGTGTGACCCGAACAGTTTCTTTGGTAATTGACTTAAAGATGGACACCTGATCGGCTTCCTGGAATCCGTCCCAGCCAATGGTCGGTGTTCCCGCAGAAGGTGAGATGACGACCATCGGCGTATGAGCCTGGTACGCTGCAGCTACAGAAGTGACCATATTGGTAATCCCGGGACCGTTTTGCCCGATGACAACACCTGCAGTACCTGATACTCTTGTAAAAGCATCTGCCATATGAGCTGCGCTTTGCTCGTGACGAACAGGAATAAACCTGATGCCGGCTGTCGGGAATAGGTCAAGCATATCCATAAAGGCGGATCCGACAATTCCGTAAATTTCTTTTACATTTTCCTGTACCAGTGTTTCAACAATTGCCTCACTGGGGGTCATTTTCATTTTTACCCCTGTTGCAATTTTTTGTTTTACTTGAGCCATTAAGATTCCTCCCTTATTTTCCTTAAAAATGACTACTATATATTCACACCCGAATGTGGATATGATTAAGAAACCCCTTTTTTACTTTCCACCACCGTTTTTTTGACTTGTTCAACAAACAGCTCTGCAGCCTGTTTTAACACTGCGTTCTTACGGTATGCAATGTAAAAGTGGCGAAAAAATGAGATGTCTTTAATGGGATAAGCCTTTAAAAGTTTGAGCTTCAGCTCTTTTTGGATGGCGCTCTTGGAGATGATGGAAACTCCAAGCTTCGAGACTACAGCAGATTTCACCGCTTCTGTACTTCCCAGCTCCATCACGATGTTTAATTCCTCGTCTCCCATTCCCGCCTGATTTAAGTATTGATTTACGACAGCACGCGTTCCTGAGCCTTTTTCTCGTACAATAAGAGGGATATTTTTTAATCGGCCAGCTGAAATCGTAATCTCATTATCCGGAAAATATCCGGGAGCAGCGATTAGAATTAATTCATCTCCCATAAAAGGCTCCACTGCAATTTGCGGATCTTCAATCGGTGTTTCTATAAGTCCCACATCAATGAATTGGTTTTTAATATTGGAAACAATATTATTTGAATTAGTGATATCAACACTCATTTGAATATGCGGATAATCATCTTTGAACAATTTTAGAAACTCGGGCAGGACATATTCTCCAATGGTAAAGCTGCAGCCCATTTTTAAGTCGCCATACACATTGTCTTCAAAAACCAATATTTCTTTCTGGGCGGAATCGCTCAAGTGAACAATTTTTTTGGCATATCTGAGTAAAATGGAAGCTGGCTGTGTCATTTCAACTTTTTTGGTTGTTCTCTCAAAGAGCTTTGTCCCCAGTTCTTCTTCCAGTGCCTTAATTTGTGCTGAAATAGTTGGCTGAGTGACAAATAACATTTTGGCTGCTTCAGAAAAACTTTTCTTTTCAGCAACAGCAATAAACGTCTTTAGTCTTTCATAATCCATTGAAGGCTTCCTCCCCGAGATTGATTTAAAGATTGCGGATTACGGCTCCGACGGTCTCCACGATGAACTCAAGATCCTCTTCAGTACTTGTAAGCGGAGGTGCAATGATCAATACATTACTCAGACCTGGAACGGTATCTCCGTTTCTTCCGATGATCAAACCGCGTTTTTTACATTCTGCCAATACCCAGCCCATTTTCTCATCATCCAGCGGTTCCTTAGTTTCTTTGTCCGCCACCATTTCAATACCCAATAAGAAGCCGGCCTGCCTGACCTCTCCCACATATGGATGATCACTCAGTTCGTGAAGCTTTCCTAACTTTGATTTCCCTAGATCCCTTACTCTTTCCACAATTTTTTCCCTTTCAATGATTTCGATATTTTTCAATGCAACTGCACATGCTGCAGGGTGCCCTCCATAGGTGGATACATGACGGAAGTGCGTATCTTTTCCTTCCTTTTTAAACACGTTATAAATCTCTGATTTGACTGCTGTTGCTCCCAGAGGCAAGTAACCACTTGTCAGTCCTTTTGCCATTGTCACAATGTCCGGCTGTACGCCTGGCGCATGCTGAAATCCAAACATTTCACCTGTTCTTCCATATCCGGAGACAACCTCATCCATGACAAGCAAAACATGATATTTTTTACAAATTTCCTGAACCCGCTGGATATATTTCACTGATGGAACGATCACGCCTCCGCCGGATATGAACGGTTCCATGATGACAGCTGCAACCGATTCTTCGCCTTCATGCAAAATGGTATTTTCCAGAAGATCGGCTGCTTTTACATCTGTTTCTTCAGGGGTGCCGTCAAACAGTGACCTGTAACTATATGGAGGGTGAACGTGCAGGAATCCTGGAACACCTGGATCATATTTCACTCTCCGATTGGCCTGGGCTGTTGCGCTCAAGGCCCCAAGTGTTGCACCATGATACCCTCTGTATCGAGAAATAATTTTATACTTTCCAGGATTTCCTGTTTGATTGTGGTACTGTCTAATAATCTTAAATGCTGTTTCATTCGCTTCAGAACCACTGTTGGAAAAGAAAACTTGGTAATCCGCCCCGAGAAGCTCACTAATTTTTCCTGCAAGCTTCACAGCTGGGGGATGGTTCATTGTCAGAGGAAAATAAGAAAGGGTTTTCATTTGATCCGCAGCTGCATCGACAATTTCCTGCTGCCCGTGTCCAAGATTCAAACACCATAAACCAGAGACTCCATCCAGATAACGGTTTCCTTGATCATCCGTAAACCAGGAGCCCTTTCCTGATACCGCCATAGTGGGCTCTGTATTTGGACTGTAGCGGGTTATTGCATTCCAGAGGTGGCTCTTTTTGGTTTGCGGTCCTTCTGTTAATTCAACTTCAGTTTTCATCCTGATAACCTCCGTTTCATGCTTTTTTCGAACATCACGACGTTGGGATGTCCGTACCAGTTAGAATATCAAACTTAAACTTAGTATAACGAATTAGAACTAAGGTTTCAATATTTTTTGTCAATTCAGATATCAGGATTTTTTATCATTCTTATTATCCTTCTATATAGGTTTCTACCCAAATTTCCTTGAGAGATTGATTGTAAATGTATACATATCACTTCTATAAAAAGCCGATTCCAACTCAATGATTTTACCTTCGGCATCTTTAATTATCCGTCTTGCCGTCATTACACCTACGTTGGATGGTATATCCAAATACTGCTTATCTTCCTCAAGTAAAGGCCCGCAGGAGATCAACTGATCCGCTTCTGCAAACTGGATGCCCAATTCGTTTTGAACCAGATCGTATAAGGTCGCGTTATCCAAATCATACTTAACCAGCTTCTCGCCTATTTCCAGGGGATAATAGTGGCGTTCGACACCAATGGCAATATCATCGGCATAGCGGATCCTTTTAATAAAGTAAGCTTCTTTAAAGCCAGTCAACTCTTGGACATACGGGTCCGGAATTGTTTTATAATGTGTCACAAGCCTTGCCCCCGGTTTTTTTCCCATCTTCTGAATAACCTCTGTTGTGCTGCTTAAGTGACCAAGCCAGTCTTGAATCGGTTTTACCGAAACAAAAGTTCCCTTTCCATGTCTTTTTTCCAATATTCCTTCCCTGACAAGCAGATTAATGGCCTCCCGTACTGTGCTCCTGCTCACGTTATACTTTTCCATGAATTGCCGCTCACTTGGAAGTTGATCAGGATAGACGCCAGTTGTAATTTGCTGTTCAATCAGTTTTTTTAATTGAATATGGAGCGGTATCGGGTGTGTACTGTCAATCTTCATGAACATCCCTCCGTTCATATATTATTAAAAGAATATCAAACTCTTTTAAAAAGTAAAGACGGAAAGGTCGGTTTCCGTCTCTTATAAAATAGTTTTATGAATGAGAGTTTAATCCTCCGGCCGATGGCTGACCATCTTTACATGTTGTCTATGTTCAATAAATCCGGTTCCAAGTACCACTCCAATAACGATAAATATAAAACCGGCCCACTGAAAAGCATATATTTTTTCTCCTAAAAACAAAGAAGCACCGACCAAAGAGAAAAAGGGAGACAAGTTTAGAAACAGGGATGCCTGGCCGGCACCGATCCGCTGAATGGCATGATTATAGACTAAATGTCCAAAAGCAGTGGCAATCATCCCGGATGCAAAAAATACTAGCCAGGCGGTAAGGGTTCCTGTTTTTAAAGAGGATAAACCTGTCGGCTCAATGACAAGACTTAAGCCAAAAAGCATGACCGACCCCATCATGAGTGAAAACCCGGTAACAATCTGGGTTCCTGCTCTATTGGAAACTTTATTGATTAATATAAAACTGGCAGCCTGTGTTAATACGGCTAAAAATATAAATATATCACCCATAGAAAAGCTAAATGAAGCACCTGGCTGCATCAGAATAATCAGGGCTACCCCAGAAAATCCAAATACCAATCCCAATACACGGTAAAACGTTAACCGGTCGCCCAAAAAAATAACCGCCGCTACCGTTGTCACAATGGGTACCGACCCAAGAATCAAGCCGCCATTTGCTGCGCTGGTCATACTAAGTCCGACAGACACAAAATAATGGTGGCCGAGAACTCCAAATACTGCCACCAGTCCAATAAATAACACATCTTTTTTAGATAACGTTTTCAGTTCTCTTCGATAAAATAACATGGGTGACAGAGTAAGAAATGCAATAAAGATTCGAAGCGCTGTAATGGTGACCGGCTCAAAATGACTGACAATGATTTTAATCGCAGTTACATTGAAACCCCAAATCACCATGACCATGATAATCAGAAAATACAAGTGCCAATTTTTCATCCGGATCCCTGCCTGCGTTCGAAAATGTTTATCCATATTGTATCATAGCACATGTATTTTCATATGTGATAATGCTCCCTATTGAGGCGGCTCTGTTGTAACATACGTTCCGGCAATCAGATCATGGAGCCCCCTTTTGTCATCCCTTAATCCGATCATAAATGCACTGATGATTAAACCGATACCCAGTGTAACAATGTACACAAGTCCCCCAACTACAATGCGCAGCAACATCGTCCCGATGCCCGGATTTTCACCGTTCAGTTTAACAATCCGTACCCCTGCGATTCTTTTGCCAACTGTATAGCCTGCCCATAAGACCGGGAGCAGCAAATAATATAAAAAGCTTAATAGATTCGTAAATGTATTTCCATCTGTATGACCCGTTAATAATAACGAAAGAATCGCCAATGGAATACCAACAATAAGTGCATCCAACAAGTTGCCAAGAAGCCTTCTCCAAAATCCTCCAGGATAATGCGGCATTTATTCAACACTCCTTTTTTATTATTTAATGGCCTTATCCCCATTCGTCCATCTAAAGATGAACCATACGGATGACCAGAACAAAAAGTATCCTGCGAAAGAATACCAGTGTTTCCATTCATTTGTATGCAAAAACAATCCATATGACTCCGCCACCATTTCCAACACCGGGCCTGCAGCAGCCAGAAAGATGATTTCCAAGACCCTTCCCGATCTTTTTAGACTTTTACCCACATAAAGAAAGAAAAAAGATAAAAAAGGAAGGATAACCAGCGTAAAAACGATATGAATCTGAAAAACAGCCGAAAACGGTCTTTCCGGAAATGAATAAAACTGCAGTCCGGTAAAAAGTAAGTCCAGATATGTTCCTAACATGGCGGCATACATCATTGATAAAGCATACCGATATGAATTAGAGGAATACTGTTTTCTTTGCCAATACGGCAAGTTCGAGATTTTGTAATGTTTCACAATACTCACCTGAAATGTCCTCGTCAACGGGACCATCATTTTCTTTTAGATAACGCACAACACTTGGATCATGAAACCAGTCTCCAGGTTCCGGGGGATGATGCCGGACATTCGGCCAGGCATACTCCAATCTCGGACTGTAAAACTTTGGCGTACCGCTGGTCAACCGGCACTCTTGTAATCTGCGAAATTGGAGGGGCCCTGGAACCCCTTCATTAACATCGTTAAAAAGGTGCGGCCAATAGTCCTTCCTTGAACCGGTATGCGGATGTTCCAAACACCATGCCAAAAGCTCCCGATGGCGTTGAGGGTCCCGAAACAGCAACTGATATAGCTTTCTGCCCAAAGTAATCCGTTGATGCAAGGAACTGAATTGATGGATTGTCGTTCCTATGAGAGGCGTTACCGTTGCTTTTTTGCACAATGGAAATAACAGATGGTTGATTGAAAGCAAATCCTGTAACAAAAATTCCAGCGTATCCAGCACTTCCTCCTTATATTTCTTGTTTTGAATCACTCTCGTTTCTAAATAATTCTGTTCATTAATGACTTGGGCCATAGCCAATGTATAAGAATTTCGGGTTTCCCAAAAATCATTCCACAACACTTCCATAAACATGGAAGTTCCCAAGCTTGGAAGCAAATAAAATAGATTTTTTTGTCGCTTTACACATTCTGCATAAAGCAAGAATTGCGGGTACACATCTTGAAAAATCAGCCAGTTACCCCGCTCCAGGAAATCAAAAAACTCTTTTTGCTTGTTTTCCCCCAGCAGCCGGGATATCAGATCGCCTTTTAGATCTGTCATATTCCAACCGCCGTTTCGCGATACGGCATGACCGAGGAATGCCCAGTGGATTTCGGGATACTGCATATAAAAGTCAAGGTAGGCGTTCGTTCTTGTTATATTATTCAAATTATATTTCTGCGTAACGGATTGAATTTTTTCAACGATGATCAAATCATCATGTGTTAACTTTTTCAACGGTTCAGGACACTTCTTCATCAAACGCTCTTTCAGCTTTTTTCTCAGTTGATGAAGACGAAGCGGCAGAAAATCCGGCTTCTTTTTTTTGCTGAATAATATGACTCATCACTCCAGTAAATGCATGCACTCGTAAATTCCTGAATAAACATGGAGAGATAAACCGATTGATCAGGGAGATGATATGGCATGGTAAATCATACCGATGCTTTAACCAATAAGATCATTGATATATTATGCAGGGAACAGTCAACTGATGGGTCATGGGATGATCCGTTTGATACAGGGGTTAAAACGGACGCCTATATGATCATTTTATTAAGGGCGCTTGAAATAAATGATGAAGATTTGATTCGGGGCTTAACGGAACGGATCCTGAGCAAACAGGAAAAGAACGGAGCCTGGAAGCTTTTTTATGATGAGCCGGGAGGTAACTTATCCTATACAGTTGAGGCTTATTATGGATTGCTTTGCTCCGGCTATATCCAAAAAACGGACACCCGGATGCGCCTGGCGAAAAGCTTTATCTTAAAAAATGGCGGACTGGAAAAAACAGAGATGCTTACGAGGGTAATGCTTGCTTTGACAGGCCAATACAAATGGCCGGCATTTTTTCCTCTGCCTGTAGAAATCATGCTCTTGCCGCTCGCGTTCCCAGTTAACCTCTACGACTTTTCTGTATTTGGAAGGGCCAACCTTGTTCCCATCATGATTACGGCTGCCAAGAAATACAGAAAGAAGATAAAAGGCACTCCGGATCTTTCAGATCTGTACGTATCAAGGGCTCCGGAATTTTTCACTACGGAAGAGATTAGGGCATTCAGCGGGCTTTTTACACTCATTGATCAGGGAATCAAACAGATCCTGTTGGCACCTTGGCAGCTCCGTTCCTTTGCCATCGAGAGAGCTAAACAATACATGCTTCACCATATAGAACCGGACGGAACATTGTACAGTTATTTTAGCTCCACGTTTTTGATGATTTTTGCCTTATTGTCTCTTGGATATAAAAAAGAGGACCCCTTGATTCAAAAAGCTGTTACGGGGCTTAAGGAAATGAAATGTACCATTGATGGACTTCCCCATATGCAATATACGACGGCAAACGTCTGGAATACAGCCCTCATTTCTTATGCGCTTCAAAAGGCAGGATTATCTCCTGATCATCGAACTGTCAAAAGGGCAAATGAGTATTTACTAAAAAAGCAGCATACAAAATATGGGGATTGGGTGTTTCATAATCCAAATGCTTTACCTGGCGGCTGGGGATTTTCCGACATCAATACTATCAACCCGGATGTGGATGATACAACTGCCGCATTAAGAGCTTTATATGCTTCAGTAACTGGAAATACCCGGATGCTTTCCTCTTGGGATCGGGGAATCCGGTGGATTCTTTCCATGCAGAACAATGATGGAGGCTGGCCTGCCTTCGAAAAGAACACGGATCATCAACTGTTAAACCTGCTGCCGTTCGACCGGGCAAACTTGATTGTATCGGATCCAAGCTGTGCAGACCTTACCGGGAGGACCATTGAATTTTTGGGGAACTATACGAGATTGCCAAGACAAAGCCGGCAAATGAAAGCGGCTGTAAAGTGGCTGATCGGCGATCAGAGAAAAGACGGATCATGGTACGGCCGCTGGGGCATTTGCTTTATCTATGGTACATGGGCAGCAGTAACAGGATTACGGGCCGTCGGAGCAGACCGAAATCACCCGAGTATAACGAAGGCGGTCCGCTGGCTGAAGAACATTCAAAATAAAGATGGGGGATGGGGAGAGTCATGTAAAAGCGACATACAAAATCAGTATGTCCCTCTGGGTAAAAGTCATCTGACACATACCTCCTGGGCGCTGGATGCCTTAATCGCAGTGGAAAACAAGCCGACACCTGAGATCCAATCGGGCATTCGTTATTTATCTGACTCATTCGACCGGCGGGATTGGACTTGGGATTATCCCGTCGGTCAGGGAATGGCAGCCTCCTTTTACATTCATTATCACAGCTACAATTACATTTTCCCGTTACTGGCATTAGCCCATTATCGGATGAAATTTGGAGAGACCATGCAAAACAGGTGAAGGAATAAGTCCTTCACCTGTTGTAAGAATGAACGAGATTAAAGCTGGGCCAATAGTCCAAGTATTCATGAGATACCGCGGGTTTACTTAAAAATACAGACCTCGCGGATGTTCTATGTCACTATAACGGAAATCATTGAAAAAACATGACTTTTTATTGGATTACGGATTTTGCAGGGAAATCTCCGCTGTTCAGGAATGAATATCACAGATGCGTTGGATTCTTCAGGGGAACGAATATCACGGATGCATTTCCTTTTTTAGCAGGAATTCTCCGTCCTTCAGGAACGATCGCTCACTTAATCTTTGGAATCCATGAAGCCCTCTTGACGCCCCATTTTCCACTCCACTCAATATTCGGGCTTCTTGAAGTACTCTTGACAACCAATTTTCCACTCCGCTCAATATTCGGGATCCATGAAGTCTCTTGCTTGAAACGCTCATAAAAAAGAAAGGTTACTAGAATAACCCCTCCTCATGAAATCATTCAACATGCTCCCAAAGTGATTCGCAAATATAGACTCATGGATAGACGTAAATAATAAAAGGATCACCGTCTGTTAGTAATTTCTCAAGTCCGCAAGAACATTCATCTCGTAGAAATGGTCGCCTTGAATCAAACGGGCCAGTTTACCGGCGGTTTCTTCCGGAGAACTAAGGAGTCCTTTTTCCTTATAACCAATAAATTGTTGAACCAGATCAAAAGATTCTTCATCACTTTTTCTAATTTCATGTTGCATATCTGTATCTACAATGCCAGGTGCAACTGAGACAATTTTGACACCAAATGGCTTGTTTTTTTGTTCTAATTCAACCGCTTTTGAATATTGATCCAATCCTGCCTTTCCGGCACAATAACTGCTCCAGCCGGAATACACATGGCGCCCCGCACCCGAAGAGATATTCACGATTCGTTTTGGAATATGGTGACCTTTGAGCTTCCGGATAAAAGCAGATGACAAAATCATAGGAGCAGTCAAATTGACTTGAATGCTTTTGGCAATTTCCTCCGGTTGATTGTCCTCTGTGTGGCCAATCGGATCAATCACACCTGCATTATTGACAAGAGTGACCGAACTCGGTGTGCCAGGAATAGATGAGATCATCTTGTCCATCAATGAATCCAGCTTGGAGACATCAGTCAGGTCAAATTCAAGGAACACCAATTGGCAGCCGTTCTTCTTTGCCATGTCAAGGAGTTCTTCATTCCGTGATCGAGCCGTGCAAACCAGCACATGACTTTTATCCAGCAGTTCTTTACTAAGAGCCAGTCCGATTCCCCTTGAAGCACCTGTAATAAAAAACACGTCCATCCTCTATCACCCTTTCTTTATGCATTTTTGGCTAATCATCCACCGGTCTATATAATAAACTTTTAACCTGCCTTCACTTTGGGCAAACATTGTTATTTATTTTTCTCTATTTCTGTATAAAATTCAGCTGGAATGGCACCGAAATTTCTGCGGTGGTATAACATCGGATCTTTTCTTTCAATGTCAATATCCAATACTTTACCTATTAAAATCGTATGGTCTCCTGCTTCAACTGCTTGATGAAGCTTGCACTGGAGGACTGCAAATGCTCCTTCAATGACCGGAGTGTTATGCTCGGATGTGCTCCATTTACATGTACTGAACCGGTCCACATTCGGGGTAGCAAATGTTTTACATAGCTCCACTTGATCAGCCCCCAAAATATGGACTGCGAATTTTTCACCTTTGATAAAAGTATCTTTTGAGGAAACTCTGTGATCAATAGACCATAAAATCATCAGCGGATCCAGAGATACAGAGGCAAAAGAATTTACTGTCAGCCCTACGGGCGTCCCTTCCTCTGTCATTGCTGTTACGATCGTGACACCTGTCGGATAATTTCCAAGTGCCTCTTTAAATAATTGCTGCTTCTCTTGTTTAGACATGACATTCCTCTCCTTGTCGCTATCGTTTACTCACTTATTCTAAATCATTTCTTGTAAAATGTCGGATACACGGTCTCCTACTTCGGAAGTAGATGCTGTTCCGCCAAGATCAGGTGTCAACACACGGTTTTCTTCCAGCAAGGTTTCAATGGCATCCAAGAGTGTCTTTCCTGTATCTTCGTAACCAAAAAAATCTACCATTTGGCTGGCGGACCAGACAGCTGCCAAAGGATTGGCCATTCCTTTCCCGGCAATATCAGGTGCTGAACCATGAACAGGCTCAAACATGGAGGGATATTCCCTTTCCGGGTTAATATTTGCTCCTGCTGCAAGCCCCATCCCTCCTGCAAGCGCTGCTCCAAGGTCCGTCAAAATATCTCCAAACAAATTGGAAGTGACCACTACTTCAAACCGTTGCGGATCATTGATCATGTGCATGGCTGCCGCATCAACAAGGTAAGAATAGGTCGGAACATCCGGGTAATCCCTGCTCACTTCCTCGAATACTTCATCCCAGAAAACCATGGAATAATTCAATGCGTTCGCTTTACTAATACTTGTTACGGATTTTCCGGATTTCTTTGCAGTATCAAACGCATAACGGATAATCCGTTCTGTCCCCTTTCTGGAAAACACTCCTGTCTGCAACACAACTTCTTCGGGTTTTCCTTTAAATAGCCAGTCCCCTGCACCCGAATATTCTCCTTCACTATTTTCACGAATAAACAGCATATTTATTTTTTCCTTGCTGCCATTCAACAGAGGGCAGGGGGCTCCATTCAGCAGCTGGATCGGGCGAATGTTGACATATTGATCAAATGATTTTCGGATGCGCAGCAACAGGTCCCATAAAGAAATATGATCCGGAACCCCCGGATAACCAACAGCCCCCAAATAAATGGCATCAAAGGCCTTCAGCTGATCGATTCCGTCCTCATCCATCATCCTTCCGTGTTGAAGATAATACTCACAACCCCATGGAAAGTATGTAAAATCAAATTGAAACCTGCCGTCAAGCTCAGCCGTTCTTTTTAAAATTTTTACCCCTTCAGCAATGACTTCGGGTCCGATACCATCTCCTGGTATCACAGCTATTTTAAGAGTCTCCACCGTCAATCATCTCTTTCATTAAAATTTGATCAGGCATTCTTATACTATATTATCAGAAAACAATAGGAAAGACTTGCTTTTTGCCGCAAGTCTCACCGTCGGCATAGTCTTTTGATGAATGAAACGGCTTCTGTGGATAGTTTATATATCTATCCCAATCCTGCGATACGCTTTTTTTGCAAATAGAGAATGAAAATAATACAAAAAATGACTCCCGTAAAGTTCCGGGAGCCTATACCTTTGAAACTCCTATTCTATGTTTTAGATAGGGAAATGATTTTAGAAGAAATTTTGGGCAGAGGCAGGATATGATCGACACATCCCAGATTGACCGCAGTTTTTGGCATGCCATAGACAATACAGGTCTCTTCAGATTCGGCAATTGTTGTAGAGGCCGCTCCAGACTTTTTGGCACGCATCATGCCCTTGGCACCATCCCCGCCCATACCGGTCATAATAATAAAATGCCGCTTCAAATGATCCAGTTTGCTGACAGAATCAAATAAGACATCAACAGATGGGCGGTGTCCGTTACAAGGCTCCTCATTGTTCAGTTTGATCCGGTATTCCAAACCTCTTTTTCTTATTTCCATATGATAGTCACCTGGAGCAATATAAACGGTTCCCCCGCTGATCACCTGGTTATTTTGCGCTTCTACAACATGCACGTTTGAAATGCCGTCCAGCCTCTTAGCCAGGTATTCTGTAAATTTAGGAGGCATATGCTGAACAACAACAACCGGTTCATGAAAATCTGACGGAAGCCCTTTAATTACTGTTTCAAGAGCTTTTGGCCCTCCTGTGGATGTTCCAATAGCAAAAATCTGCCTGAATTTTTTCGTACCCGGCCTGGGCTTTTCTAACTTTGACATGACTGCTGGATTTTTAGGTTCTTGTGCTTTGGAGTTCAAAGAGACTGGTTCATTGGACAGCCTCGCCTTGGAGACTGCCTTAATTTTCATCAGCAATTCATCCTTCACACGATACAGATCCAGTGAGACCGAGCCGGAAGGCTTTTGAATAAAATCCACTGCCCCCAACTGCAGTGCCTTAATCGTTTCATATGCTCCTTGCTCGGTAAGGGAACTCACCATCAGAACGGGTGTTGGAAATTTCCGCATGATCCAGCGCAGAGCTGTCAATCCATCCATTTCAGGCATTTCAATATCCATCGTAATTACATCAGGCTTTAATTCTTCCGTCAGTTGAATAGCTTCCCGCCCATTTTTTGCAGTTCCGACCACTTGCAGGCGTCCGTCTTTCGAAATAATGTCAGAAAGGAGCTTGCGCATAAAAATCGAGTCGTCTACGACCAGCACCTTTACTTTTACCATGTCCATCTCTCCTGCGTCTTTTTGTAAAAAAAGGTGTCGGTCTCTTCTAATTGGTATTTCTGAGGTTGATAGATCTGCTCGGAACCGCCGACAAAAAGGTATCCTCCCGGGTTTAATGCCCGGCTGAACTTTTTAAACAATTGAACCTTTGCCTCATCTGTGAAATAAATTAAGACATTCCGGCAAATGATTAAATCAAAACCCGACTCAAAAGGATCAGACAGAAGATTTTGTTGTCTGAATTGAACGCTTTTCCTTACGGTTGCGGTTATCTCGTAATGGCCGTCCCGGTGCTCAAAAAAACGATCCTTCATTGAGGAAGGTACATTTTTAAGTGCTTCCTCCTTATATTTTCCTTCTTTTGCCCTGGCAATCACTTGATGATTGATATCAGTTGCCAAGATCCGGATATCCTGCCATTCAAAGAATGAAGAAAGCATCAAGGCAAGACTGTAAGGTTCTTCTCCTGTCGAGCAGGCAGCACTCCAGCATCTGATTCTCCTTTTACCCTTTAAAATCTGTGGGAGGATATTCTTTTCCAGGACTCCCCAACGCGACGGATTGCGGAAAAACTCTGTTACATTAATCGTCATATGATTCAAAAAGTCTTCATAGAGCTGCTCATTCTGCATCATTGCCTTAAAAAAATCATCAAATGTACGAAATCCTTTTCTTGTTTTATATGCAGTTAATCTGCGCTTCATTTGGTCTTCTTTGTATAATTGTAAATTAATGTTGGTCTTCTTTTTTATTCTTTGAATAAAAAGGTCGTAATCACGGTTGATGTCTAAAACGTCTAGCATTCCTTCACCTTCAGCCTTTCACTTATTACACGATATTCCGTCCGTTCGATAAAATGGGAAAGCAAGCAGTCAAAATTTTCCTGTTCACTCAATGTCTTCTAACAAAAACAGTGCTGAATCTAACTAAGATTTGGCTATCTTCGCCACGGCATTCATCATTCTTTGAGGATTGATCGGCTTGACGATAAAGTCCACAGCCCCGGCAATAATGGCTTCTTTAACCATTGTTTCCTGTCCCATAGCGGAAGAAATGAGCACTTTCGCACTTGGGTCATATTGTTTGATCTCCTTCGTTGCAGTGATGCCGTCTTTGTTCGGCATCGTGATATCCATCGTGACCAAATCCGGTTTAAGCTCTTTATATTTTTCTACTGCATCATTTCCGTCAACCGCTTCTCCAATGACTTCATGTCCAAACTCTTCCAGCATCTTCTTTAACGTCATGCGCATAAATGCTGCATCATCTACGACTAAAATTCTCAGCATGTTTTTCTCTCCCTGTCTCAAACATTTATGATTGATTGATCATTCTGTTAATCCCCGCAACTTCCAAAATTAATTCCACACGTCCGTCTCCCAGAATAGTTGCTCCTGAAATACCATTTATTTTGCCAACATACTTTCCCAAAGATTTTACAACGATTTCTTGATTCCCCTGAAGCTCGTCTACAATAAGTGCCACTTTCTTTTCTCCGACACCAACAATCACAACAGGAAGCTGCCTTCCGCCCGGATCCGTTCTGGGAATGTTAAACAGATCGTGGAGCCAAACGACAGGAAGCACTTGATCTCTGACAACCACAATCGATTTGCCTTTAAGAGTCTGAATGGTTTCAGGATGAATTCTTACAATCTCCACTACGTTGCTCATAGGTAAAATAAATGTCCGCTCAGCCAGCTTGATGATTAATCCTGTAATAATTGCAAGTGTCAATGGCAATTTAATTTTAAATACAGTTCCCTTTCCAAGCTTCGAATCCAGTTCGATAATTCCGTTTAAACTTTCAATGTGACTGCGCACAATATCCATTCCGACTCCTCGGCCAGAAACATTGCTTACTTCTTTTGCGGTGGAAAATCCCGGTCGAAAAATCAGATATACTGCTTCCTCATCACTCAGCTTTTCAGCTTCTTCTTCGGTAATCACACCTTTTTTTACAGCAGAAGCTCTCATTTTTTCCGGATCAATGCCTTTCCCGTCATCTTCCACTGTTATGACCACTTGATTTTCTTCATGACTTGCCGTAATTCGCAAAAGTCCTTTTATCGGTTTGTCAGTTTTGGCTCTTTGTTCCTTTGTTTCGATTCCATGGTCCACAGCATTTCGTATCAAATGAATTAACGGGTCTCCAATTTTCTCTATGACTGTACGGTCCAATTCAGTTTCTTGCCCTTCAATCACAAGATTCATTTCTTTATCAAGCGATTGAGAAAGATCCCGGACCATTCTCGGAAATCGGCTGAACAGCTGTCTGATCGGGAGCATTCTTACTTTCATTACGCTTTCCTGCAATTCTCCGATCACACGGGCTATGTGGTCTGACACCTGATCAAGATCGCTGACCGTATCATCATCTGTATATCGGTTGTGCAGTACGCCGCTCACTTGGCTGATCCTGGTTTGATCAATGACCAGCTCTCCTACCAGATTCATAAGATGCTCCAAGCGTTCTACATCCACCCGAATCGTTTGCCCTTTCTTTTGCCCTTTAGAACGTTTGTCTTCAGGTTTTTGATGACTGGGGCTTGCCGGCTGCTTATCCTTCTTTTTTTGTACAGCTTTGGCTTGCTGATCTGCCAGGATTGAAGCCGCCGTTTCCTGTTTTGTTTGATCGGTTTCACTTGTTCCCTGATTTGGATTCTGCTGGTCATGGACACTGACAAGCGCCTGATCCACATCTGTCATGGATTCCAACAGTTCCAGCACATCCGAACTTCCCAGGGGGGAAGCCATCAATATCTCGATCGTTTCGTAATCCTTTTCCTCTATGCCGGACTGGTCTAAATCAGGAATGGATTGAAGGATTTCAATTCCCTCAGACTCCAGCTGGTTTTGTATTAAGAAGGCACGGACAGATTTCATTTCACACTCTTCGGATAAGACTATCCCGGCATGTAAAATATGTAATCCCTGCTCCACGCCGGAGGCTATGATTTCCTGAATACCAGGGGAACTTTCCAGTACATCATCATGCTTTTCTTCCTTTTTCGGCTGAGCAGATCCGAAGTTTGTTACTTCATCAATCAAGGGAGTTATATCAGTTCTCTCTTCTGCCTCTTCAATAATTTCTTCCTTTAATACTTTTAGTTCATCCAAACATTTGAATAAAAGATTAATTAAATCATGGCTCACTGACAACTGGTGATTGCGGACTTGGTCCAACAAGTTTTCCATGCCATGGGTTAATTTTGTCATGTCATCAAAGCCCATCGTAGCTGACGAACCCTTTAATGTATGTGCTGCCCGGAAAAGCCTTTGAATAACTTCCGGTGATTCTCCTTCCTGCTCCAACGCTAGAATTTCCTGGTCGATGATATCCAGCTGCTCATCTACTTCGTCAATGAATACCCCCATAAATTCACTCGTATCAAACGTATCCATCTATTGTCACCGCCTATCTTTGGAGGACTTTATCCAAGTTTAAAATACTGACCAGCCCGTTTTCTGCATGACCTATGCCTGAAAAAAAGGAAGCCTGTACCCCTCCAAAAGTATCAGGCGATGGCTGGATGTCATTGAATTGCATGACTTGGCTGACATTGTCTACAATGATTCCAACCATCTCATCTTCATATTTGACCACAACGATCCGTGTGTCCTTTGTGTATTCTTCTTCATTCAAGCCAAATCGATCCCTAAGACTGATAACCGGGATGATCCTTCCACGCAGATTAATGACCCCTTTAATATGCGTTTCTGCATTGGGTATTTTTGTAATATCCTGCATTCGAATAATTTCTTCAATATCATGAATATTGATCGCATACTTTTCTGTTTCAATTCCAATGGCCACATATTGTTCTTGGGTTGCTTGCCCCATCTTGCGTCACCTGCTATCCATTTTTGTAACTACTCCCAAAATTGGTGTTGTGAAACGACTGCATCCATGTTCTTATTAAAAAGGAGCAAATACAGTCTCAGGCCAACCAGCCGTCGACTTGCAGCCACTTTGCAGCGGTATTTTTTGCTGTTCGATTCTGATCATCAGACAGAAGGATCAGTCACATTCACAACCGTTATAGAAGCTTGCATAAACATTCGCTGCCCTATATTTGAGAAGTCTTCTTCACTTTTTTCCGTTTATAAGACTTTCTGTAGATCGACATGCTCTGTTAGTGTCTGCAAATTAAGCAATGCGATTGTCTCGCCGTCACGGTGATAGACTCCCTGGATCCACTCACTTTGCGACATGTGCGGTGCCGGGCTGATATGCTCATCTGACAAGAACTTGACATGATTTACCTCATCTACCACAAAGCCAAAATCAAGCCCATTGACTTTCAAAACAATCATCCTCGTTTTTGAATCAATGGTCTTATCGGGCTCAGAAAAAATCCGGTGCAAACTCATGATTGGAATGACTTGCTCCCTTAAATGAATCACACCCAGAAATTCCTCGCGCGAGTTAGGGATCCACTTGACCGTTTGCATGCGAATGATTTCTGAAACATCAAGAATAGATACAGCATACAGATTTTGATGAATGGCAAATACAACATACTGTTTATGTTGTGAGCTCATGAAGCAGCCTCCTTTTCACTATTTAAAAACGGATCCATTATCTAAAAAGACCACTTTATCTTTTCAGAAAGACTGGTTAAATATATATAGAACAAAACAAACACCGACATTGTTTTTATCGGCATTTGTTTTCATTTATTTAGCAGATGGTCTTAAGCTCCTATTCAGAAAAAGGCCGCAAAACCTGAAAGAGCTAAACCTCTTTATTACCAGACAACTTAAATACCGCCACCGATTGATTGAGTTTCTCCGCCAAATCAGCCAGCGATTGTGCAGCAGATGCTGTTTCTTCACTGCTTGCCGTTGCTTCCTCGGTTGCAGCAGAAATACTTTCAATAAATGACAGTACTTCTTCCGACTGGGCAGCCTGCTCTTCACTGGCCCCCGCAATCTCTGTTACTTTATTGCCTGTTTCATTTACCATTTGAATAATATGTTCAAACGATTCGCCTGACTGTTCTATATATTTCAGTCCTTCTTGAACGGACTGCACACTGTGCTTCGTATTTTCCTGCATTTGTTGGATAATAGCTGTAATCTGTTTAGTCGCTTCGCCGCTTCTTTCTGCAAGCTTGCGCACCTCATCTGCCACAACAGCAAATCCTCTTCCCTGGTCACCCGCACGTGCAGCTTCAATTGCCGCATTAAGCGCCAAGAGATTTGTCTGGTCAGCAATATCATCAATGACTTCAATAATTTCCCCAATTTTGTTTGAATCCTGTTCAAGGGCAGCCATCTGACCGCTTACTTGGTTCGTTCCTTCTACGGAAGACATTACTACCTTCTCACCATCTTGTGCGACACGTATGGTTTGATTTGCTAATTCCGCCGCTTTTTCTGTATTTTGGGCAACAGATTGAATAGCTTCGGACAGCTCTCCAAATAATTCATTCATTGTTTGTGCGGCATCAGCCTGATTACTGCTGGCACTGGCGATTTCATCCATGCTGGCGGATACCTGCTCAGAGGAAGCCGACAAATTTTCAGCTGCACTTAAAATGTTTTGAACCGTTTCCCTTAAATTTAAGATCATCGTATTAACGGCTTGTGCCAGCATTCCCACTTCATCTTTTGTTTGAATATCGGCAGTTTCACTTAAATTTCCGTCCGCAACTTTTTCCATTAAACTGGACAGATCCTTTAACGGCCGGGCAATCGCCTTCGTGAGTAAAATCGCGAGGGCGATACATATTACAAGAGTCAATAGAGAAATAACAATCATGATAGTGTTTGAGGCAGTATATAGATTTCCTGAAGCAGCGTAAGATTCAGCATTGATTTCCATATCTACAGCTTTAATCTCTTCAATTTGACCGGTAACATCCTCATGCAAAGTGTTTAACCTTGAATCCAGCTGTTGAAATTGGGTCCGATCTGAAGAAATTTCCTGAATAGCACTGTCGTATGTTTCGTTATATTGATTGAAACTAGAAGAAAACTCCTCCAAAAATGCTGCCCCTTGCTGCTGGATCTCTTCTCCAAAATCATCATAAACATCTACATATATCTGAACGTTTTTTTCAATATCCTCTCTCATACTATTGATCTGCTCAGTATTCACTGTATTTGATTCAGATAACACAAATTCTTTCCACATCGTATCTAATTTATAAAGATCGATTTGGGCCTGGGTCAGGTGATCCATGGGTACTAATGTTTTCTCATAGGTCATCCAAACATTTTCATAAATTTTCTTCATGCTCGTCATGGCAAATACACTTACTCCAATAAGAATGACAGCAATAAGAATAAAAGCTGATAACAGTTTAAAAGACGTTTTTCTATTCAGGTACCACCGCATGTTCAACTCTCCTCACTTTATATGTTTATCGTCACTCGTGATATACACCAACATCTATGCCTTGTTTCAATCATCCATTATTGATTCATCCATAAAGCCCCTTTCCATGAAGGTACAAAACACCTGACTCTTTGATGTTTCCTTTTCTTTCTTGAAGTTCTACCAGAATCAGATGAAACAACCTTAAGACTAATCAGATATTAAATATTCAAACGGTTTATCGGTAAAGAAAGTACTTTGTTTAATGGATAATAAAAGGATTTATTACAATTGTATGGCGCCGGTTATCACAAGCCTTCTGATAAAATGTTTGTTTTCGCTAACTAATGTTCGTTTTTTTTTTTAAAAATAAGAAAGGGAAAAGAAATCGGATCTTCTTTTCCCTCCCATACATGAGTAGCTTTTTTTATTTGTTCACCCTAAATACCGCAACGGATTGATTCAGTTCTTCCGCAAGGTCTGCCAGCGACTGTGCAGCAGTCGCAGTTTCTTCGGTGCTGGCCATCGCTTCTTCGGTGGCAGCAGAAATATTTTCAATAAATGACAGCACTTCCTCAGATTGAGAAGCCTGCTGTTCACTGGCTCCCGCAATTTCTGTTACCTTGTTTCCTGTGTCATTTACCATTTTAATAATGTTTTCAAAGGCTACACCGGACTGTTCTGTAAAGGCACGTCCTTCCGCAACCGATTTGACACTCAGCGTCGTATTTTTCTGCATCTCTTCGATGATACCAGTGATCTGCTTCGTAGCCTCACTGCTTCTTTCAGCCAGTTTTCGAACCTCATCGGCGACAACGGCAAAACCTCTGCCCTGATCCCCGGCGCGTGCTGCCTCAATTGCCGCATTCAACGCAAGCAGATTTGTCTGATCGGCGATATCGTCAATGACTTCAATAATTTCTCCTATTTTGTTAGAATCCTTCTCCAAGTTTGCAATTTGCTCACTTACAGCATTCGCTCCATCCACCGAAGAAAGGACTACTTTTTCACCGGTTTCTGCAATTTGAACCGTTTGATTTGCCAGTTCAGCAGCCTCCTCTGTATTTTGGGCAACCGACCGAATGGCTTCGGATAATTCACCAAAAAGCTCATTCATGGTTTGAGCTGCATTGGCCTGATTGGTACTTGCGCTTGTAATTTCCTCCATACTCGCTGACACCTGTTCAGAAGATGCTGACAGGTTTTCGGCTGCGCTTAATATATTCTGAACGGTCTGCCTCAATTTAGAGACCATTGTATTTACCGACTGCGCCAATAATCCCACTTCGTCTTTCGTATCGATATCAGCTGAAACAGTCAAATCCCCATCCGCGACTTTTTCCATGACAGTGGATATATTTCTGAGTGGTCTTGCAACAGCTCTCGTTAACATCATTCCCAGCATGATACAGATGGCAATGGTTAACGTTACTATGATTACCATGATCACAGTAGTCGTGAAGAAAAGATCTTGGGATCGCTGATGTTCCTCTTCAGATATGGCCATATCCACTTCCCAGATTTCATCCAAATGCCCTGTCAAGCGGTTATGAAGTCCATCCAGCTCTTCATCCAGCTGCTGAAATTTCGTTCTGTCCGATGTGACGGACTGTACAGAAGTGTCATAGGCCGTATTATATGTGTCAAAGTCTGACATAAATGTATTGAAAAATTCCTGTGCTTCCTGTTTCGCCGCTTCATCTTCATTCACATATGAATCTACATAAATGGAGATGTTCTCTTCAATATTATCCCTTAATAATTTTACTTCTTCCATCTTTACATGAGTATCTGCCGTGGATTCCGTTAAAGCAATGTCACGCCAGGCAGCCTTTAACTGGAGCAGGTCGTTCTTCGCCAAAGCCATATTTTCCATCGGAACTAATGCCTGGGTATACATATCCGAACCAATCGTGTTAATTTTGTTCATATTGATGATGGCAAAAGCACTGACGCCAGCCATAATAGCCGCGATAAAGATAAATGTGGATAACAGTTTCACTGAAGTTTTTAGGTTAAGAAACCATTTTTTCATAGATATCATCCCTTTTCCTGTTCGTTGATTATCCTCGGCCATTTACTTTGTAAAACCCTTCACTACATATGATTAAAAGCGCACACTCCCTCTTTGCACAGGGATATTAAAGAAGATTAGGCCATGGCCGCTTCATTTAATTCTTCAGCCGATGTTGTTACTGAAGCAGCAGCACGTTCAATTTCACTGACAACTTGGATTAAGTTGTCCATTTGCTCTTGTACCTTTATAACCGTCATGCTGTTTTGCTGGATGGATTGAGCAATATTAGAAAAAGCCTCCTGGGTATGTTCAGACGTTGATATACCGGACATGAGTGCTTCTTCAACATAATTGAGTGACTTAATGACTTGTTCTTTATATTGATTGGAATTGGAGATCAGCTCATGGATTTGCGAAATAGAGCTTTTCGTTTGCTCCGCAAGATTTTGGACTTCCTGAGACAAAACGGCAAACCCTCGACCGTGTTCACCCGCTCTAGCTGCTTCAATGGCAGAATTTAAAGCCAGAATATTTGTTTGCTCGGCAATATCCTGCACAATATGGATGACACTTGAAATTTGATCAGTAGATTCTCCAAGGAGGCGGATGCTGTCAATCATATCCCTTGAATACTTGTCCATCACACTGATTTTGTCCAATAATTCCCTCAGTTTGGCTTGGCCTTCATCCGCGTAATTTTTTGCAATCATGGCTTGTTCATTGCTTTCCGTCGTTGTTTCATTAACTTCTCTTATGTTACTGCTGAGCGTTACAACAGAAGCCTGTGTCTGTTCTGCAAGACTGACCAGCCCCTCGCTGACAGCATTCATTTTATTTTTGAGGTAGACTTTTCCCTCTTCAAACTGAGAGTTTAATTTTTTCATATTTTCTCTGTCATAAGCTTCTAGTACTATCTGTTGTTCAAAGCTCAGCATTTTATTGACTGCAGAAAGTGCGGCCTGCAGTTTTCTCCGATCCTTTATATCCTTAAAGATCAGGGTAGATATCATGTCGTTAATATTTTGGAAAGCACCCATATACCATGATGGTTCAAGTCCGATGACATAATGGACTTTGGCGATCTTCAGCCGCTTTTCAATAAACGATTCATCAATCACCCCGTTAAACATCTCGATAATATGGACGGTCAACGTTTGACGAAGTCTGTCTACAGTACTGTGCTGATGAATAATCGCCTGTAAGTGTTCAACCTCCATAACAACCCGGTAAAATTCTTCCACAATTTCTTCTATATGTTCTTTAATGATCGGTTGTAGTTTTTTTAAGGTCTTCATATCTTTTTCCGTCAGTTCAATCATGTTCATTTTGTCTATAATCGAAGAATCATTCGTATGAATACCAATATTTTTTGGATAGAAGTCTGCTTCAGTGATTGGTTCCTCGCGGGACTTCCCCAGTTTAAAAAGAGCCATGGCATTTCCTCCCTTATTAAAGATCAAACACGGTTTTTGAGCCTTTTTTCATATATCACCATACTTATTGTTTATCGGCATCTTTCAATGGAACTTTAGGATAAATCCTCCTTCATAGCAAAAGAGCACAGACGTAAAGCACTGGCCTTGCGAAAATGCTTGACTGGATCAAATAAAAACTTCGTGTACAATGAAGAAAGAGAAAAACATATGACTGGGGAAAGGGGTCAGTTAATTTGAAAAAGAAAATCATTGCATACAACCGTGTTGAGAAGCCTGTACTTGAAGAATTGAAAAAAAAGTATGATGTCCAGTTTTTTAAAGGGATCAACCCGCATACTGATGAAGCTTTTTTAGAACGGCTGAAAGAAACTGAAGGAATTATTGGACTGGAGCTGCCCGTAAACGCAGAGTTGCTGGATAAAGCACCTCAGTTAAAAATTGTCAGCAACGTGTCGGTTGGGTATAACAATTTGGATATAGAAGAAATGACCAAGCGGGGCGTTATGGCAACGAACACGCCTGGAGTCTTAACGGACACAGTAGCCGATGCCATATTTGGCCTTCTGATTGCAACGGCAAGGAGGATTCCGGAACTGGACCATTATGTCAAATCCAGAGAATGGAAGGCAGATTTAGAGCCGGAACACTATGGAGTGGATGTTCACCATAAAACACTGGGGATTATTGGAATGGGAAGAATTGGCCAAGCCATTGCTAAACGTGCCCATCTTGGATTTGATATGAATATTCTTTACCACAGCCGGACAAGAAAACCGGAAGCAGAAGAAAAGTTCAATGCAGCTTACCGCGGTCTGGATGAATTATTGATGGAATCTGATTTCGTTCTGCTTATTACTCCTTTAACCGGCGAAACAATGGATTTAATCGGAAAAAGAGAGTTTGGCCTTATGAAGAAATCAGCCATTTTCATCAATGGTTCCAGAGGTGGAACCGTTGTCGAAGATGAATTAGTTGAAGCCCTTCAAAATAATGAAATTGCTGCTGCAGGACTCGACGTTTTCCGGCAGGAACCCGTACAGCATGACCATCCGTTATTGGATATGAAAAATGTTGTTACATTACCGCATATCGGCTCCTCCACTCACGAAACCGAGCTGAAAATGTCCCAGCTGGCCGCGAAAAACCTGGATGCCGGATTGAATGGAGATATTCCTCCTACTTTAATTAATCCTGCCGTTTTGGAAAAGCAATGAATTGAGTAGGAGGGAGTGATCAACTCCCGACCTCTCACACCACCGTACGAACGGTTCCATTTACGGCGGTTCAATTAAGATAGCTGACGCAAGATTTCATAACGAGTTTGTAGATTTTTGAGCCCTTGATTACTCCAATAAGAGTTATCAAGGGTTTTGTGTAATATTGGACTATTCGAGATACGCCAATATCCCTTTCGGCTATTTCCCCATTAAAAAGCTATATTCAACTTGCTTTTCCTTCTGAATTGGCATAAATATTCGGATTCACCTTTAGTATTGGCGTTATTTTTTCAAAAAGCCTTTAGACTGCAAAAATTCCAACATATATTCTCTCCTGGTCTGGGACATAAAGGCAGCCATTCCATCCGTCCAGCCAATGTTTTTACGATTACTGGAGCGCTGCTGATAATAATCTTTCATGACTTGATCATAGTCTTTCAAAATCTCATCATAGCGGCTGTCATCATATGTATCTTCATGCAAAATGGCTTCGGCCGGCAGCCGCGGCTTTACTTCATTTCTTTCATCCGGAACTCCAACGGTCAATCCAAATAGTGGAACAACATGGTCCGGCAACCCCAGCAGGTCGCTGATCTCCTGAGGATTGTTTCGGACACCGCCGATATAACAAATCCCATAACCTTTTGATTCTGCAGCAACTACAAAGTTTTGTGCAAATAAAGCAGTATCAATCACAGCAACCAAAAAGGCTTCGGCTGTATCACCTATGATTTCCTTTCCGTGAAGGGCCGCTGCCCGCTCGAGTCTTTTAAAATCGGCACAGAACACTAGCGGCAGAGCAGCTGATTCATATTGTTTGCGGTTTTTTGAAAGCTCCGCAAGCTGGTCCCGCTTGCCGGGATCCTTTACCCTTACCACAGAATAGGCCTGTACAAAGTTGGAACTGGCGGCATGTTGTGCTGCTTGTAGCAGTTCATGAAATGTGTCATCAGAAATCGGTTCATCCTTGTATTTTCGCACAGATGCATGCGAGGCTAATAAATCAAGCATAATATCTCTTCCTTTCTTTTCTTGTTGTCTTATCCATCATAACAAAATTTGAATTTTTCGTAACGAATGGCATAAAAATAGAGGCCCGTCAGGCCTCATGTGTGTATAGCTTTTTACTGATCAATAGAGTACATGGATAACTTTTTTTCATCAATCAAGTGTTTTGCCATAAAGCACGGATTCCTGAAAGAATTCTTTGTTTAAACAGCAGTTTCTCTTTTAAGGCGGGACTGATTGTCGTTCAGTTTTTTTTATTGATCATTATCCTTCGGCAAATCCCAGCAAAATGATCCCCACCATGACCACAGCAATCATCATGTATTGTCTGGAGGTCATGATCTCTTTTAGAAAAATCCGCGATAGTATAACTGAGAAAATTCCATGGGCAGCAATCAGCGGAGCAGCAATCATAGCATTGCCTGCCATGGCAAACACATAGAAAAACTGACCGACCGTTTCCAAAATGGCTGCGGTCCCTTTATCACGTTCTCTGAAAATATAAAACTTCTGTTTCTTTACTACTGTCACATATAAATAAGAAATAATCGCTACAATGAAAAATGTAAATTCATAGGCCAAAAGAGCGGAATCCTCGCTGATCAGCGTCAGTTCATCCAAATAAATCCCATCCAGGAATGTTCCGATTCCATCTATTAAGCTGTAAAGAATCGGAAAGATGATGGCCAGTACACCTATTTGATATTTCTTGTCAACCCCGACATTCCCCGCTTGCCAAGCGGCTGTTTCCGCCTGCTTTTCCAAAACCGCCAAACCGATAACCCCCGCCGTCACGATGACAACGCCAGAAATTTCAACCATACTCAGTTCACGCGGAAAAAAAATAAAAAGTAAAACGGCACTGACTGCCCCGGAAGAATTTTGGACAGGGGCAGCGATCGATAACTCTATATATCGCAAGCCAATATATCCAATCGTCATGGATAAAATATACATAAAAGACACTGGGAAGTACCGGATCATATCAAACGGATCAAAACTGATTCCCTTCACCGCCATATATAAAATGGCATGAATCCCCATAACAAGCCCAACCATTGTAACAATTTTCAAATGACTGTACCTGTCATTACTGTCTGAACCTTTTTTATAAAAAAGATTCGCAGCCCCCCAAGATAAAGCTGTCAATAAAGAAAAAATAAACCACATGATGTCTTCGCCTTCTTGTCTGTTAAAATATTTTCCTGGTAGATTCGCAGCAGAGTAAACGAATAAAAGAAGCGTTTAACCTTTATGAGATTAAACGCTTCTTCTTTATTACAGTAATTCGGAGCGATGTCAAAGCAGCCAAAATCATCTGCCCATTTCCAAAAAGCGTCTATGTATGAATACTGTATAAATATATTCCATTAAGGCAATTAAATCAAGGACCAAGGCATGTTTAAGGATTCTGTATCTGTTAAAAAATAGGACCTATAAAGTTCTGCAAAAAATCCAGGCAGGAATTGAGAAAATTTTGGGCTCATTTTTGTTGCCAATATGTTTACATACTGACTTCGGTCGTTTAGCCCACCTACAAAAAGATGGGCTAAACGACAAATATTATTTAACTCGCAATTTCTGTCCAACCTGAAGCAAGTTGATATTCTTGATATCGTTCATGCTTACTAGTTTATTTACGGTGGTATAGTAATTTTTGGCAATTTCGGTTAAGTTATCTCCGGATTTAACTGTGTAGTAGACCGGGTTGCCTGCATTGGGAATTCTCAATACTTGACCGACCCTGATGAGGTTTTCATTACTGATGTTATTTTCAGCTTTAAGGATATTTACGGTGGTATGATAATGATTAGCAATTTGAGACAGCGTGTCCCCTGCTTTTACGATATACTTCGTGAATGTTGCTGGAGCCGGCTGCGGATAGAAATTTTGAAGATAAGCAGTCGGTTCGAGGGTGCTGTGCACCTGATCAGACTCCCACCCGTAGGAAGGGGCTGTTTTTTTCCGAACTTCATAATGCAAGTGGGAACCGGTCACTTGTCCTGTCATCCCCTGATACCCGATGACCTGTCCTTTTTTAATTGAAGCACCGGCCTTCACTGCCACACTATCGAGGTGAGCGTATAGTTGTCCTCTCCCGTTTTTATCCTTCACAAATACAACGTTTCCATAGTTACCTAAACCTGTACCGGTTTTACCCATTCCCGCATATAAAACCGTACCTTCTGTAAATGCGTGAACAGGAGATTTATGAGATTTGACCAAGTCGATACCTTGATGAAACTGTAATCCGCTTCCAAACGGCTTCCAGCCGTAGGACTGAGAAATTCTATACCCGCTAAAGACAAGTTCCATTAACTGTATAGCACCTCCTTTTTATATGAAATGCATTCTATATATCATTCGTAAGGGCATAAAACCTTTAAAACTCGCAAACTAGCGAGTATCATGACGCACAACATGCGGGTTCAGGCACAAAAAATTCCGGAAGTTTCTCTTCCGGAATTCAATTATATATATCCATTGGCAAATAAATGATTCAGTGGTTCTTTTTCGAAACATTGGGACCGTTGTTCTTAGTCTCTGATTGAACTCTTCATATTTTTTCAACTGGAAATACCGTCCATAGTTACATGAACGGAATACTTAAGCTTCTTACTTCAATAATGATGAAATGCCAATATACTACAAGGAACTTAATATTGTCAGTATAAAATCAAAATGTCCTATTCTATGTGTCTAATTTCTGTGTATGTATGCCTTCAAAATTTCTTGAGACATGCTGCAACAGGTCTGCCATGTCATCCGTATCCCCTGATTAAATTCACATCAAAATTTATATTATAAGACACCCAAATCCTTATTGTCAATATAGAAATTTGCATTATCTTAGATTGTATGATAAACTAAACTTATATTAATTTTGAGAAAGCATCCGATCATCGTACGCAATTCTTTCAATCAGGATTTGAGTGCGATTTTTTTATTTTAAAAATTGTATTCGCTCTAATCGGTCAATTGACTTTATGGAAAGCAGACTAATTAGAAAATAATAGGTCAAAATAAATACTAAGTATTTTTATAAGGAGAGTTGATGAGTGAATTTAATTAATGAAAAAATCACCCACAAAGTCTTTGGTGAAGGAAATATTGTGGATCATGATGACTCTATTATCACCATTGATTTTAATAAGGAGATCAAAAAATTTGTTTATCCTGATGCTTTTGGGAGATTTATCACCCTCAATGACCGGAATACTGCAAATTCTTTGAAGGAAATCCTGATGAAAAGGGAAATGGAAGAAGAAGCTCTTGAAAGGAAACGTGAAGAAGAAAAAGAGCGGCGGGCGCTTGAACAGCAGCGCAGAAAAAAACTGAAGACCCATAAAATTCATGAAAGCTCACAAATTGTTTTCTGGTTGGACGAAGAAGAGCAACAACATGTATTTTCCGGCTGGCAAGTAAGTACGGGCAAGGTTCAAAGCGGAAAACATGAAGGCCAGCCAAACAGAGCATCTCGTTTGGGTCCGAACAGCGCAGGTCTTCTGACTGCAAGAGAGGCGGATCAACCGGAAACCAAACGGCGGATTCTTGGTTTATATATGGTAAATGAAACGTTTTCCGGCAATCTTACCAATGATGGAATGGTTCCGTCCCATGCAGAATTTAGAATCGAACTTACGGATCAAGAAGCAAAGAAAATGCTTTTCTGGAATTATTATATCAATAAGAACTATCCTCACCGAACGACATGGAATTCAGGTAAATATCGTTATTTTGATAATGTTTGTATTGCTCAAATCTTAATAGATATTATCGCGCTAAAAACAGATGAGGAGCAAATCAAAAGGGCTGAAAATTTTCTGGAATATTTCTGTCAAATGAATGCCCTTGACAAGGATTCCATTCCAGAAGCAAACGGAGCTTTAAAGCACTAACAAATAGAGGACTTATCGGACTTACCGAAGCTGATTCCATTTTTATTTATGGATAAATGATTGTATGAAAATAGAGGTAATTGGTGAATATTACAAAAGCGCCATTCCCTTATTATTTAGGGAACAGCGCCTTTTTCATTTAGCGATTCCGACTGGTCCCGAACCGGGGCCTCCACCCTTTCGATTCCCAAAAACAAGTTCTATACAGTAAAATATATCTCGAAAGAATGTTTATGCTTGCTGCATCAGTTATTTCCATTGTTTCTGGGTAATCTGAGTCATTTTGTGCAGTCTTCATCAAAAACATTGTTGGAGGTAGAGTATATTTCCCCATATTCAAAATAAAAAAATCCGAATAAAGTATTCAGGAACTTTTCTCGATTGATGAATAGCAGAGTTCATCCGGCTATGTATTTTAATCAACGTAAACCAAGCAAATGCCGATGTATCCTTTTAAAGCATTCGGAAACTCTGCGGTCAAAATAAAAGTACGCCCCAATCCGAATTTCTATTTCTTCTAAAATTTCATCTAGCAAGGGTACGATTATTCCTGCCTCACTATGCCGGAGTAATTTTCCATTATTCAAATAAACCTCTTTGAAAACTGCTATGATCTTGCGCCTCTTTGCGTATACATACCGGTAAATGAACATGCGGACGCACTTGTCTATTTTCCCAATTATTTTACCATTATCGAGTCCAATACAATACCTTTACTTGGTTCCGAAACATGGGCATCATCTCATTATTGTGTCGCCAGTTCATCGGCTAGTTTTAAGGCATGACCGTAAATGTTCATTTTCGTTTTTATATCAGCAGGACCCAATCGTTCAGAAATAACTTTCGCATGCATGCACTCCTCATTAATTAAAGCGTTGCTGATGTATACCGGAGAGCATGTATGATTATATATTTCAATTTATGCCGAATCAATCGTCCTCCACCCGTTTTCAATGCATCCGGTTGGAAAGCTTTTACAGGAAATTCGTTTACAGGCCAATTTTTTTCAGCAAAATAAGCATAATAAAAACTACTCTAAAAACAACGCGAATCAACGGTTCGCCGTCAAAATGCCGGCAGAAATAGGATTCTTTTAAGTCTATGAAAAAGAAAAAACGCCCAATCCCTTATGGATCAAGCGTTTAAGTATAGTGATTCCGACTGGTCTCGAACCAGCGACCTCCACCCTGTCAAGGTGGCGCTCTCCCAGCTGAGCTACGGAATCAAATTAGTATTAGCAAGTCGACAATTAATAATATATAACAGTGATGAAGGAATGTCAACTGCTATTCTTGAAAATAGTTTTGAACAGTGAAAGAGCGCTGCTCTAGAAGCAGCACTCCTCTCATCCATTTTCTGCTAATTTATATTTACCTTTATTTTTCGTCATCATTTGGGTAGCGAGCATGGTCAAAAACAAGACTAGTCCGATGACGTCCGACATCCCCTCTGGATACATCAGCAATAGGCCTGCAATGATAGAAATGATCCGCTCATACCAAACCATTTTTCTGAACCAGAAACCGATGATTCCAGCACCGATGCCAATCATTCCTGTAAAGGCTGTAAATACCATCCAAATAAGATACGGAATTGTTGTATCGATCATCAGTAATTCAGGGGACAATACGAACATATAGGGAATAATAAAAGCGGCAATGGCCAGTTTGGAAGCATTGACCCCGGTTCGGATCGGTTCGCCTCCCGATACGCCTGATGCGGCAAAGGCAGCCAACGCGACCGGTGGTGTAATGTCTGCCACAATCCCAAAATAAAATACGAACATGTGGGCTGATAAGTCAGGAACACCTAATAGAATAATAGCCGGAGCTGCAATCGTCGAGGTAATAACATAGTTCGCAGTGGTCGGTGAACCCATCCCCAGGACAAGCGAGGTCAGCATCGTAAAGAACAGCGTTAACAACAGCTGTTCATTGGCCAGGCCGACTAGCCCATTTGCCAGTTTTAGACCCAGTCCTGTTTTGGTTACAACCCCGACAATAATACCCGCTGATGCAGTTGCTGCAGCAACCGCAAGGGCAGTCCTTGCTCCATCTACCAGTCCCTCAATCATATCCTTCAAACCAAGCCTTGTCTCTTTTTTGATCGCACTCACCACGATCGTCCCGACAATGGACCACAGTGCCGCACGCATAACACTGATCCCGCTCATCAACAAGACAATCACCAGTAAAATAGGCAGAAGCAAATAAATCTTCTGATATACTTCCTTCCTGTCAGGCATTTCGTCATCTGTCAATCCCCTTAATCCAACTCGCCGCGCTTCAAAGTGAGTCATAATCCAGATGCCCGAAAAATAAAGGAGGGCCGGAATCGCTGCAGCTTTGGCTATTTCCCAATAAGGAATACCAATGAATTCTACCATCAAGAAGGCTGCTGCCCCCATCACTGGCGGCATGATCTGTCCGCCCGTTGAAGCAGAAGCCTCCACTGCACCGGCAAATTCCTTGCGGTAGCCAAGCCTTTTCATCATCGGGATCGTAAAGGAACCGGAGGTAACCACGTTAGCAACAGAACTTCCGCTGATCGTCCCTTGTAAGGCGCTTGAAAAAATGGCAACTTTTGCCGGTCCCCCGACTCTTTTCCCAGCGATGGAAAGTGCCAAATCATTAAAGTACTGACCAACGCCCGTTTTGACAAGAAAGGCTCCAAATAACAAGAAGAGAAAGATAAAAGTTGCCGATACATACAAGGGAGTCCCCAAAATCCCTTCAGAAGTAAAAAACATCGTATTGATTAAGCTTTCAAATTCCAATCCTCGATGTGCAAGAAATCCCGGCATGGAGGGGCCATAGTAAGCATAAAGCAGAAATAAAATTGCAATGATCGTAATTGGGAGACCCACTGCCCTGCGCGTTGCCTCCAATGTCAACAGCACACCAAGAGTTCCTACCGCTAAATCCAGTGTGGTCAGCGTACCCACCCGATTGACAATATCATCTATCATGATCGGCCAATAGGCACCAATTCCTACAGATATGAGTGCCAATATCAAATCATACCAGGCAACCGTATCCTTTCTTCTCGTCTTTCTTCTAGCTGGAAATAACAGAAATATGAGAGAAAGAGCAAATCCCAAATGAACCGATAGCAGAATTTGCCTCGGTATAGCCTGCGTAATCGAGGCATATAACTGAAAAACAGAAAAAGCCAGCAGCCCAATAAAGATTATCCAGCCCAGCGGTCCTTTTACCTTTCTTGTTGCGGATTCCGGGTCATATTTTTCTAATATTTTCTGTTGTTCTTCTTCTGATAAAGTTTCATGGATATTCTTATCTGCCAACAATCTTCACTCCTTCCCATTGTCTCCATAAAGATATCTTTTCCTTTTTGATCCTGACGAGAGATCCCGGCTCAGCAAAAGTTGAAAACGGTATGACTTTGCCCCGTACAACGAGACGGTGATTTGCTCTTACTTGTCCGGTGCTGAGATCTATCCAAGAAAAATCCCGCTTCATGTTATCAATATAATATTTTCCATCTTTCAGCTTGAATGTCTCCCCTTCTTCTGCGTTAGCCGGCATACCTACTCCGGTATCTTCAAATTCCAGTCCTGTCTGCCGTATAGTTCCGTCATTCAATATCACATATGAGTCTCTCACCTCAGTGAGGTGAATAGAATGTGTATAAACGATGTCGAACCGGCTTCCTTCGGTTTCCACAGGAAAATAAGCCAGCATCTTCTCTTCTTTTATGGATACAATCGTCACTGCATCCGTTATCGGTATAGCGGACAGCACCCCTAATAAAATAATGGCCAATACAGAACATATGATCCATTGGACGGGTTTCATCTCATTCCCCCGAGATTTCATATCCAGAAAGAAAAAATAGACCGATCAGATGAATCGGTCTATTCTCTTCGCTGTGGTTCATCATTCATTCTCTGCAGAAATGCCCTTTTCATCAAAGTATTTTTTTGCACCGGGATGAAGGTCAATGGCCATTCCTTCCAAGGCATGTTCAGCGCTTATTTGCTTACCCTTTGCATGACCGATTTTATCCGTATGATCATAAATCGCCTTTGCCATATCATAGACAAGATCATCTGATAAATCAGATTTCACTGCCAGCATGGCTTGTACGGCTACTGTATTTGCGTCACTTTTAACATTGTACATTCCTTCCTTGACTGTATCTTTGGAATAATAAGGATATTTCTCAATTAATTCAGCAATTTTATCATCAGCGATTGGTACGATCACGACGTCTTCTGTCGCAGCAAGGCCTTCCACTGCTCCGGTAGGCGTTCCTCCCGTAATAAAAGCGGCCTCAATCGTACCATCTTGCAATCCCGTTGTGGAATCATCAAAAGACAGGTTTCTGGCTTTGATATCATCAAATGTCATGCCGTGAACTTCCAGGATTTGTTCTGCGTTCGCAAGGGTTCCCGAACCTGCAGCACCAACCGAAACTGTTTTTCCTTTCAAATCCTCTACCGATTCAATGCCAGACTTCTTTGTTGTTACAATTTGAATGGTTTCAGGATATAAAGTTCCCAAACCGCTGATGTTTTCTATCTTTTTATCAAACATTCTTGTTCCTTCTGTTGCATATGTAGCAATATCTGTTTGTGTAAAAGCAATTTCCACTTCTTCTTTATCGAGGAGTGCCATATTTTCCGCGGAGGCACCGGATGTTACCGCATTTGTTTCAATTCCGGTCTGCTCTTTGATCATGTTGGCAAAGTTTCCTCCTAACGGATAATAAGTTCCACCGGTTCCGCCGGTAGCAATACTAAGGAATTTAACACCATAATCTTTGCCTTCTCCCTCGGACGATTGTTCTCCACCGTTTTCTTCTCCTTCTCCACCTCCACAGGCTCCCAGAAGCAGTAAAAGTGCAAGCGCCCATACGACATATAAAAGAGATTTCTTACCTTTCATGTAAATTCCTCCCTTTTTTGGTATTATTAGCAAAAATATTAGCATAATTGCTTCAATGCAGGCAAACATTCACTATAGTTATCGGCCCGCTCGCTTACTCCTTTTATTTATACCCTGAAGCCATTATAAAAAACCCCATCTTTTTCATAAAAATTTTCGTATGGTAAAATGTGAACTGAGATTAAGTTAGGGAGGCTTTTACAAAATGACACAAGGAAAAATTTCTGAAATTGAATTTTACAGTAAAGAGATGAATGAACGGTTGGAGCTTCTCGTTTATTTGCCTGCATCCTATTCAGATTTATACAAATATTCTCTTTTAATTGTACAAGATGGAAAAGATTACTTTCAGATGGGAAGACTGTCACGCTTTGCAGATGAACTTCTTGAGAATGGTGAGATTGAAAACGTCATTATTGTTGGCATTCCTTATAAAAACGTAAAGGATCGCCGGGAAAAATATCATCCTGAAGGTGAGAAGAACCAGTTATATATCCGATTTTTGGCACATGAACTGCTTCCATGGCTGGAACAGAAATACCCTACGTCCAGCATTGGGAAGTCCCGGACACTGATGGGGGACAGTCTGGCAGGCACAGTGTCCTTAATGGCCGCTCTTCAATATCCGCACACATTCGGCAAGGTGATCATGCACTCGCCATTTGTAAATGATGAAGTACTGGCAGCTGTCAGGTCGCATCAGGATCCGCAACTGCTGGATGTGTATCATGTGATTGGAAAAGATGAAAATAAAATTACGTTTTCACCAGAAAGAGTGGAAGATTTTCTGACACCGAACCGAAAGCTCCATAAGGTTTTCCAGGAAAGAGGTTTTGAATTTTTTTATGAAGAGTTTGACGGCGGGCACTCCTGGAAATATTGGCAGCCCGATGTCAAAAGAGCCTTGTCCATGATGCTGCCCCGGAATTAACTCTTTCTTACGTCCTATAGGAAATCATTGTAGGAATATGTTATAGTTAAAAGATAAAAAAGATTGAATTATTGATTAAAATAGGGAGGTTTGATTGAAATGAAATACGGAATTGTTATATTTCCTTCTAAAACATTGCAGGATTTAGCGAACTCCTACCGGAAAAGATATGACCCTAATTATGCGCTGATTCCTCCTCATGTAACCTTGAAAGCTGCTTTTGAAACCGATATGAATGTAAAAGAAATTACTAAAAAAATAGAAGACATTGCAAAAAAATATGAACCGTTTACTTTGCATATCCGAAAAGTGAGCTCGTTCCAGCCCATTAATAACACGATTCATCTGAAAGCGGATAAGACTCCTGAACTGGAAGGAATTTATGATGACCTTTATGAGTCTTTACCGGGGGAAAAACCAGACCATCCTTTCGTCCCTCATATTACTATTGGACAAAAGCTGTCAAATGACGAACATTCTGACGTGTATGGGCAATTGAGAATGCTGGGAGTAGAACATGAAGAAATGGTTGACCGGATCCACCTTGTCTATCAGTTGGAAAATCAATCTTGGACTGTCTATGAGACATTCCGTCTAGGAAAGGATCATCAGTAAATGAAGGTCATACAGGCTGAAACTGAATCACAGCTTCAAGATGCCTTCTATATCAGGAAAAAAGTGTTCGTCGAGGAACAGCATGTACCGCTTGACATTGAAATCGACGAACACGAAGACAATGCCGCCCATTTTGTCCTGTATGATGAAACCGGTAAGGCAGCAGGGGCAGGCAGATTTCGAATCCTGAACGGGAAGGGGAAGGTAGAACGCATCTGCATCCTTCCCAAATACCGGGGAAAAGGCGCTGGAGCCCAAGTAATGCAGGCCATCGAGGATTACGCCAAGACAGCCTTAGTAGACGAACTTGTATTAAGTGCTCAGACATACGCCATTCCTTTTTATGAAAAGCTCGGATATAAAGTAGTGTCAGATGAATTTCTTGATGCAGGTATCCCTCACCGGAAAATGACAAAAAAATTGGACTAAACAATCCCCTTAAGGTATGATCTGCTATGCATTAAGGGGATTGTTCCTAAGCCATAGTTTACTTTCCCTTACTGCCAATGATATCGCATTGTTCTCTATTAAATCGGATATGTATGCGGTAAAAGAAGTGCGATAGAGGAGCCATTGGCCAACTTCGCTTGTCTCTAACCCATATTGTTTAAATAACTTCTTCAGTAATTCATCCATTGGAATACCTTCTTTAGAATCAGCAATACAGTGAAGAAGAAATTCCCGGATGTTCAAATGACAGTTGATATTTGCCTCTACCGTCTCTTCAATATCTGCTTCATATTCACCGTGCCCCGGGATGGCCCCTTCAAAAGAAAGAGTCTTCAATTTTTTCAAGGAGCGGATTGCAGCATCGACATCCACAATAAAGGGTACTTTATGCTTCGCGAGCACTTCTTTGCCAAAATAACTGTCTGCAGCATACAGGATACC
Source organism: Siminovitchia sediminis (assembly GCF_042680885.1). NCBI lineage: Bacteria > Bacillati > Bacillota > Bacilli > Caryophanales > Bacillaceae > Siminovitchia > Siminovitchia sediminis. The sequence goes on along the minus strand of NZ_JBHUEO010000005.1, from coordinate 29,672 downwards.
GTTTATTAGAATCCCCGACTGTCCGTAGCTGTGTCCGGGCAGGCTGACTGCCTCAAAATTAAAAGGACCAATCATTTGCCTGCCTTCCTCGATGACACCGTCCAACGTTACAGGGGCTGCTTCCAGGAACTTATTCCTTAATTTCCTAATAGGCATAGCTCCGTTCCATAAATAAATCGGCTCCAGTATGGGATTCTCCATGATTACAGCTTCCAAACGGGGTGCATATAATTTGACCTGATGATCTTTTTTCAGGCTGGCAGCACCTCCATAGTGATCGGTATGGGCATGAGTAAGTATGGCGTAGTTGATTGGATAGTTCTTTTCCTTTAATAGCTTAACTATTTTCCTGGACGTTCCTCTGTCAATGCCGGTATCAATCAGCAATCCCTCACCCCCTTGATACACATAGCCGATATTGACCGGGCTGCTGAAATAAAAGCATTTTTCTGATATTTCCTTAAATTCCAATTCTCCCATTCCTCCGATTGACTAAATGTATTCGTTTATATACTGTCCTTTGCCTGTATAATGGGGTAGTCTTTTCCCCCCAGTATTTCTGCTTTCATATGGATAAGACTTCGGAATTCCCCATTCCTGTTTCCCCAACCTCGTATGAGGGCTGAGTGAGATCCGGGGTGTAAAATGCACCGGCATGGGATCATGAACTTTAGAGCTTTCCTGTATTCTTTTTTGATATTCCATATATTGAACAATTCTTATGGGTGCAATATACCCCACTCTACTATACACTCCTTTCTTTATTAATCGTTATTGTTTACCCCAAAAACTGGACTTTAAACCTTAATTTTTACATTTTTTAAAAAACCGGGAGAAAAGTGTCCGTACACCTTTTCTCCCGGTTTTTCCCGGCAATATCGGCCTGTTCATGGGCCGCTCTATGGTTTTTTGTTCATCATTTCAGCGATGGTGTTCATATCCAGCTTGCTGCCATCTTTGATAATCGTTTGCACCATTTTATTTTCCATTTCTCTGGAGACAGGCCGGTTAGCAATTTTGGCTACTTTCCGAATGATTTGGCGGACTGTCTTTTCATCTTTAAAGTTTGCGTTTTGCAGAGAATTCGCAAGTTTAAGTACTTCGTCCATATTTACACCGGTTTTACTTTCAATATTCTTAAAAAATTGGTTATCCATCACTTAAAATAGCCTCCTTTTCATCTTTTATATATTATGAAGGAAGCTATTTTTGGTGAGTTAAAAATAGATCATATCTGTTACCCTTTAGGTTTAAACAGTAATGCCCCGAGAAAGCCAAAAACTATCGCGGCCGAAATCCCGGAGGAGGTCACTTCAAACATTCCTGTAATGACTCCGATCAGCCCATGCTTTTCAGCCTCTCTCATCGCACCATCCACGAGGGAATTACCAAAGCTGGTAATTGGAATGGTCGCTCCTGCCCCGGCAAAGTCAATCAATGGTTCATAAAGCCCAAATCCGGCCAGGATCGCCCCTGCTACAACCATCGTGCTTAATGTATGGGCCGGAGTAAGTTTAAACACATCAAACATCAACTGTCCAATTACACAAATGACGCCGCCAATGACAAACGCCCAAAAAAACATGGCCAGCATACAATTCCTCCTTTTAACTATATTCGATTGCAACAGCATGAGCTATACAAGGTATGGATTCTTTTTGCTGTACTGACAGGGGTGAAAGCAGCGATCCGGTAGCAGCAACCAATATCCGCTTATATTTTCCTGCTTTCATTTCATTCAGCAAGTGCCCGTACATGACGACCGCAGAACAGCCCGGTCCGCTCCCTCCTGCAAAAACCTCCTGATCCTTTGCGTAAACCATGAGCCCGCAATCCTGAAACTGTTGATCTTGAATAGCAATGCCTTTTTGATCAAAAAGAGCTAATGCTGCCTTCCTTCCTACTTCAGCCAAATCTCCGGTCACAATTAAATCGTAATGGGATGGATCCACACCAAGGTCAACTAAATGCCGCTGAATGGTATCAACAGCAGCAGGTGCCATTGCTCCCCCCATATTGAAGGGATCAGTCAATCCCATGTCAATCACCTTTCCAATCGTAGCAGATGTAATTCTGGGATGAGGTGTATCAACAAGGTTTCCTGAACCAACCAATGCGACGCCTGCTCCTGTAACTGTCCACTGGGCAGTCGGAGGTTTTTGGCCGCCATATTCAGTCGGATAGCGGAATTGCCGCTCTGCAGAAGCATTATGGCTGGAAGCGCCAGTCAGTATGTACTCGGCTCCCCTGCTATTAAGAATCATGGCTGCCAGCGCAAGTCCTTGTGTTGAAATGGCACATGCACTGAACAATCCTAAAAGTGGAATTTGATTTGTTCTGGCAGCAAAGTTCGTTGGTGTAATTTGATTGATTAAATCACCTGCCAAAAAGAACTGGATCTCTTCTTCCTTTAGTGCTTTTTTTCTTAAGGCAGTGTCAACGGCATCCTCTAACAGTACAGTTTGTGCTTTTTCGTATGAATCCTTTCCCATCCATAAATCATCATAGAATTTATCGAAGGCATTGGCGATCCTGCTTTGTTTCTCAAAAGGTCCGCCAATTACCCCTGTTGACAGAATCGCCGGCTTATCGTTAAAAACCCATGTTTGGCTTCCAACCAGCATCATAACCCTCCCCATTCCACCAAAATGGTTTTAATTAACGCAATAATAAACGCTGAGAATACTCCGAATACAATCACTGAACCTGCCAGCTTAAATATATTGCCCCCCACCCCTAACACAAAGCCCTCGCTTCGGTGTTCAATGGCAGAGGAAATCACTGCATTCCCAAATCCTGTTACGGGTACGGCGCTTCCTGCTCCTGCATATTGAGCCAAATGATCATATATCCCGAACCCGGTCAGCAGCATAGCAAAAAATACCATTGTCGCAACTGTCGGATTGCTTGCTGTCTGCTCTGTAAAGTCGAAAAAGTAAATGTAAAAATATGTGACCGCCTGCCCAATTAAACAAATGGTTCCGCCTATCCAAAAAGCTCGTAGACAATTTTTTAATACAGGGCGTTTTGTTTCATATTTTTTCTGAAGCTGGCCATATTGAATCTGCTCTGGTGTTTTCGTTTTATTTTTGCTGGACATCATACTCTCTCCTATGTCATTTCTTCTTTTAACCGGATAATTTTTTTGAATCGCTTGGATGCTTCATCATTGGATAAGTTGTCATCATCTAAATCCTCTTTTAACCGGATGGCCTCCAAAAAAATTTTGTAATCGCTTGAAACGATAAATTTGTCCTCCGGGTATTTCTTATTTAATTTTTTCGTCAGGTCTTTCTCAATTTTTTTCATTCGGAACCGTTGAAAATGCTTTACTTTGTAGGCAACGATAATTTCTTTATCGCCCTCAATAATTGCTGCATCATAGATCTCGTCCATGTTGAGTACTTCTTTCCTGACCTGATAGGCGACCGAATCATCCTCTTCTCTTTCTTTTAGTTCAATGGGCGGAGGACTGGTCGTTTTGATCAGTGCCGTATCACTCTCATCATGTTCTTTTCCGCTGTCATAGGAACATGCGGCAAACATGAAAAGAAACGCGGCTATAACAGTAATTTTGATTGATTTCGTTAGCATGGCTACCTCCGCTTGAATCATGATACGCTTATTTTTCACTATTCCAGGCAAATTATGACTGAAAATAAGAAGCAGTCTTGCCCTAAATAAATAAACAGGGATATTCAACAAAGAATATCCCTGTTTGATCGCTTCCCTTATCTTGGCCGATTCATAGATCCTCCGCAGCCGCAACCTTTTTTTCTTTTCTTTTTTTTATAGACAGGCACAGCCGGATTGGAAGAAGTTCCGTATTTTTTCATCCTATCACTCCTGTACATATATTGGATGCAGGGTGCATCTACATCTATCTTATGAAAAAAATGTATTGCAGTTTTACCAAACTCCCAGTTTATCCTATGTTTTTTGATTGTACCCATGTTTCAATAAGAGCAGCAAGGCCTGCAGCAGCAAAAATTATTACCATCGGTTTATATAATAGAGGTGTGTATGTGCGTGCCAAAAACATTCCGGCAGTTACCCAAATACCGGTACACCAGTAGCAGCTGAGCAGTGCCCCTAACCATCCTCTCAGCCCGCTTTCCTTAGGGAGGAAATAAACTTCTGTCTCTCCTTCACTGTTTATCTCCTCAACTTTATCCATAAAAGGACGTCTCATCCAATCAGTAATTTGGTCAAATACGATAAGCCTGGTGAGACGAAATGCAGCCATCCCAAACAGTACAAATTCCAGCCAAGTCATACGTATTCACGCTCCTCATTTGCCTATTTTGACCAAAACAGGCGTTTGTCCGTTACACTATGACCCATTGATGTATATGTTATTAATGTCAATGAACATCACAGAAGGAGGAAAATATAATGGGCTTCGAAGAAATGGAATCTTCATTCGATCATACCGGCGGCCAATCCTCACATAAAGGACACGGCGGCTGCGGTTGTTCACTAAATTGCGTCTGTCAGGTAGTCAAAGCCATTAAAGATATACAAGATCAAGCAGAAGACGAGTGCGAGCCATGCACATCCAGCTGTTTTGTAGAGCCGCTTGGAGATTTGGGTGTACGCGGTAAAAAACACGCAGACACTCGCGTATTCACATTAACGTTTAAAAACGGTGAATTCTTGAAAGGACTTTACAAAGGACACCAAGGTAAATGTGTATCAATTTATTTCCGGGTAGAGGAAATTTTTGATAACTGCTGTGCAACATTAAGGGTACTGGTGCCTTTGAAGAGTGACGGCAGAACGGTTGTCAACATCATAGATGCCAATGGCAATATTGATTACGCTCAGCTATGCGAGGTAAAAGACTGGGGCCGCAGCAACAGCTGTATTACAGTCGACCTTCATTGCTTCTGTGCAGTCCAATGCATTGCGGATGTCGACCTGCAGCTTTGTGATTAATGACTTCGAGCAAAGAATGTTAACAGACGGAAATGGAGCAGCGGCCATTTCCGTCTTTTTCATTACCCATAGATACGGATATCCGCCAGCTGTTTTTTTTCAATTGTTATCCATTCACCTGAATTTGAGACTACGATGATTCGGTCATCCTGCAACTTGTGTAACTTCCCAATAACCGTGTCTTTTTCAGTCAAAAACAAGCAGGAATAAAATTGGGGGCGGTTCGCTAAATCATAGAGCTTTTCCTTAATCGTCATAGCCTTAAAGGATTTTACAGGAGTAAGTCCCCCAGTTAATGCTCTGGGTGGAATAGTGGGCGGTCTGGAGTCCGCTGCAGCTGAAACAGGAGGATTTTCCGCCGCCTCATTTTCCTCCACAATGACTTCTTCCTCTTCGGTCTCTCCTGCCGTCCTTATTTCTTTCATATTCTTCTCATGTAATTCCCTTTCAACAGGAGCCTGTTCAACGTCAGAGGTAAATTCTTTTTGTATGAGTTGCTTGGGTTCTGAAAATGCAGGCTGCACAATATATAATAACGGCTTTGGGTGAGCAGGTTGCTTTTCGGTGTTCATACCAGACTCTCTCCTCCATCGGTGAGACTTTCATAATATATGTATGCATTTCCAGCTTTGATGCAACTCCGGAAAAACAAAAGGGGCTGTCCAGAAAATCGTTTGTTGATGTTCTGGACAGCCCTGCCTTATTCTTAATTTCCCAAGATATGATAGCCGGAGTCCACGTGAATACGTTCTCCTGTAATCCCGCGGGAAAGATCGCTGAATAAAAATATAGCCGTATCCCCTACTTCTTCAGGTGTAGTTGTTCTCCGAAGCGGTGCTTTTTCTTCAATTTCCTTTAGAATACTGTTAAAATCACTGATTCCTTTAGCCGATAATGTACGGATCGGACCGGCAGAAATGGCGTTGACCCTTATGCCGTACTTTCCTAAGTCATTTGCCAGGTACATGACGCTCGCATCCAAAGCAGCCTTGGCCACTCCCATGACGTTATAGTTTGTGACCACCTTTTCGCCGCCCAGATAGGTCATCGTGACAATGCTTCCGCCTTCAGGCATCAGATCCAGCTTCTGAACGGCCTTGGCCACAGCCGTCAAAGAATAGGAGCTGATATTTTGAGCAAGCAAATATCCGTCACGGGTTACATTTAAATAATCACCGGACAATTCTTCTTTGTTCGCGAAAGCAATACAGTGAGCAATCCCATGGATGGGACCAGCCTGTTCTTTAATTTGACTGAAACAAGCCTCAATATCTTCATCCTTTGTTACATCACACGGAAGAACAAGTGATTCCTGCCCCTCCAATGTCACAGCCAATTCGCGCACACTTTTTTCCAGACGCTCTCCTGCATACGTAAAAATCAGACGCGCGCCTGCCTTATGTAAAGACCTGGAGATTCCCCACGCAATACTCCTTTTGTTTGCTACCCCCATGACGACAAAGGTTTTTCCTGCCAAAGACAGCATATTTATTCCTCCCTAAACAAACTTTATTACATGTTATTAGTACCTAGTACTAATCATACACGAATCATTTTTGGTTTGTAAACAGGAATCTCCCAGATCTTGTTATTTATATTGCAGTTCCCTTGTCAATTCTTCAACGTATTCAAATGATCCTGTTACAATCAACCGGTCGTTGTATTGCAGCTCTGTATCGCCGTGAGGAATAATAGAATCTTTACCCCTAAATATCCTAACGATAATCACATCGCCTGTAAATGGGAATTCACGGAGCGTCATTTGATCATATGTTCTGTTTTTCAACTGAATTTCGTGCAGGGCTATCTCTTCACTCGTCATAATGTCAGCAATATGGGGGGATTCTATCAAAGCTTTGATTAACGCGGTCGTCGCCAGCATCATGGAAAAGACTTCTACATCCTGTTCCGCTAAAAGTTTGGCCAGATCGGGGCTCTCGGTTCTGGCTATGACCCTATCGATATCACGTTCTTTTGCCGCTATTGAGAGCGTTGCATTTAATTCTTCATCCCCCGTTGCAATAAATAAAATATCGGCGGTAAAGACACCTTCCTTTTCCAATATTGCCTCATCATACCCGTCAATTTCCTTAATATCAAATGTTGAATCCGCTGTCGGCGAGTCTGCTTTTTCGATTTTTTTATGATAAATGGTCACATCAAATTCCGTTGCGTTCAGTTCTTTGGAGACTGCAAGAGACATTTGATTGGCACCTACAAAATTGACGCGGGTTTTTTTCTTTACCGTATTTTCTTTCGGGAACCATTTCTTAAATAAGACAGGTGTCAAAATACAAGTAATGACTGCCACTAATATGAGTGTACCGCTCATCTCCGCAGTGATCACATTCATTCTTTCAGCAATTTTGGCTGCTGCAATGACCAGTGACAATGTGGAGGTTAGTAAAAATGCAGACGCCCATACCGTATTTTTATCATACCACCGCCTTAACAGGAGCACCGGAACCAGCTTAGAAATAAACAAAGCCATTAATAACAGCGGAATAAGCAGGAGCATGTTCCTGTTGCTCAACAACGCCCAAAGATTAAGGTCTACGCCAACCATGACAAAGAAAATAGGAATAAAAAAACCATATCCAAATGAATCCAGCTGGCGAATCATTTGCTGGTCCGGGTTAAGGAGTGAAACAAGTGTCCCTGCAATAAAAGCTCCCAAGATATTTTCTGCTCCAACCGATTCAGACAGGACCACCAAAACCATAATCAACGTGAATATGGCACGCGTCCCAATTTGAACAGTACCGCTTGACAATCGGGCAATCATGTTTCCTTTTTTAAATTGGGCCCCAATAAAGTAAAATACTACCCCTGTAGCAAACAACACGAGGATCAGCCACATTTGCCCGCCGCTGTCACCGGACAGCGAAACAAATACGGACAGCAGGATCATCGTTGCCAAATCGGCAATAACTGCTACGAGGAGGATCGTTTGGCCAATACCGGTTTTCATGAGATCTGCTTCTTTTAGGGTGGGAACGACTACACCCAAAGAAATTGTTGAAATAATCAGGGTCATCAGCATCATATTATCAACAAAGCCTGCCCTTACAAACCAATAGGAAAGGATGATAGACAAAAGGAAAATACCCACAAAAATGGCAAAGGACACAGCCAGCGGGTTCGGTTCTTTTTTTCCATTTGGCAGCTCTCCCCTTTTTCCACTTCTGCCAAAGGCGGAAAAGTCAATCTCAAGTCCACTGAGAAACATTAAAAAAATGAACCCCAGTGTCGACAATGTGTCCAGCCACATGCCGTGAGAAATTATATTAAGCCCGCTCTTCCCGATAATAAGACCCATAATAATTTCCGCAACCACAACCGGGATAAAGAATAAACGGAAACGATGAAGAAGAAGCGGTGTTACAAAAGCAACCAGCATGACAATAACAAGTGAAATAAGAGATGATTCCGATTCCATAGGCTTCTTCCCCCGTTTCCTTTTTGCTTTTACGCAAGTTTCTCATTTGATTATTAGTGAATCAAATAGTTCATAAACATGGTGGCCAGGCCGAAGTAAATCAAGATCGAAGTCAGGTCGTTCATCGTTGTAATAAAAGGACCTGAAGCAACTGCCGGATCAATCTTTAGCTTATGCATAAGAATGGGAACCAGGGTACCAGCCAATGTAGCAACAAATAATGAAGCTAAAATGGAGAACCCGACAAGGAAGCCGAGGAACAACTCACCTTTCCATAAATAGACAACAACAACGACCAGCACTCCGCAGATAGAGCCTGTAATCAATCCTGTTCCGCCTTCTCTAAGGACCATTTTCCACTTGCTCTCTTCTGACAGTTCTCCTGTTGCAATCCCCCTGACAGCTACGGCCAGTGCCTGTGTCCCAGTATTCCCTGCCATTCCGGCAATCAATGGAATAAACACTGCTAATATAGATACCTGGTTTAGCGTATCTTCAAACCTCCCGATTAAACTGGCGGTAAACATCCCCAAAAATAACAAGATAATCAGCCAAGGGAGACGTTTTTTTGCAGCAGATAAGGGGTTCTTGTCGAGTGTGTCAACATCCATTACAGCTGCCAGCTTGGAATAGTCATCTGATGCCTCTTCATCAATGACATCAATAATGTCATCAACTGTAATGATTCCCAGCAAGTGATTTTGAAAATCAACAACCGGAAGGGCCAGCAGATCATAATCACGCATCTGCTTGGCCGCTTCCTCCTGGTCGGCATCCACAGTAATGGAGACCACCCTCGAAGACATAACCTCTGAAATCATCGTATCATCGTTGCTGATGATGAGGTCACGGAGTGATATTACCCCAACCAGTCTTCTGTCATCATCAATGACAAACACGTAGTAGATCGTTTCAGCGGTTGGAGCTTCATTTTTCAAAATATGCATGGCGGAGCGGACGGTCTGGTTTGCTGAAATGGCAATATATTCCGTTGTCATGATACTTCCGGCCGTTGATTCTTCATAGTGGAGCAGGTCTTTGATCTCCTGCGCACTTTCCTTGTTCATAATGGTCAAATAGCTTGTGGCCTGTAGTTTATCAAGCGTATTTAACACGTCAACAGCGTTATCCGTATACATGAAAGAGAGCATATCCGCAGCATACTGCGGCTCCATTTCTGCCAATATATCTTTATTTTCATCATCTTCCAAATCCAGCACTTCATAAAAATCGGCCACTTCTTTTGGAGATAAATATTGATAAATTTTCAGCCGATCCTCATGATCCGCTTTATAGTAAAATTTTGCCTGATCATAAGGGTGCAAATTCAAAAACTCTTCTCGAAATTCCATAATATTTTCTTGATGCAATGCTTCCAGCAATAGTTCTTCATTTAACTGTTCTTGTTCTTCTTGGTTGATTTCAAGCACTTGGACTTGCCTCCTCTCCGCTCGTTCTTTCCTGAATAAAGTCCTTTACCCCTGTCGCCCGATATTTGCATGTTCATTGGGCGATTCATACAATAATAATAGCAAAGATCAATTATACAGAGAAATGGTAAAATGTATTCCAACAGAAATGGGTGGATGAAGTTGAAAATAGATGTGATCGGCGATATTCATGGATGCTTTTCTCAATTAAAAAGCCTTACACAAAAGCTCGGTTATTCTTGGGAAAAAGGCATACCTCTGCACCCGAAAGGAAGAGTTTTGGGATTTGTCGGCGATTTGACGGACAGAGGCCCCGACTCCCTGAAAGTCATCAAAACCGTTTGGGAATTGTGGAAACACCATGGGGCCTATTATTCCCCCGGAAATCACTGCAATAAACTGTATAGATATTTTCTGGGGCGAAATGTTCAAATTACCCACGGACTTGAAACAACTGTAGCCGAATTAAACAATCTTTCACATAAAGAAGAAAACCATTATAAAAGAATGTTTATGGAATTATATGAAGGTTCTCCGCTATATCATATCCTTGATGACCGCTGTCTGGTCATTGCACACGCCGGTATAAAAGCAGAATACATAGGAAAGAAAAATAAAAGTGTAAAAACCTTTGTACTATATGGGGATATTACCGGAGAAACACTCCCGGACGGAAGGCCGGTCAGAAGGGATTGGGCAAAAAAATATACTGGAAGTGCATATATTGTATATGGACATACGCCTGTGGCAGAACCTCGGATCATAGGCCGGACGATCAATATTGATACAGGATGCGTATTTGGCGGGAAATTGACTGCATTAAGATATCCGGAGAGAGAAACAGTGTCCGTCCCCTCCACGATGCCTTATGTACCGGAAAAATTCAGTTCATTTCCTTAATAACGGAATGAAAAAGTTACTTTATCGCACAGCAAACATCATTTTCAGTGTCCATTTTTCTGACGGTGGAATACATGAAATGGGTGGAGTCCCGAAATTAGGTGCGGCTGTCCTCGGGAGAACATTGCAGGCTGTTTGCGCTCACATGGAAATTTTACAGTATCACCATATGCGATCCATAGGACCAGCTGCGGTTTTTATTATTTTACTTCAATGCCTCCGGCCAGCCCGGGAGTTTGATCAACTGTTCTGAATGTATGCGGCCGTTTTAAACCTTGCAGGGCACGAGCAGCGGGCTTGAACATTTCTTGGCGACCGTTTTTGCAGCTTATGGCACCTATACGGGCAACTTGATCGATTCTGGACGGCCTTTACAAACTATTCCCTGGATAACAGTTCGGCTGACATCATCTATCACTTGCCGTCTTACAAAGTTTTATTACCATCACCACAGAGCTTTTATATAATGAACTTCATCATCTGCGGTCAGTCCTTTTATCTCATTCGTTCTCACTGGACTGCCCGCAAGCCAATAAAAGATCATGTGTTTAATCTGACAAGCTGCTGTATATCTTCTGGCAGCGGAGCCTGAAAAAACATCTTTTCTTTTTTAAAAGGATGCATAAACGAAAGTTCACTACAGTGCAGGGCTTGGCGGCATATTTTACTTAAAGGTCCTCCATATAATTCATCTCCCAGCAAAGGGTGGCCGATATGAGCCAAGTGCACTCTAATTTGGTGGGTCCTTCCTGTCTGTAAAACCAGTCTCAGAAAAGCTTCCTCTTTCATTTGTTTCTTCACTTCAAAAATGGTTACGGCCTTTTTTCCATCATCTCTTACTTCTCTTTCAATCATACTTGTTGGCTTTCGGCCTATCGGCTTATCAATCATGCCTTTTTTACTGCTAAAAACCCCCGTTGCAACGGCTTCATACGCTCTAAATATTTTCCCCTCCTGCTGCAGAAGGCCAAATAAATGATGGGCATGACGATGTTTTGCCACCAGGAGCAGGCCTGAAGTATTCCGGTCAAGCCTTGTTACAATATGAATGGCAGGCTCAAGTGCTTCCTTCTGTTCGTAATAATACGCCAATGCGTTGGCTATGCTTCCTGCGGGGTGTTCCCTTGAAGGAATAGTGCTCATGAATGGCGGTTTATTAATTATTAAAAGATCTCTGTCTTCATAGATTATATCCAGAGGGATCCGCTCTTTGGCCAGATTGGGATTCACCGGTTCAATAGGAAATGCAACGACCAGTTTGTCTCCTTCTTTTAATACATAACGGACATTTCTCTCCTTACTGTTCACTAAAATGGACCCGCCGGCAAATTTTATATCCGACAAAGCCCTTCTTGAAATGTGTTCCTCGCCCAAAAATGTCTTAATTTCTTTTCCTGCATCATTATTGGAGATTACCCACTCCAGTGTAAACCGTGACATCTTTCTCCCTACTCTTCATCCGAAATAAATGAATCATGGACTCTTTTCCAAAATGGAAACGGCCGGAAACGTGCAAATCGTACAACTTCGTCTGCAACCCGGAACTGGATGGATTTCACATCACGATGCATCACATTAATATGATCAATGGTCACATGAAAATCATGCACATATACCGGTTTTAGCGTAAGGGTATGATGAGCAGGCAAAATGAGCGGAGAACCAATCGTTCGGAACACCTTATTGTTGATAGAAGCCATCTCAGCAAGTTGAATGGCATGGATGGCGGGATGAATAATCGCTCCTCCCAAAGCTTTGTTATAAGCCGTACTTCCGGATGGCGTGGACACACAGAGACCGTCTCCCCTAAAGCGTTCAAAATGTTCTCCTCTAATTTCCACATCCATTACAAACGTACCGACAGTGCTCTTAACAGTTGACTCATTCATACCGAGATATTTCGATTCTTTTCCGCCGTTTCTGTAGCGGATGGTTACTTCAAGCAATGGGTATTCAACAACCTGGTATGGTGTTTTTGCAATGGCAATTACCAGTTTTTCAATTTCATCGGGCAGCCAGTCGGCATAAAATCCCAAATGGCCCGTATGTACCCCGACAAAAGCGACTTTATCCAACCTTGAGCTGTAGCGGTGAAATGCATACAAAATCGTGCCATCACCACCAACAGAAATAACAATATCAGGTTCTTCCTCATCGTAAATCAATTCAAAATCCTGCAAATAGGTAATGATTCTCTGCATTAACGCATTGGAAGTCGAATCTCCTTTAGAAAGCACTGAAAACCTCATCCTGTGCACCCTTTCTGTCAGCCATATTAAGTTCCCATCTGTTCATTCACTGGTTTCTCTGTTTTTCTTAAAATAAACTTGAGCTTCTTGAATTTCATCTTTAATCTCAGACATTTGTTCATCCAGATGAAAGGCTGCTTCTGCAGCTGCCTGCAATCTTTTTTTAATTTCATCAGGTATTTGTCCGTGATACTTGTAGTTGAGAGAATGTTCAATGGTGGCCCAAAAATTCATAGCAAGCGTCCGGATTTGAATTTCTGCCAGAATTTTCTTTTCACCATCCACCATCTGTACGGGATATTCTATAACCACATGATAGGAGCGGTAGCCGCTCGGCTTTTTATGATGAATGTAGTTCCGCTCTTCTACGATACGAAAATCATTTCTATTTCTAAGAAGCTGAACGACAGTCTGGATATCATCCACAAACTGGCACATAATTCTGAGTCCGGCAATATCTTGAATTTCCCTCTCTAATTTATCCATCGAAATATTTTTCAAATTTGCTTTTACTAAGATGCTTGCTACTGGTTTCACCCGGCCAGTTACAAATTCAATAGGCGAGTGAAATCGCTGATTGGCAAATTGGCCTCTCAATCCTTTCAACTTCACTTTTAATTCTTCCACAGCCTGTTTATATGGTGCTAAAAATTGATCCCAATGATCCAAAACGTCATTCACCTCTATGATCTTGCTTGAGCTCAGGCTCTTATACGAACCCATTTTAGCATAAAAGTAAGCAGACATACATTGAACAAAGTACTCAAAAAAGCGATAATAAACTTATGGCGTTAGAAAGGAAGAACAAAATTGAGCAGAAATATTGAAGTAGAATTTAAAAATATGGTTAATAAAGAGGATTTCGACGTCCTTTTACAATACTTTCAGGTTAGAAAAAATGATTTTATTACTCAAAAAAACTACTATTTTGATACAAAAAACCTCTCACTTGGGATGCAGCAAGCTGCGCTGAGGATCAGAGAAAAAGAAGGCAGCTGCGAGCTTACATTAAAGAAAGCAGCCCCTGTAGGAAACCTGGAAATTAATCAGTCCATCTCCCCCCAAGAAGCCTCTTCCATGCTGGCAGGAAAGGGAGTGCCACAAGGTGAGGTCAGGGAAGAATTAACTTTGATGCAGACATCCTTTACCTCGATCGAATATCAGGGGATGCTTCAAACGGAACGATCCCAGGCCCGCTATAAAAATGGATGGCTGATGTTCGACCATAATACTTATTTACATAAGGAAGATTTTGAAATTGAGTATGAAGTCGATGAATCAAATGCCTTTCAGGGAGAAAAAGATTTTTATGAACTTTTATATAAACTTAACATTCCCAGGAAGGAATCCGATAATAAAATTAAGAGGTTTTTTCATGCAAAAAGGGAGGGATCTGTATGAATACATTAGGCCATATTAAAACTTTGCTTGAATTGCAGTCTCTTCAAAGCTTTTCCAGCCGGCCCGCAAACCCCGGAATGGTATCGGGCACTCCACCGTTTGCATCCTTGCTTCAGGAGCTGATTACAGCCAACCATTTGGGGACGATGAAAGAAGCGGCAGATCAGCTCAATACACTCGGATTGGTTTTTCAGAATACGTTCCAACAGCCTGCAGAAAAAACAGTTCCCATAAAAAAAACCAATAACGCGGCCCCATTACATCAACATGGATCCTTGGAACAAATTATTCAGCGTGCTGCGGATACATACAACCTCCCCGCAAAATTAATAAAGTCTGTCATTCGCCATGAATCAAACTTTGACCCTAAAGTAGTCAGTAAAGCGGGGGCCTCCGGTTTAATGCAGCTCATGCCTGCCACAGCACGCGGTTTGGGTGTCACAGATATTATGGATCCGGAACAAAATGTCATGGGAGGAAGCAAATACTTGCGCAGCATGCTTGATAAGTATCATGGCAACCTCAAGTTGGCTCTTGCAGCCTATAATGCAGGGCCCGGCAATGTTGACAAATATGGTGGCATTCCTCCTTTTAAAGAAACTCAAAATTATGTCAGAAGAGTAACGGATACGTTTAACAGCTAACCAATGAAAAATGCAACTTACCATTGAAATAAAGCTTTATTGCAAGGACTGTCCAGGAAGCATCTATCTGCTTTGGGGGCAGTCTTTTTTGAAACAATCGCTGTAATGCGATTTGGTTGTGTTATTTTATAGGCGTTGATACAATGTACTTACTATTTTAGAAAAAGGAGCGATTCATATGGTTGAAAAGAGATTGACGCCGTATGACGCAATTGGAGAAGAAAAGCTATCCTCCCTTGTGGATGCCTTTTATAAACGGGTTGGCAATCATCCCGACTTAATTCCTATATTTCCTGATGACTTATCAGAAGTAGCCAGAAAGCAAAAACAGTTTCTCACTCAATTCTTGGGGGGACCTCCTTTATATACACAAGAACATGGACATCCTATGATGCGGGCACGGCATTTACCCCATGAAATTACTCCACTTCGAGCTAAAGCTTGGTTAAGCTGCATGAGTGATGCCATGGATGAAGTTGAACTTGAACCCTCTTTTCGGGATTTTTTTTATTCCAGGCTTGCCATGACAGCCAACCATATGATCAACACACCTGATGAAAATACGCAGGGTGACGCACTGTGATGGAATGGAAAGAGCAGAAATTGCTTAAATCCAGTAATATTCGGAATAAACCGCTTGAAATCTATGTTTTTATAGATCCATTTTGCGAAGAATGCTGGCTGCTCATGCCTATAATAAAGAAACTGGAACTTCAATACGGTGAATATTTCACGTTGAAACATGTGCTTTGCGGGGATCTTACTGTATTGAACAGCGGCAAAAAGTATAAACGCCAGAAAGCTGCCGGAAAACTTCCGGAGCCCGGCGAAGTTGTACCCCATTTAGCTGCGATCAGCATCAAAGCTGCCGAACTGCAGGGAAAAAAAGCCGGGAACCGCTTCTTACACAGATTGCAGGAAATGCTGTTTGCTGAACAGGCAAATATAACGGATATTAATACGTTAGAAGAATGCGCCTATAGAGCAGGACTGGACATCAAAGAATTTATCCGGGACATCTATTCATCAAGTGCTGCGAGAGCTTTCCAATGCGATATCAGAATTTCATCTGAAATGGATGTAACGGAAATGCCGGCCATGGTATTTTTCAACGAACATATTGAGGATGAAGGATTGAAAATTACTGGCCTTTATTCATATTCCATCTATGTTCAAATTTTAAAGGAAATGCTGGATGGTATTGCTCATCCGATCAAAATTCCTCCATTGGAAAAATATCTTTCCGGTCAAACCATTGTTTCAACTCATGAGCTGTCTATTATATATGACGTCTCATACCAGCAAATGGAAAGGAAATTGAAGAAACTTCAACTTCAGCAAAAGGTGGAAAAAGTTCAGACAGTCAATGGTTCATTTTGGAGATGCGGCTCATTTTAGTAAAGAAAGGTTCCCTGCCTTTCTTTTTTTTGTTCATAAAAAAGGGGCTCCTGCATAACCATCTAAAGCAGGCATATGAAAAGGAGGGTAAAGCAGCATGCGGAAAATCCTGATGATCTTCATCATCCTTTTTTTCATCTTTAGCTTTTATATAAATATGCTTGGACTCATGCAGTTAATCCCCATTTATATTACAGCCCCTTTGTTATTCCTATCCATACTCATTTTCATTTCTCTTTTGAATAGCCGGAATAAGTTCAGAGGATTTCATTAGGCGTACGGATGCATTTGCGGCAGCACTCGGGCTGCAATTTTTTATTTGGAGTACGGGCGGAAAGCCTTCAAGCTTCTGGATTGGGGACTTTGGGCTTTGCGGGATCCTTACGGTAAAATAGCCTCCTTGTCAAAATTTTAAGGTGTTCGTAGGTAAATCCCTCCGAACTGGATGTTCTTTCAAAGCTCAGGAGTGTTTCGTAAAGAAACCAACCGAAGATGACGTGGTTTCGAAAACTCGGGGGCATTTTTGAGAGAAACCTTACGCAACACGAGGGCATCTCAGCAACTCGGGGGCCCCCTATCGAACAGAATGGCATACCGGAACCCCTGGAGTTTTTAGGAGAATCCGGCAAAAGCTTAGAAACGGAAGGTAGCCCTCCCTCCCTTTTTTCATAAGGCCTTACGGAAAAACAAAAGCCGGCCACGTTAGCCGGCTCTTTCACTATTTTTACATTTCATTTAAAAGCTTTTCCATTTCATCCAGCTTTTCTTCAAATACTCGGCAGGCTGCTTCGATGGGAGCAGCGGATGTCATATCAACCCCTGCTTTTTTCAATACCTCAATCGGATAATCTGAGCTACCTGCCTGCAGGAACTGCAGATACCGTTTTACAGCTTCTTCCCCTTCATTAAGGATTTGCTGGCTTAAAGCAGTAGCGGCACTGAAACCTGTTGCGTATTGGTATACATAATAATTGTAATAAAAATGAGGAATTCTGGACCATTCCAGTCCGATCTCTTCATCGATATGAAGGTGTTCTTCTCCGAAATATTTCCTGTTCAGCTCGTAATATTGCCGTGTAAGGAGATCTGGTGTCAACGCCTCACCGTTTTGCGCTTTTTGATGAATGAGGTGTTCAAATTCGGCAAACATTGTCTGCCTGAATACGGTCCCGCGAAATCCTTCTAAATCGTGATTAATCAAATACATCCGTTTCAGCTTATCATCGGTTGTTTTCTGCAAATAATCTCCCAATAAAGCTTCATTGCAGGTAGAAGCAACTTCTGCAACAAAGATGGAATAATTTCCATAGGGGTAAGGCTGATATTTACGGGTATAGTAGCTGTGTACACTGTGCCCAAATTCATGTGCCAATGTAAATAAATTATTTACATTGTCCTGCCAGTTCATCAAAATATACGGATTGGTTCCGTATGCACCTGAAGAATAGGCTCCGCTCCGTTTGCCTTTGTTCTCCACAACATCAACCCAGCGGTTGTCAAAACCTTCTTTCAGAATTTTGATATATTCATCACCGAGCGGCTTTAAACCTTCCAACAGGATTTCCTTCGCTTCTTCATACTTGATTTCCATATCTACATCTTTTACAAGCGGAACATACAGATCATACATATGCAGTTCATCCAGCTGAAGAACTTTCTTCCTCAAACCGACATACCGCTGAAGAAGGTGCAGGTTATGATTAATGGTGGAAACCAGGTTGTCATAGACACTCTCCGGAATATTATTCCCTGATAAAGCCGCATGCCTGGCTGATTTATAATTTCTTGCCTTCGCATAGAAATTATCCTTTTTAATCGTTCCGCTTAACGTGCTGGCAAATGTATTGGCAAATTTCCCATATGTATCATATACATTTTTAAACGCTTCTTCCCGTACACGGCGGTCCTGACTTTCCAAAAACCGAATATAATTTCCATGTGACAGCTGTACGTCGTTCCCCTCTTCATCTTTTATCACCGGAAACACAAGATCCGCATTATTTAACATGCCAAATGTATTGCTGGATGAACGAAGAACTTCAGAAGCCTCGGCAAGCAATGCCTCTTGTTCTGCACTTAACACATGTCCGCGCTGCCGGTTAATTTCATCCAATGCGTGCTCGTAAAGCTGTAAATCCACGTTCTCTTCCAAAAAGCCTTTCAGCTTGCTTTCGTCCATTGCCAGAATTTCTGGAACAATATAAGAAAAAACACTTCCAAACTGTGAATACAGCGATTCAGCACGTGCATTTAACCCTTGGTAATGCGAATTGGCCGTATCCTGGTCATAACGCATATGTGCATATGTATAAAGTTTACCCAATCGTTCAGAAAGCTGAGATTGAAATTGTAAAGCGTTATATAATGTTTCTGCACTTTCATGAAGCGTGCCCTTATATTTTTCACCCTCGGGAATGGCCTTCTGAATGGAACTGTATTCCTGTTCCCACTCTTCATCAGTCTGAAAAATATCTTCCAGCCTCCACGTCAGTTCTTCTTTCACCTCAGATCGGCCGGGAAGAGTTTTTACATTTGAATCCTGGCTCATTTCGCATCCTCCATTCGTTGTCATGATCCCATTTGCATATATCTTACATATTCTATTACTGAATAGAAAATCCTGCCAGACATTTGTCCTGAATTTTCGCTAATGCCGTAAATAGATCTGCTTCCATGCGACCTGTTTGATCCACATGGGATGGCCACGGAAAAGGCGCTGAACTTCTATATAAGTCTTTCCCTGCTTGTTGAAAATAAAACAGTTGTTCAAGTAATTGAAAATAGTGAGCAATTGCTTTTTTCCACTGATCTCTTTCATGCATGGGAAGGATTCTTAGAGACAGTTCTCCTTTTTTTATTCTAGTTTGAAGCTTATAAGTAATATACTTGAGTGAAATATTTTTGTTTAAGTTTATTTGTTTTAGACAATCAGCCCATATAAAAAACTGCCATTCAACCGGATGGGAAATAAAACTTTCCATATAAAAAACAGGAATACCGATAACGGGTGACAACAGGAAGGGATTTTTCTTATTTGTATACACTGCCTCCAGGAAGGGGTCTCTTGCCAAGTTTCCATAACGAACCTTTTGCTGCATCCAATTCCGTTTTTCAGCAAGCCAGTTTTTCAATGGAATATCAGAGCTGTCTCTGAAGTGGCAGAAAGGGAAGTCAACTTGAGAGATGGGCCATTGCCTTAATCGGCCAAATACTTTCCTTGGGGTGTAAGGGGTTACGCGGGTTAATAAAGAAAAAATTTCATGATCAGGCTCATATCCTGCCAGGAGGATATTTTGATCATATTTGACAGATAAAGACCAGTAATATTCATTCCATTCGAAAGTTTGGTTGTTCCTTTTTTTATGATAAGGCATTCCCCCTAGGATCCAGACAGGAGTGATTCCTGCTGAAAGATAACGGGAAGTTCGCTTTGCCACTGATTTTACCGGAATAGGCGTACATTGAAACTCAATGGCGTACGTACGGTCCTCTGTTCGGACAAGCAAATCCGGACGCTGCTTAATCTCCGGCAAATAATGCTCCAGTAATACAGGCAGCTGATGAGATTTGCACCATTCATAAAGATCCTGCTTTCCTTTCAGGTGCTTGCGGCTCTCAGGTTCAGTAGAGACATACGTACATGGGGAAAATCGCCGGTGGGAAAAATGAGGAATTCTTACGTGGCCTGCTTTTAAGATAAGCGGCTCCTCGCAAATGGGGCAAAAAAATGTTTCTTTTTCTCTAGACTGAAGAATTTGCTCACGGGCAGCGCCAATCAGAGTAACTAATTCACCTTCTTTTGTATATGCAGTTAACAAAACACCACTCCTTTCTAATGTACTATATTCTTCATCATCGCTGTTTGTCCTCCTTAAACTCTCTTGTATCAGTGAATAGGCCAGCATTAAAACCCTCCCAGTTAAAATGCTACCGGGAGGGCTTTCTCCTTTGCTCTATACTTTCACGCTGAAATTCCAATAAGCTGATTGTATGTCCTTTACTTTATTTACAAATTCGCGCTGAATATCATATAATTCTTCAATTGGAAGATCTTTAAACCCTTCCGCAAATGGGTCTTCCACATCTGTTCGGTGTCCGCACATTTCTTCAACGATGGCCAAAGAACAGAAAGGAACGTACGCAGTACTGTATCCTCCCTCGTGACAAGCTACAATTTTCCCATCACAAAGTTCATCCGCCAAGTCCACCATAAAGCGGGCCATTTGTCTGAAACCGTCCGCATTTATCATCATACGTGCAAGAGGATCAAACATTCCGGGGTCCTGACCTGCAGAAATTATGATTAATTCTGGCTTGAATTGCTCTGCTACGGGTTGTACAATCTCCCTCATCGCATACATATAGCCGGCATTCCCAGTCCCGGCCGGAAGCGGAATATTTACATTTTTCCCTGTTCCCTTTCCTTTCCCTACATCTTCTGCCCTTCCGCGTCCGGCTGGATATAATCTCTCTTGATGGAGAGAAATAAACAAAACGTTTGGATCATCATAAAAAGCAGATTCTGTTCCATTCCCATGATGTACATCCCAGTCCAATATCATGACCTTTTGAATCCCCAATTCTTTACGGGCATACTTAGCTGCAATGGCCACATTGTTAAACAGACAGAATCCCATCCCTAAATCAGCCTCTGCGTGGTGGCCCGGTGGCCTTGTTAAGGCATAAGCATTATCCACTTCCCCTTTGACAACCGATTCAACAGCTGTGATGGCTCCTCCTGCTGACAGAAGAGCAATCTCGTAGGATTCCTTTCCTACAATTGCCAGCTCACCTGCATCTCCAAATCCGGCATCGCTTAATTCTTTGACTCTATGGATGTATTCTTCAGTATGATAATATTTAATCTCTTCTACTGTAGCAGAACGGGGAGCTATTTGAATTAATTGTTTCATGAGACCGCTGCGTTCAAGCAAGTTTTTAAACCTTCTTTTAGTAGCGGGATTTTCTCCATGGATATCACTCTCAATATATCCGCCTGGCGGCATAAATAAAGCACCATTTCCAGTATTATGCCAAAAATAACTTTCATCGCAAATAAATCCGGTTTTTTTCTCCAAATTGATCCCCTCCAAATCCATTAGTCATCTTTTATTAAAAGGTATAATTTCCACGTTTACTATTACCCAAAAGTATTATTTTTTGTAATTTTTACAATAGTTTAATAGAATTGAAACTACTATAAAAGTGAAGGAGCTGGCGGTAAGTATGATCCTAACGATTGCTGAATACGAGCAGATGCTACAATTTTCAGCTCAAATTGCAAAGCCTGCATGCAGCATTCGTACAGCCATTCTGGAAAACCTTTCTGTATATTTTGGTTATGATGAAGCAATCTTTTGGCATGTCGACAGATCTGGTCATTTACAGGATCCTGAAGCTTATCTTCTATGTGAACAAGCCCTTTTTGATTATCAGGAGAAATATTATCAATACGACTTTTTGCACCCCCAAAAAAACTTTGACCTTTATCAAAGGAAAAAAGCTATTCGATTAGCGGATATAATTGATACTGAATTATATTTACAGTCCCCCTACTATCAATTTATGGACTCTTATGGATATTTCGATGAGTTGGTACTGGCATTAACCTATAAAGGTACGATGATTGGTATAATTAGAATTCCACAAAAAATAGGCAAAAGACCCTTTTCTAAAAAGGATTGCCTGCGCCTTCAGTATTTGTCCGATATCATCACCTCTTGTTTACTTCATCAGTTAAGACTGGATCATATCTATCCTCTTCTGTCAAAACGCGAAGCCGAAGTGGCCAAATTAGTAAAAGAGGGATACACAAATCAAGGGATTGCCGATCGGCTATTCATATCTGCCAATACAGTTAAAAAGCATCTGCAAAATATTTATCAAAAATATAATGTCCGAAACAGAACCCAACTTGTACAACTGCTGTGACTTTTAAATCACATTCCAGGAACCAGAAAACAGAGCGAGGAACCCTCTCCCCGATCTTGTAATATGACCATTTTGTTTTTGCTCATCCAATAATGCTGATTGCACGCTTGGACCCACGCAATTCCTATGGCAGCGGTAGACAAAAATATGTTCTGTCAGCGGGGGCTGCCTTTATTATTAATGGAAAAAAATGTACTGGAATAGATCCTTCCTTAAGGTATAAAGTCTGGTACATTCGTAGTATACTCCTCATAAAATACTTCAGTTCCACCAGCAGCTGCAATTAAAGCACCGGCACCCTGTAAGATGTCTCCTGTTATGGCGAGTCTCTGTCCATCAATGATTATTTCAATATTGTCTTTTGCAACTTCTTTAGGTACTCCCAGCGCCTCTAGAACTTGCCCGGCTGCCTGTATCCACGTTCCTGTCAGCAACGTTTTTTCTCCTAAGGATTCAGCAGGGTTGTCACTTATTGAATAAAGCTGAGAAAGTAAATTTGCTTCACTACCTGACCCACCACCTGAAGCCAACCCACTGCTTTCAACTTCCTTTTTAAGTTTTGTCTTCGGATTTCTACATCTTGATTGAATTGATCTGCGGGCTTTGCTTTTCGCTTTTCATTTTTCACACTCCACTACTCGATTGGGTTCATCCTATAGCTATCCAGGACACAAACCAGCTGTACAGGGTGGACCACCCGAGCATGGCCGGTGCTATATGCAGCATCGTATACACCAGTGCTTTATGTACAGGGCTTACCAGGGCATTTTGTCGATCGGAACTGGATTTTACACAAAATCATACCTATATCGTTTGACAAACCCACTGAAACATAAAAAAACCGATTCCATAAGAAATCGGTTTTTTTAAGCGAAGTATTCACTTAATGTGTGGAACACGTCCTGGTCAATAATTGTTTTCCCATACTCCTCCAGACGGTGAATGGTCAAAGAGGATTCATGGCCGTATTCCAGAAGAATGCTTAATACATCTTCCATTTGGTCTTCGTCTGAAAAATCATCCATGAATTTCACGTATAAATAATATTTGTTTTCATACGAGAAAAGCTTCGTGTGGATCTCATCCAGGCCCTGCCTTTTAGAAAGATCAAGGATATCTTCAAAATCATTAAACAACAAGACAAATTCAAGCAAGTCATCTTCTTGTCTTTCATCATGGTTAAACTGAAGATGATTGTCAAGAAATTCCTCAATTCTTTCATCTATTGGAAGATCTTTCAGCCTTTCGTCAGGGATCGGCAATTCAAACCTTTGTCCATCTTTGGACAATTGCGCTTTAGTGACCAACACTTCCAGGCCTTTGTCAAGTGCCTGAACTTGAATCCACAGCGGACCTTCCGGCACAAATTCTTCTTCATGATGAATTTCGTCCATCATTTCCCAAAAGAGCTCTTCACTTTTTTCGCGGCTGTACCAAATTTCTTCACGGTCAAAGCCTCTTTCTTCTATATCGACATACGAAATGTAAAATTTTACTGTATTTTCGTTAATACGCTCGATCTCCACAAAACAACTCTCCCTTCTTTTGTAGGGTGGCGTGTTGAAGGGATAATTATCCCGGCAAGGTGCAAAGTATAAATGATTATTTTTCTTCCCCTTGTACTCCTTATTTTATGATAAACCGCGCAAAAAGGGAAACATTATTTATCCCCATTTCATAAACCATCATATGCCTATCAACAATGTTGCGCCTATCGTAACTAATATATGCAGTAAAATCAAGGGATTTTTCAAAAAATTCAACTGAACACCGTTAAAATAGCTAAGCCGGCTAAATGCCATTTGATCTTTAAACCATAAATGGTCTTTTTTGTATTTAGCAAAAAAACCTCCATACATCTGATCCAGAGCATGAAGGTTTTTAAAGGCATCAATTTAATTGACCATCTTTTGAGCTTCGCGAAGCTGATACGTTCTGACTTTCCGCGGTAAGAAACGTCTGATTTCATCCTCATTATAACCTACCTGCAGACGTTTTTCATCGAGAATAATCGGCCGGCGAAGCAGTCCCGGATTCTTCTGAATAATATCAAACAGTTGCTGAAGCGGAAGGGAGTCCAAATCGATATTCAGCTTTTGGAATACTTTTGAACGCGTTGAAATTATTTCGTCTGTTCCGTCCTCCGTCATCCTTAAAATTTCTTTAATTTCTTCTAGGGTTAATGGCTCGGAAAAGATGTTGCGTTCTTTGTATGGTATATTCTGTTCTTCCAGCCATGTTCTAGCTTTTCTGCATGATGTGCAGCTTGGTGAAGTGTATAATGTGACCATATAATGAAACACTCCCATTTTATATTTAAATTCTGTAAAGAACTTTGTGAATACATATATAAAAAAATAGTTATTTAAAATGATTATTATTAAACACTTTCTATTATGTATTATACACTATTTTCGGCTGATTGAATAGTTATTTTTGGAATTTTTACGATCTGTATTCCTCCTTTCAAAGGAACTGTTACAATAGATCTTCTGCTATATTTTACCCTTTTAAAGAGGGTTAAAACACCCTCCTTACATTTTTTCTATTTCTTACTGTATCCAGTCAAAACATTTCCATGCATAAACGCATCTTATTCTTTGTCCGGCGTATAGTCTACTCCTTTGGAGTATGTGTTTCCGGCGTTCCAAAGCAAATACTCGTGTATGCCCGAGTCATGGAGTGCTTTGATTTGTGCTTCTACTTCAGCTTTTCCATATACCTGGTAGTTACCGCTCCCCAAGTAAGAGGCAGTGAAATCCTGAAGCCAAGGCCTGGAAATAGGCGGATCTTTTAATTCAGCCAGCTTCTTGTTTTCCACTTTCGCATATTCGCGGACAAGCTTATAAGGTTCCAAATCCGGTTTTTCAATACCAAAGTAGCCAGTCCAGTGGCTTGGATAGATCATGGAGGATATGACATCTACGTTCTCCGAGATTTTGCTGAAGTTTTGTCCGATCCCGGGAGCTTCGGGAAGCGTAGCCGTATAACCAAATATGTCGACAGATACTTTGACTCCGTAAGGTTTTAATTTTTCGCGTGCATAGGCAACAAAGTCAGTCACAGCATGTACCCTTTTTTGTACATTATCCTCTTCCAAATCTTTATACTCGCCCATTCCGTATTCCAATTGATCGTCACGATTTTCAAATCCTTCAGGAAACCGTACATAATCAAATTGAATTTCTTGGAAACCCAGCTTCGCTGCTTCTATGGCTATATTTACGTTGTAATCCCATACTTCCTTTAAAAATGGATTGACGAAAGATTCTCCTCGCCCATTGGCCCACACTTTACCGTCATCCTTAAAAGAAAGCTCCGGTTCTTCTTTTGCAAGAATGGAATCTTTGAAAACTACTACTCTAGCAATAGGATAAACTTGTTTCTCTTCCATTTTTTCAAGCAAGGCCCTGGGATCCTGAATGTAACTTTTCCCAATTTCTGCAAAGGAAGAATCCTGTTTACCTTTAAACGTCACGTTACCCCAGTCATCTTTCACATCGATGACCATGGCATTTAAATCTGTTGAATCAACCAAGTCCATCAGTTCATCAAACCTGCTTCCTCCAGCTGAATGTCCGGTTACATAAATTCCTCTAACCGCATCTGGGTACTCGAAATTCAGGCCTGAATCGTATACAAAACGAGGCGAGTCTACGGGCAATGGTTTCAAAGCCATTGCACTTTCTCTTGCAGAATGAGAGTGGACGGAAAGGTTTTCCTCAGCCAATACCGGATGGGCGGTTAATGACATTATCCCCATCACCCCGGCAACGGCCAATAATTTTCTAAAAGTCAAAACTAGTTCTCTCCTTTTGTAAAAAGCCCTTATGCTCCGTACGTTAATTCATACCTATTTTAGCAATATTTGCTTGATAAAGAAACGATTGTTTTTACTGCCCGTTTATACCAAAAGCCCGGGAAACACTGCAGTTGCTTGATTGTCAAGCGTTTAACCTTTATAATGATGTCATAGATTAAGCAGTATAGTTCAGTATTTTTACATATTTCACCAAAAAATTACTTCGGCGGTCCAAACTTTAACCATTCGTCACAGGTTTGCCCGGGACGAATGGTTTTTTCCACCTGAAGGTTTTATGGAACGTTGGACCGTTGGGGCTTGGCCGCGATGACCAAACATTTATAGGTGCTTTGTAAAGCTCGACAAAAGCTTTGCGCCCAATACTGTAGGAGGATTCATCATATGGAAACAATTTTTTCTGGTATTCAGCCCAGTGGTGTGATTACACTGGGAAACTATGTAGGAGCCATCAAACAATTTATTGAGTTACAGGAGGATTATGACTGCTATTTTTGCGTTGTTGACCAGCATGCCATCACAGTCCCGCAGGACCGGCTGGAACTCCGCAAAAATATAAAGGGCCTGGCCGCGTTATATGTAGCTGCAGGTCTGGACCCAAAGAAAGCCACTCTATTTATCCAATCTGAAGTCCCGGCACATGCCCAGGCCAGTTGGATGCTTCAATGTATCGCTTATATCGGAGAACTTGAAAGGATGACACAGTTTAAGGATAAATCCCAGGGGAAAGAAGCTGTTTCTGCAGGACTGTTAACGTATCCGCCTTTAATGGCCGCAGATATTCTTTTATATGATACAGATATGGTTCCCGTTGGCGAAGACCAGAAACAGCACTTGGAACTTACCCGGGACCTTGCAGAAAGATTTAATCGAAAATACAATGATATTTTTACCATTCCGGAAGCCAGAATCCCTAAAGTCGGTGCCAGAATTATGTCTCTGCAGGAACCGACGAAAAAAATGAGTAAATCTGATTCCAATCAAAAGGCATTTATCACCTTGCTTGACACACCTAAGCAAATTGAGAAGAAGATAAAAAGCGCAGTTACAGACTCTGAGGGTATCATCAAGTTTAACCGGGATCAAAAGCCTGGTGTCTCTAATCTTCTCTCGATTTATTCCATCCTCGGGGGCAAGTCCATTGAGGAGCTTGAAAAGGAATATGATGGAAAAGGATACGGAGATTTCAAGGCAGATTTGGCAGAAGTCGTTGTAAAAGCTTTGAGTCCCATTCAGGAAAGATATTACCAGTTGGTTGATTCCAAAGAGCTCGATGACATTTTGGATGAAGGTGCCGAAAAAGCAAGTAAAAAAGCCAATCGGATGCTCAAAAAAATGGAAAATGCCATGGGACTTGGCAGAAAAAGATCATAATATTTGTGAAGGTCAATCTAAAAAAAATTCCCCTTTTGAAAAGGGGAATTTTTAATTGACCTTTGAATCATACTCCATTTCCCAGAGTTTTTCAAAAAACGGCTGGCCTTTTACCATATTCTCACATATTAATTGATGTTTTTCCGACCAGCCATATTTTATTTCTTCATATAAATGGTTCCAAACGCTGTCAAAGTCCATCATTTGGATATCCGAATACAAATGAGGAGCCCATTCTGTATACCAATACCTGATTTCTGCCGTATTTTTCGAGTGAAAAAGCTGGTCCAGCGCCATAAAAAGAAGTTGCTTTAAATGGCGTTCTCTTCTTGTCAAGCCTCGCATTAAGACTGGGTCAGGTGATAAAATGTGATATTCTTTTTTCCTGTTTTCCTGATTGAATATATACTTTACCTGTTCATTTCCCTCAATCATCTCAAAAACAAGCTGCTCCTGGCGGGGAATAAGCCTGCTTTTTCTAAGCGGTATCGAATATCCCATCGTATCCACTGCCATGATCCCTTGTCCATCTGTAACGACGAAACAATATTCCAATGCGATCCGTTCATGGTTTTTTCGTAAATAAGCCTTTTTGCAAATGTCATTTAACAATTCTTGGGGGAGATCTGTCATATCGTTTTCAATCATATCAAATAACTGATGCTCGATGTACAAAAGTGGTACCTGATCAAGAAGCTCAATCACATCTTCTCCTCTTCTCCACTCATGAAAATGACAAACGTTGTATCCATTTTCTTCCCCTTCAAACCAGTTGACCCATACATCATGAAGATATAGCATCCTTAACCCCTCACTTCATAACTATTTGTTTTTCAGTATGGGCAGGCTGGAGTTAATTTATTCCTGTAAATCCATCATCGGGAAGGAGGATCGTCTCCGGAGTGAAAACCATAGATGGAAAACCAGATAATGATGAGACCGGCAGGAAATAAGTAGCATTCAGGACGCCTGCCTATAAACATCAAATATTGCGAGTAACTATACCCCATTGGCAAGAGGTTTAAGTAGGCGATGATATTGATCCCGCCAACCATTGCCAGTCCAAATCCAATTAAATAAACGGCGGCTCTAAACAGCATGGCGTTCCCCCGGTTAACAAATACTCACTTCTTTTCAGGCTTGTCTACTATAAATATATTCAAGAGGGGTCGTCTCATGACAGAAAGAAAGCAGGGACCCGTTTGATTGGATGCCTGCCAGGTTTAATCGAGAAAAGCATTGCTTTCTAAAAGAAATTTTTCAGAGGGAAGTTCAAAAGAATTCAGTACAGTTAAGGGTTTATAGCCTTTAACAATTTCAGAACCTATTGCATATCCCGTCATAGCAGGCAGGCCTCTTTTTCCGCCAAATAACAAATCATCATGCAGCGGATGATCTTTTTTGACATACAGGTGCTTTTCAAAAAACCTTTTCCAATAAAACTGCAGCTGGTCCCGACTAAAAGAGTCCATCCATTCCGCGTTATAACTTTTGCCGCAATACTTCCTTACTGCCTGTTCTGCCAGCCCTTCAAAAACGAGAGAATCCAGCAAATGATACTCTTTCGGATCCTTTTGAAAACGGTTCATCCTTACTGCATGATGGTATTCGTGAACAACAAGCGATTCCCATAACTTTACGTCCTTGACCGGAGAAAGAAATAAAAAGATACTATCCGGAAATGTCAGCCCTGAGCGTCCTTTAAAATCTGTTATAAATGGATGAATCGGTTCAACAGGAAAAATATAAAGTTTCACATCCGGCCCTTGCCACAGAACCCGATAGTGATCATAAAAGGATTGAATATGGTCCCATGCCTTTTGCTCTTTTAGTGACAGGAAAAGTTCATACGTTTTTCTTGATGGCCTATACATCCCAAACTTTCTGGCATATTGGTAAAAATGAGCAGGATTTTTCGCGTTTGGATAAGATTTTTCACATAACTCCAATGGCCTGTCAAAACTTTCTTTCAACCATTCATCTGTAGAAATAACTCCCATATTTCCACCCCCCTCTCCTATCGCGTATTGTCAAAACTTTTATATTAAATAGGCTATAGAATGTCTTTATAGCGGGCTTTATAAGCAAAAAAATTGCCACCCCCTGAATTCTAAGGATAATTGAAGTTACTACACACCCAAAAACCTA